>JANLPL010000255.1:0-14832 GCA_031367195.1 Bradyrhizobium sp.
TATGAGAAAGACCATGTGACGGTCGATGCGGGCCTGTCGAGCACCCCCGCCATTGGCCACAATTTCCAGGCGACCTTGGCCGATCTGGAGAAGCGCATGAAGGCGGCGGCGGGCAATCTCGAATTCGAGGAGGCCGCGCGCTTGCGCGACGAGATCAAGCGGCTGCAAGTGGTCGAACTCGCCGTCGGCGACGACCCGCTGGCGCGTCAGGCCTCGGTCGAGGCGGCGGGCGGGGGATACGAGGGCGAGCGCAAATACGGCCGCGCCGCCAACATGCCGAGCCGCGTCCACAAGCCGAACGACGCGGATATGGGGCCGCATAATTTCGGCGGCGGCGAGGCGCGGCCGAGGGGTGGGGCGGGGAAGCGCAGGCGGTAGCGCCCTCGGCCGATTTCGGACGAGGGCGCTCGCCCACTACTCCGCCGCCACCGCCGCGCCGGTCTGCGCCGCCAGTTCGGCCAGCGCGCGGCGGTATTCAACCGGCATCACCTTGCGGAATTTGGGCAGGAACGTCTCCCAATTCTCCAGAATGTGCCGGGCGCGATCCGACCCCGTGTAGCGCGCGTGGTTGCTGATCAACTGATGCAGCCGTTCGGCGTCGTGGCGGCTCATGTCGCCCATCACATCGACGCGGCCGTGCGACGCCAGATCGCCCCCGGAGTGAAGATGGCGCAGCATCACCTCCTCCTCGGCCGTGACCGGCTCCAGATCGACCATCGCCAGATTGCAGCGCTCGGCGAAATTGCCGGCCTCGTCGAGCACATAGGCGATGCCGCCCGACATGCCCGCCGCGAAATTGCGGCCGGTTTCGCCGATCACCACGACAACGCCGCCGGTCATATATTCGCAGCCATGGTCGCCCGCGCCCTCGACCACCGCGATGGCGCCGGAGTTGCGCACGCCGAACCGCTCGCCGGCCACGCCGCGGAAGTAGCACTCGCCTGAAACCGCGCCGTAAAGCACGGTGTTGCCGACGATGATCGAATGTTCCGGCGTCAGCTTCACCGCCTCCTTCGAGGGATAGACGATGATGCGGCCGCCCGACAGACCCTTGCCGACATAATCGTTGCCGTCGCCTTCCAGCTCCAGCGTCACGCCCTTGGCGAGGAACGCGCCAAAACTCTGGCCGGCCGTGCCCTTCAGTTTGATGTGGATCGAACCGTCCTTCAGGCCCGCATGGCCGTAGCGCTTGGCGATTTCGCCCGACAGCATGGCGCCGGCGGAGCGATCGGAATTGGCGATCCGCATGTCGAGCCGTACGTGCTTGGCCGAGTCCAGCGCGTCCTTGGTTTGGGCGATGAACACGCGGTCCAGCACCTTCTCCAACTGATGGTCTTGGGCCTGCGTGTGGCAGATTCCATCGGTCGGCCACGGCTCGGGCTTGTAGAACAACTTGCTGAAGTCGAGCCCTTGCGCCTTGCCCTGAGCGATCAGATCGGTCTTGTCGAGCATCTGCCGCTGTCCGACCATTTCGTTGAAGTTGCGATAGCCGAGCGCCGCCATCAGCTCGCGCACTTCCTCGGCGACGAAGAAGAAGAAGTTGATGACATGCTCGGGCTGGCCGGTGAAGCGCTTGCGCAGCACTGGGTCTTGCGTCGCAACGCCCACGGGGCAGGTGTTGAGATGGCACTTGCGCATCATGATGCAGCCGGCCGCGATCAGCGGCGCGGTGGCGAAGCCGAATTCGTCGGCGCCGAGCAGCGCGCCGATCACCACGTCGCGCCCCGTCCGGACGCCGCCGTCGACCTGCACCGCGATGCGGGCGCGAAGGCCGTTCATCACCAGGGTCTGATGCGTCTCGGCGAGACCGATCTCCCAGGGGGAGCCCGCATGTTTGATTGATGTCAACGGCGAGGCGCCCGTGCCGCCCTCGTAGCCCGAGATCGTCACGTGATCCGCCTTGCATTTGGCGACGCCCGCCGCGACCGTGCCGACCCCGACTTCGGAGACGAGCTTGACGGAAACGAGCGCCTGCGGATTGACGTTTTTCAGATCATAGACGAGCTGCTTCAAATCCTCGATCGAATAGATGTCGTGATGCGGCGGCGGCGAGATCAGGCCGACCCCTTGCGTCGAATGGCGCACCTTGGCGATCACGGCGTCGACCTTGTGGCCGGGTAGTTGCCCGCCCTCGCCGGGCTTGGCGCCCTGCGCCATCTTGATCTGCATCATGTCGGAGTTGACCAGATATTCCGTCGTCACGCCAAAGCGCCCGGACGCCACCTGCTTGATGGCGCTGCGCATGGAATCGCCATTCGCCATCCGCTTGTAGCGGTCGCTCTCCTCGCCGCCCTCGCCGGTGTTGGACTTGCCGCCGATCCGGTTCATCGCAATCGCCAGCGTGGTGTGCGCCTCGCGCGAGATCGAGCCATAGGACATCGCGCCGGTGGCGAAGCGCTTGACGATATCGACGGCTGATTCCACCTCGGCCAGCGGGACCGGCTTGCGGCCGTCCTCGTCGGCGGCCTTGATGCGGAACAGGCCGCGAATGGTCAGCAAGTGCTCGGACTGATCGTTGAGCAGCTTGGCGTAGGCCTCATATTTGTCGCGCGCATTGCCGCGCACGGCGTGCTGAAGCAACGAAACCGTCTGCGGCGTCCAACTATGCGCCTCGCCGCGCAGGCGATAGGCGTATTCGCCGCCAACCTCCAGCGCGCCGCGCAAGACAGGGGAATCGCCGAAGGCGTCGCGATGGCGGCGCGCCGTTTCGGCGGCGACCTCGGTCATGCCAACGCCCTCGATGGTGGTGGCGGTGCCGAAGAAGAACTTGTCGATAAACGCCTGCGACAGGCCGATGGCGTCGAAAATCTGCGCGCCGCAATAGGACTGATAGGTCGAGATGCCCATCTTGGACATCACCTTCAAAATTCCCTTGTCGATCGACTTGATGAAGCGTTTGAGCACCTCATAAGCCGAAATCTTCTCCGGCAGATCGTCCGCCATCGCCGCCAGCGTTTCAAATGCGAGATAGGGGTTGATCGCCTCGGCGCCGTAGCCGGCCAGACAGCAGAAATGATGCACCTCGCGCGCATCGCCCGCTTCGACCACCAGGCCGACCGAGGTGCGCAGCCCCTTGCGGATGAGATGATGATGCACGGCCGCCGTGGCGAGCAGCGAGGGGATCGGGATGCGGTCCGGCCCCACCATGCGGTCGCTGAGGATGATGATGTTGTAGCGGCCGACGACGGCGCTCTCCGCGCGCTCGCAGATGCGCGTGATCGCATCCTCCATGCCCGCCGCGCCGCGCTCGACGGCATAGGTGATGTCGATCGTCTTGGTGTCGAACGAATCCTCGAAATGGCCGATGCAACGGATCTTTTCCAGATCCTCGTTGGTGAGGATCGGCTGGCGCACCTCCAGCCGTTTGCGGCGCGCGAGGCCTTCGAGATCGAGCAGGTTCGGCCGCGGCCCGATGAACGAGACGAGGCTCATCACCAGTTCCTCGCGGATCGGGTCGATCGGCGGATTGGTGACCTGCGCGAAGTTCTGCTTGAAATAGGTGTAGAGCAGCTTTGACTTGGACGAGAGCGCCGAGATCGGCGTGTCGGTGCCCATCGAGCCGACCGCCTCCTGGCCGGTCGAGGCCATCGGCGCCATCAGGATGGCCAAGTCTTCCTGGCTGTAGCCGAACGCCTGCTGGCGATCGAGCAACGAAACATCGGTGCGCGAGGCGCGCGGCGCGACCGGGTTCAGTTCCTCCAGCACGATCTGGGTGCGGTTGAGCCAGTCCTTATACGGGTGGGCCTGCGACAGCGACGCCTTCAACTCATCATCGGAGACGATGCGGTGCTCCTGCAGATCGACCAGCAGCATCTTGCCGGGTTGCAGGCGCCACTTGCGGATGATGCGTTCCTCTGGCACCGGCAGCACGCCCATTTCGGAGGCGAGCACGACGAGGCCGTCGTCGGTGACGAAATAGCGGGCCGGCCGCAGGCCGTTGCGGTCGAGCGTCGCGCCGATCTGGCGACCGTCGGTGAAGGCCATGGCGGCGGGGCCGTCCCACGGCTCCATGATCGCGGCGTGATATTCGTAGAACGCGCGCCGCTCCTCGCTCATCAGCGGATTGCCAGCCCAGGCTTCCGGGATCAGCATCATCATCGCGTGGGTCAGCGAATAGCCGCCGCGCACCAGAAATTCGAGCGCATTGTCGAAACAGGCGGTGTCGGACTGGCCTTCGTAGGAGATCGGCCACAGCTTGGAAATGTCGTTGCCGAACAGTTCGGAATCGACATTGGCCTGCCGCGCCGCCATCCAGTTGACGTTGCCCCGCAGCGTGTTGATCTCGCCGTTATGGGCGACCATGCGATAGGGATGGGCGAGCCGCCACGACGGGAATGTGTTGGTGGCGAAGCGCTGATGCACCAGCGCCAGCGCGGTCTCGAAGCGCGGGTCTGTAAGATCCGTGTAATAGGGCCCGAGTTGGGCGACCAGCACCATGCCCTTATAGACGATGGTGCGGCACGACATCGACACGGGGTAATATTCGGCGACCTTCGGCCCGCCGATCTCATAGGTGCGATTGGAGACGACCTTGCGGATGACGAACACGCGCCGCTCGAATGCGTCTTCGTCTTCGGCGCCGACGCCGCGGCCGATGAACACCTGACGATGCACCGGCTCGACCGCCTTCACGCGCGGGCCGAGGGTTGAATTGTCCACCGGCACGTCGCGCCAGCCAATCAGCTTCTGGCCTTCGGCCGCGATGGATTGTTCGACGATTCTCTCAACCTGCGCGCGCGCCTCGGCATCGCGCGGCATGAAGAACTGGCCGATCGCGTAATGACCGGGCTCAGGCAGCGTGAAGCCGAGCTTGGCGCATTCGGCCGCGAAGAAGGCGTGCGGAATCTGCGTCAGCACGCCGCAGCCGTCGCCGAGCGTGGCGTCGGCCCCGGTCGCGCCGCGATGATCGAGATTGACAAGAATCTGCAAGCCCTTTTCGAGGATCGCGTGGCTCTTGCGGTTGTGAAGGTCGGCGACGAAGCCGACGCCGCAGGAATCGTGCTCCTTGGCGGGGTTGTAGAGGCCGACCGCGCGCGGCATGGCCGGGTCCGCGCCGAGCAGAGCGGGGGCAGTCGTCTCGTTCATCTCTCCACTCCCTTGAGCAGCCTGGAGCGCGCAAGTCGGGGCGCTCGTATCGAATTTTCGGGTTGTCTAATGCAATTGCTATGCGCGGGACAGGAGAGCGCGGCGCCGGAACAGGTCAGGCGCGGCGTTTCCGGCGTTTGGTATCTTGCGTCGCGTCCGACATGATACGCCCCGATGAGCCTCGCCGATGTCGCAATGCGCGAATGGGTCAGCAAGACTGTCCTATCGTGGTTAGCTTGCCAGAAACCTTTTCGGCGCACAAGGCGTCGCGGCGAAGCCAAGCGACAATTTTTCCACTTCAGGCGGTCGCGGCGAGCTTGGTCTTGTCAACCGCTGACAACGGCGGCAAGAGGCGGCCATGTTTGCAAAGGGGCCGCCTTGAATTTCGCCAGCGACAACGGGGCCGGCGTCGCCCCGCCCATCCTCGCCGCCATCGCCGCAGCGTCGCAGGGCGCGGCCGCCGCCTATGGCGCGGACCCCTGGTCGCAGCGCGCCGTGGCGAGACTGGCGGAGCTATTCGAGACCGACCTCGCCGCTTTTCTGGTTCCCACCGGCACGGCGGCCAATGCGCTGGCTTTGTCGGCGCTCGCCCGGCCGTGGGAAGCTGTGTTCTGCCACGAGGAATCCCACGTCCACGACGACGAATGCGGCGCGCCGGAATTCTTCACCGGCGGCGCGAAACTGGTCGGAATTCCTGGCTACGACGGCAAGATCACGCCGGACGCCTTGCGCGAGACGCTCGCCCGTTTCCCGCGCGGCCTCGTCAAGTCGTGCCAGCCGGCGGCGCTCACTTTGTCGCAGGCGACCGAAGCCGGCACGATCTACAGCCTCGACGAGATCCGCGCGCTGGCCGAGATCGCGCAACGCCAAGGCCTCGCCGTCCACATGGACGGCGCCCGCTTCGCCAACGCGCTCGTCGCCGCGCAATGTCCGCCCGCCGAGATGAGTTGGCGGGCCGGGATCGATGTATTGTCATTCGGCGCGACCAAGAACGGCGCGCTCGCCTGCGAGGCGGTGCTGTTCTTCGACAAGCGCCGCGCGGAAAGTTTTCCTTACCTTCGCAAACGCGGCGGCCACACGCTGTCGAAGGGACGCCTGCTCGGCGTGCAGATGGAGGCCTATCTCGAAGGCGGCCTCTGGCTCGACCTCGCCGCGCGCGCCAACGCCGCCGCGCGGCGGCTGTTCGATGGCCTGATCGCCGTCCCCGGCGTCCGCGCCGGCTGGCCGATCGAGGTCAACGAGGTCTTCGTCATCGCGCCGACCGCGATGATCGCCGGTTGGCGCGCGGCCGGCGCGTCGTTTTACGATTGGCCGACCCGAGGCGTGCCGCCCGTGCGCGCCCCCGGCGCCGGCGAAAGCCTGATCCGGCTGGTAACCTCGTTTGAAACTTCTGGCTCGGAAATCGACGGCCTGCTGGCCTTGGCGCGCGGCCAGCGATAGCTTGTCCTAACGACGCCTTAATTTGCGTTGACAAGGCTCCGAGCTTTCCTTTGTTGGCGTTTTTCGTGGAGCGGGTAATGGCCATTCGGTTCGCAGCGGCGTCGAGCCTCGCTTTGGCGGCGGCGCTGTTCGTATCGCCGGTTGCGCGCGCGCAGAGCTTTTTCTCCTTCTACGACATGTCGCTGCGGCAAGTCGTCGGAATGCTCGAAGACCAGGGCTATGATCTGCGCGGGCCGTTGGTTCGGCGCGGCGATGTCTATGTCTGCGACGTCGATTCGGTTTCCGGACGGTCGATGCGGCTGATCGTCAGCGCGCATGATGGCCATGTGCTGGAGCGTTTCGCCGCGTCGCATCGTTCGCATTACGACGAAGACGCGCGGACGTCGCGCAATTCTGACGAAGGCGACGATCGCCGGAATAACGACCGGGTGAAACGCAACGACAGAACGGCGTTCGATGACGTTCTGAACCCTCCCTCGCGTGTTTACGGCAGCGACGGTCTGTTCGCGTCCAAGCCCACTCCGCCCGAGCGCGTGCCCGACGCGGGAACGCCCAGGCCCAAGCGGCAGGCGGTGAAGAAACACAGCCACACCAACACAGCTAAAGCGCCCGCCGCCGAACCGACCCCGGACGCCGCGCCCACGACCGAGGCCGGCAAGCCGACGCCTTCGTCGATGGCCGCCGTCGCGCCCGCCGGCGAGGCGCCGAAGACGCCGAGTGTGGTGGAAAGCGTGAAGCCGGCGGAGACGCCGAGGGTCGTGGAGACGCCCGTCCCCGTGCAGGAGGCGCGCAAGCCCGTTGAAGCGCCCAAGGCTGTGGAAGCGCTCAAGTCGGCCGTTTCGCCGGAACCCGTTCAGGCCAAGGCCGAAAAGGCGCCTGACGCCGGCAAACCAAAGTCGGACGGCGCGCACAGGAAGATCAACGATCTTCCGGTCGGCACGCTCGACTGAGGGCAGGCGACCGGCGGGGGCGCGAAATCTTCGCGCCGGGGAACGCGCGGCGGCTTTATTTGTTGAGCCGCTCGCGCATTTCTTTGCCTGTTTTGAAAAACGGCACGAATTTTTCATCGACCGGCACTTTGTCGCCCGTGCGCGGGTTTCGTCCCGTGCGGGCCTGACGCTGTTTGGTCGAAAACGCGCCGAAGCCGCGCAACTCCACGCGGTCGCCCCGCGAAAGCGCGCCGGTGATCTCGCCGAGGATCGCATCGACGATGTTTTCGATGTCGCGTTGGTAGAGGTGCGGATTGCGCGCCGCCAAACGCTGTACCAATTCCGATTTAATCACGACGCCGCCCCTTCACGAACCGTGACACGCCTCAAGGAGGCAGGCCCTCAATTTCCGGCTGTCATCCGCCAAACAGAGATCAGACCGTCAACCGACCCGCTCTCCCCGCCGAACGCGCGCCACAGCGACGTCAGCGGACCACCGCCGAAACTCTTTAGCGTGAATCCCGCAAAACCCGAACCCGGCGAATAGTCGCGCAGGGGGAGGTCTTTCGGCAAGCCCTTGTTCGCGGTCAACCATTCCACCGCCTCGCGCTCGCCGCCGAGGGCGTCGGCCAGTTTCAACGGCAGGCTCTGCCGCCCAGTGAAGATGCGGCCATCATCGACGCGCGCAAGCTCTTCCTCGCTCATGCCGCGGCGCTCGCGCACCAGACCTTTGAACCAGGCGAAAGAATCCTCGATCACGGCGGCGATCGCCGCCCGCGCCGCGTCGCTGGTCGGCTCCATGCCATTGGGAACCGCCTTGAGCGGCGAGGATTTGATCGTCTCATATTTGACGCCGATCTTGTCGAGCAGGCCGGCTACGTTGGGATATTGCGCCAGCACGCCGATCGAACCGATCAGCGAGGTCTGGCGCACGAAGATGCGATCCGCCGCCAGCGCCGTGATATAGGCGCCCGACGCGCCCAGGGCGCCGACGACGGCGACGGTCGGTTTTTTCGCCGCCAGCCGCCGGATTTCGTCATAAAGTCGTTCCGAACCTGCCGTCGTGCCGCCGGGGCTGTCGATATCGAGCAGAACCGCGCGGGCGCTCGACCGTCCGATGGCCTGTAGAGCCGCGACGGTCGCGTCGTCGCCGGTGATAAGGCCGGCGATCCGCAGCTTGGCGACATGATCGCCGCCCGCCGCCAGACGGTAACCGCCGAAACGCAGCCCGAGCGCGACCAAAGCGAGCGCGGCGACGCCGAACGCGATCGCGCGCCAGACCGTCACCTGACGCGACAGCCTCCTGCGATCGAGCAAATAGTCCGCCGACACCGACACCTGATCGCCTCCTTGGTGAAACCCGGGCCTCTGGCCAGCTCGTTCTGATGATTCACGTTAACGAGCGCGGCCAGCCTTCGCAAGCGGCGAGGCGTCGCGGGCGCCAAACCCGCCGACTTTATTGCCGTTTGTAAGCCGCCGCCGAGGCAAGGGACGACGCCATGGTTTGCAACGGATCGAAATTCAACAATAACAACATTTTCCCGTTATTATTAGCCCACCTTCCCCGGAAGGAGTTAAAAATATTTCACGTTTGATGAAACTCTCCCCCTTATTGGCCGTTTCGTCCTCAAGAGCCGATGGGTGGCTCCTTCGGACTTTCGGCGTGACTGCCGCAAAGCCGATTGGTTCCTTTATAGAGGAAACGACCATGCTGGCTGATCTGATGGAACGTCGCCGCGCACGAAGGGCGATTGTCAAAGAAACGGACCACGATCGGCGCGGGTTTCTTCGCGGCATAGGCGCCGCGGCGGCTGGCGTCGCTGCTGTAGGAGCGTTGGGCGTCGCCCCGGCGAAGTCGGCCAATCTCGATGTCGCCATTTTGCAATTCGCCCTGAATCTCGAATATCTGGAGGCGGAGTTTTATAGTCGCGCCGCTTACGGATATGGCCTTGGCACAGTTAACACCGGCGTTAGCGGCGGGGTCGTTGGCGGCCGTCAGGTGAATTTCACCTCGCCGCTCATTCGGGCCTACGCGCAAGAGATCGCCAAGGAAGAGCGTTCGCATGTGCTGTTCCTGCGCGCCGCGCTCGGCGCCAGCGTGGTCAACGAGCCGGCGCTCGATCTCGTCAACAGCTTCAAGACTCTCGGTCAGGTGACCGGCCTCAGCCCCAACTTCGACCCCTTCGCCGACGATATGAGTTTCATGCTCGGCGCCTATGTGTTCGAGGACGTCGGCGTTACCGCCTATCACGGCGCCGCCGCGCTTTTGACCGACAAGAACTATCTCGACCGCGCCGCCGGCATTCTGGCCGCCGAGGCCTATCACGCCGGCATTATCCGCACCGTGCTGTTCGCGGCCGGCTTCACGCAGCAAACAGCGGCGATCGCCAATCTGCGCGCAACGCTCGATGGCACCTACGGCACGCAGAACGTCGATGATCACGGCGTCGGCAATGTGCAATATCCGCATGTCGCCGATGTTTCCGACAACCAGAACGGCACGCTTCTTGGCGGATTCCCCAATCCTCCGCCCGGCAATAACGCCATCGCCTACGACCGCACGACGCGCCAGGTGCTCAACATCGTCTACGGCGCCGCGGGCGCGACCAAGGGGTTGTTCTTCCCCAACGGTATGAACGGCGCCATCACCAGCTAACGCCTCACCAGGCTGAAAACCGCCGCGTCACCTTTTCAAGAAAGGCGGCGCGGCTTTTGACGCACGTATGGTTCATGTCGTGCAGCGCGACATAATCGCAGGCCGTCCCCGGCGCGCACGCCATCCGCAGTGACCGCGTAATGAAACGTCGGCAGGGATCGCCCGCGACGAAGGTGCGTAGTCGCGAGCCGCCATAGGTGCAGGCGACGCCCAGTTTTTTGATGTTATGCAGGCAGGGCGTGTAGTCGCCGTTCTCGCTCAACGTGAAGCTGACGCCGGGCAGGAACACCTTGTCGATGAAACCCTTGAGGATGGCGGGAAAGCCCATGTTCCAGACCGGGAACGAGAACGCCAAGGCGTCCGCCGCCAGCAAGCGATCGACATAAGGGGCGACGCGGCTGCGATTGACGGAAATGTCGTGGTAGTCGAGCCGATCCTGCCCCGTCATAACGGGATCGAAGCCTTCGGCGTTGAGATCGCAGTCATCGACCTCGTGGCCGCCTTTCGCCAGCGCATCGACCAGGGCGCGATGCACCGCCGCGCCGAAACTGGTCTCGACGGGATGGGCGTAGAGCAGGAGAACGCGCATCAGCCCCGCGCCGCCGCAGCGCGCGCTTCCAGACCGGGAAACAGATAGGACTGTCCGCCCGAGAGATCAAAGTCAGGGTCTTCGAACGCGATCATCTTGCCGGGATTGAGCAGCCCGCGCGGATCGGTCTCGCGCTTGAAGGCGAGCTGGATCGCGTCGGTCTGTTTCATGCCGCCTTCCTCCAGGGTGTAGCGATGCGGATTGAACACGAAGGCGCCCATCGCCTCGTGATCGCGAATGATCGCGTCGAGCCGCGCTTCGTCGGTAAAACGCAGCAGCGGCAGGCCGGCGAATTCGATGCGCCCATTGAAGCGGATGAATTCGAAATGGCCAATCAACTCGCTCTCATATTTGTGCAGAATTTTATGCGCCCGGTCGAGCGCGAGGCCCTCGCCGTAGCGCACTTGCAGATAAGTGATCGAGGGATCGACGCGCAGCGCGCGCAAGGTGGTGTGGTTCCAGGTCAGTTCGTAATTGGGCGGCAGGCCCTTCAACGTCTCCGCCGAAGCTCGACTCGAATCGAGCAGCAGGGAAGCCTTCCACGGCTTGGTGAAGGCGTAGAAGGCGTCGAGCGAATGCGGCGCGATCATCAGGATCACAACGCTCGCAGCCTGCGGGATCAATCCGCGATGGCGCAGAAAATACGCGTGCGGCGCCGGCGCCGCCACCGTGGTCACCAGCTTCTTGAGAATGCCGTCTTGCGCCCCGAGCGCCGCGCCGTAAGCGCTGGCCGTCTCGAAATCGTCAAAACCCACGATCACGTCGATCCAATCATATCGCGGCGCCAGCGGCATCTCGACTTGCGTGATGATTCCATTGGTGCCGTAGGCGTGGATCGCCTTGTGCAGATCGGCGCCGGTCAGCTCCAGCGCGCGCGGGCTTTCCTCCATCGTCAGCACGCGCAGGCGGATCACATTGCCGAAATCGCGCAAGCCGCCCCAGCTGATCGAACCGACGCCGCCCGACCCGCCGGCGACGAAGCCCGCCACCGAAGCCGTCGCGCGGGTGGAGGGAAACATACGCAATTCCTGGCCGCTCGGCTCCAGCGCGCGATCCACCTCGATCAGCAGAGCTCCGGGCTCGCAGACGACGCGGCCGAGCGCAATCGACTTGACGCGGTTCATCTCGGCAAGGTTCATCAGCACGCCGCCGTTGAGCGGCATCGCCTGCCCGTAATTGCCGGTCGCCGAGCCGCGCGGCGTCACCGGCACGCCGAATCGGTAGGCGGCGGCGAGCACGGCGCGCACCTCGTCCTCGCTCCGCGGCGACACCATGATGTCGGCGCTGACGTGCTCCAACTCACGCTTCAGCACCGGCGAGTACCAGTAGAAATCGCGGCTCTTCTGTTTGACCAGCGTCGGATTGTCCTCGGTCTTGATGGCGCCGATAGCGGCGCGGAAGCCTGATATGTCGTAAGCGCGCGTCATGGCGCGAGGCCCTCCAGTTGGTCGAGTTCGGCATAGGCCGGCGCGGCGGCGTCGAGCGCCACGCCGTCGCGCACTACGACGCGGTCGCTCTGCGGCCGCGCGAACAATTCGGTGAAGTCGCGCGCTTGCGTCAGGATCATGTCGGCGGGCTCGCCTGTTGCTATGCGCGGCGGCGCGAGACGCATTGCCCGCGCGGGCGCAGCGCCTACCGCGTCGGCCCAATCGGCGAAGGGGTAATCGAGATGCAGGATACGCACCCCCTCGCGCCATGTTTCCAGCATGTCGAGATCGCCATAGGCGTAGAAGGGATCGCGCGTGTTGTCGCTGGCGATCATCGTCTCGACGCCGGCCGCCCTCAACTCGTGCATAGCCGTGACGCCGCGCCAGCGTGGAGTGCGGCCCGCCTGACGATCCTGCAAGAACAGGTTGCACATCGGCAGCGACACGACGTCGATTCGCGCACGGGCAACTTTCTCGATGACCTGCTCTCGTTCGCTTTCGTCCTGCCGCGCCAGCGAGCAACAATGACCGACTAGAATCTTGCCCGCGAAGCGCCGCGCCAACGCCGTCTCGGCGATGATCCCCAGCGAGCGCGCGGCGGGATCGGCGGATTCATCGACATGGAAATCGAGATCCCAGCCCTTGCGCTCGGCCAGAGCAAACAGCGTATCGAACGCCTCCTGCAAGCGCGGAATCATATAAGCGACGGCGCCGAGCAGCTTCGAGCCCTGCGCTTCCACCATCTCCTCAATTATCTGCAAATAACCCGGCTCGAACAGCGCCTCGACGCCAAACAAAGGCGAGGCTTGCAGATCGAGCCGCCCCTTCCAGCGCTCGCGCGCGGCGGCGAAAACGGGAAAGGAGATTTGCGGCTGCGGGCCGACGCTGTCGAGATGAGTGCGGATCGCCCGCGTGCCGCTGGCATAGGCGCAGCGCAGCCCAAATTCCATGCGCGCATCGACGTCCCGCGCGCTCCACCGCGCCGTGCGGTCAATGGCCGTGGTCTCGAGCGCGGTGGCGAAATCGCCGGTCGAATTGGGCGCGCGGCGCCAGATATGGCCCTTGTCGAGATGCGTATGCGCATCGACGAAGGCGGGCAGCACGACGCGGCCGGCGAGCGGCAGACGCGGAGCCTCGCCGAAATCGCCCCTTCCCGCCGGCGCGACGGCGCCGAAGCGGCCTTCGTCGATGAGAATATCGACGCGCCCGAACCCCTGCGCGTCCCGCTGCGGCGTATCAGCTCCCAGCACGCGCGCATCCGCCACGACCCAGCGGCGCGCGCGGGCGATGCTATAAGCTGGGCTCACGTTTCGCGGCTCCGCGCGCTGTCGTGCCAGCGATGCAACAGCAGAAAGGAGAGCACGCTCAGCACGAGATAAATGAAGATGCCGGTCAGCGAGATCAGCACCAGCGCGGCGAACATGCGGGGAATGTTGAGCCGATAGCCGCTCTCGATGATGCGGAAGGCGAGGCCCGATCCCTGTCCCGCCGAGCCCGCCGCAATCTCCGCCACGATGGCGCCGATCAGCGCGAGGCCGCCGCCGATCCGCAAGCCGCCCAGGAAATAGGGCAGGGCGGAGGGCAGGCGCAGCCACAACAACTGCCGGCCGCGCGAGGCGCGATACATCTGGAACAGGTCGAGCAGATTATGATCGACCGAGGACAACCCAAGCGCCGTGTTGGAGAGAATCGGGAAGAAGGCGACGAGAAAGGAGCACACCAGCACCGCGCCCCCCGAGCTGAGATAGACCAGCAGCAGCGGCGCGATCGAGATCACCGGCGTCACCTGCATAATGACGGCGAAGGGAAAAAACGCCTCCTCGATCCAGCGGAAACGCGCAAACACCAAAGCGATCAAGGCGCCGCCGAGGGTCGCGGCGACCAAAGCCTGCAACGTGATCGTCAGCGTCACGACCAGCGAGCGGAACAAAACCGGCCAATCGCCGATCAGCGTTTTGAGCACCAGACTCGGCGCCGGCAATATGACCGGCTCGATCTGGTTGATCCGCACCACCGCCTCCCAGCCGGCCAGCGCGGCAAGTAGCGCGAAGGTCGGCAGCGCATAGTGCTGGAGCTTGCGCTGGTTCACGAAGCGACGCGTCCCGCTTCGAGCGACATCGCCCGATGCAGCGCCGCCGAGGTCTCGCGGCAGCGTTGGACATAGAGCGGCTCCAGACGAAACTCCTCGCTGCGCGGCAGCGGCGCGTCGATTTCGATCTCGGCGACGATGCGCCCCGGTCGCGGGGCCATGACGACGATGCGGTCGGACAAATAGACGCTCTCGTAAACGGAATGGGTGACGAACACGACCGTCGCGCCAAGTTCGCACTTCAGCGCCACCAGATCGTCGTTGAGCTTGTTGCGGGTGATCTCGTCGAGCGCGGCGAACGGCTCGTCCATCAGCAACAGCGCGGGCCGCGTCACCAGCGCACGGGCGATCGAGACGCGCATCTTCATGCCGCCCGACAATTCACGCGGATAGGCGTTGGCGAAGCCGGCGAGGCCGACCTTCTCCAACGCCTCCATCACCGCGGGTCTTGCGACCGTGCGCGACTGACCCTTCAGGCGCAATGGCAACCACACATTGCCGAACACGGATGTCCACGGCATCAGCGTCGGCTCCTGAAACACGAACCCGAGTTCGCGCTCCTGCTCGCTCCAGTTGATCCCGCCGCGCGACGGTCCGGTCAGGCCGGCCAACAACCG
>JANLPL010000275.1:0-21241 GCA_031367195.1 Bradyrhizobium sp.
CGGAATCGCGGGCCTGATCATCGCTTCGCGCCTCAATTCCGCGCAGCCGGCGCTGGGCCAGGGTTACGAACTGGAGGCGATCGCCGCCACCGTGATCGGCGGCACCTCGCTTAGCGGCGGGCGCGGCACGATGCTCGGCACCATCATCGGCGCCTTCATCATGAGCGTGCTGACCAACGGTCTTCGCATCATGGGCGTCGCCCAGGAGTGGCAGATCGTCGTCACGGGCGTGATCATCATTGCCGCGGTCTATGTCGATATGCGGCTGCGGCAACGTAACTGAAAGGAAGGGAGTAAGTCCAGGGAACAGACGACATCCATCGCCAAGCCGCCGTGAAAGGCGGGAAACGTTCAACTCCAGGGAGAAAACGATGAACAAGACTTTGCTGATTGGCGCGCTGGCGCTCGGCGCATCCGCGGCGCTGACCGCGCCAGGCTATGCCGAAGACTATTTTCCGATCATCTCGAAGGGATTCCAGCATCAATTCTGGCAAGCGGTGAAGGCCGGCGCTCAGGACGCCGCCAAGGCCGACGGGGTGAAGATCACCTTCGAGGGGCCGGAAACCGAGGCGATGGTCGATAAGCAGATCGACATGCTCGCCGCCGCGCTCGCCAAGAAGCCGCAGGGCCTGGGCTTCGCCGCGCTCGACTCCAAGGCGGCCATTCCGCTGTTGAAGAAGGCGCAGGAAGCCAAGATCCCGGTCATCGCCTTCGACTCCGGCGTCGACAGCGACATTCCGCTCGCCACCTGCACGACCGACAACCTCAAAGCCGCCGGCGTCGCCGCCGACCACATGGCCGAACTGATCGGCGGCGAGGGCGAAGTCGCCGTCGTGGTGCATGACCAGACCAGCAAGACGGGCCAGGACCGGCGCGATGGCTTCGTCAACCAGATGAAGGCCAAGCACCCGAAGATCACAATAGTCGATATCCAATATGGCGGCGGCGATCAGTTGAAGTCGACCGAGATCACCAAGGCGATGCTTCAGGCGCATCCCGGGATCAAGGGCATGTTCGGCGCCAACGAAGGCTCGATCATCGGAGTGCTGAACGGCGCCAGGGAAATGAAGAAGAAGATCGTCATCATCGGCTATGATTCCGGCAAGCAGCAGAAGGCGGCGATCACGGATGGCTCCGAGGCTGGCGCCATCACGCAGAACCCGGTCGGCATCGGCAAGTGCGTCGTCGATTCACTGGCCAAGGCGATCAAGGGCGAGACGCTGCCGAAGGTGATCGACACCGGCTTCTACTGGTACGACAAGACCAACATCGCCGACCCGAAGGTCGCCGCTGTTCTCTACGATTGAGATCGTAACGTGAGATGAGGGGGGCGCCCCGAGGCTTCGCCTCGGGGCGTTTCGCCTATCGCGTCACGCGCGGAAAACGCGCCGCCGCTTCGAGCTCGTCGAGCGGGATTGTGTTGCGCACGTAAGATTTCGATGCGTCCTTGAACGGCTGGAAATCCCAAGGCTTCGGCTCGCCTTGGTTGAGCGCGTCATCGACGAGGCGCCGTCGTCGCTGGCTTGCCCGCACCTCGGCGTCGAGCGCGTCGAGCCGCCAGCGCCGCGCGACCTCGTCGCGGAACTCGGCCACCCGGCCGGCGTGGCGCGCATGGTTGGCCAGATTGGCGCGTTCGCCGGGATCCTGCGAGAGATCGTAAAGCTGGTCGGGATCGGCGGGCGAATGGATGAATTTCCACGGCCCCCTGCGGATCATCACGATCGGCGCGATCGCCCCTTCGGCCAGATATTCGGCCAATGTCTCGTCCGGCGCCGAGCCGCCTTCGAGATGGGGCAGGAGCGAGCGCCCGTCTGTGTCGATCGCGCCCGCGTCGCCGCCGGCGAGATCGACCAGCGTCGGCGTCACGTCCAGCAGCGAAGCCGCCGCCGCCACCCGGCGCGGCGCGAAACGGCCGGGCGCATTGACGATCAGCGGCACCCGCGCGGAATTCTCGAAGAAGCTCATCTTGTACCAAAGGCCCTTGTCGCCCAGCATCTCGCCGTGATCGGCGAGCACGATCACGATGGTGTCGTCGCGCAGGCCGCAATCGCCGAGCGCCTTCAGCAACCGCCCGACATTGCGATCGACATAGGAGATCTCGCCGTAATAGGCGCGACGCGCGGTGCGGATTTGCGCCTCGGTCAGCTTCTGCGCGTCCATCGCGCAGACATGTCGGAGGCGCTGCGAATGCGGGTCTAACTGATCGGGCGGGATCGCCGGGCCGGGCATGTCGATATCCTCTTGCGCGTAGAGATCGAAATATTCGCGCGTGATCGCGTAAGGGTCGTGCGGATGCGTCAGCGAGGCGACCAGCAGCAGCGGGCGTTTGTCGTTTCCCCGCGCCTTGTCGTAAATCTCGCGCTCGGCGGCGAACACCACTTCGTCGTCGAAATCGAGCTGGTTGGTGCGAACCGCCAGACCCGCCTCGGTCACCGAACTCATGTTGTGATACCAGCTTGGCCGCGCCTCCGGGTGGTCCCAGTCCGGCGTCCAACCAAAATCGGCGGGGTAGATGTCGGTCGTCAGCCGCTGCTCGAACCCGTGCATCTGGTCCGGCCCGCAGAAATGCATCTTGCCCGACAGCACGGTGCGATAGCCGAGCCGGCGCAGGTGATGCGCATAGGTCGGAATGTCGGCGGCGAATTCGGCGGCGTTGTCATAGACACGGGTGCGCGAGGGCAGCAGCCCCGCCATGAACGACGCGCGCGAGGGCGCGCAAAGCGGGCTGGCGCAATAGGCGTTCTCGAACACCACGCCGTCGGCCGCCAGCGCGTCGATATGCGGCGTGCGGACGAGTTTGTGACCATAGACGCGCAGGAACGCCGGCGAGAGCTGGTCGGCCATGATGATGAGAATGTTCGGCTGGTTGGACATGCGGCTCTCTAACGATGGGAAGCGGCTGCGTGCCTATGGAGCACGAGGCGGTCGCGACGCAAAGCTCGAAATGGCGACGCGAGGATGGGGATTATTTGGCCGCGGTCAACCGCTTCCATTCCGCCTGCATCGCGCTCAGCAGCGCGGCGTCCAGCGTCGGCTCCGGCGTCAGGCGCTTGAGGATTTCGAGGTCCGTTGTCTCCAGCGCGCTGTTGACGCCCGCCTTGATTGCATCCGCCTTCGCCGCTTCGGGCTCAAGCAGCGCGTCGATCAGTCGATAGGCGGCCTCGGGCGCCGCGGCGTTGGCGGGAATCGCCAGGGCGTAGAGCGCCAGCGGCGCGCCCTCGCGCGGATAGGCGAAGCGGATGCTAAGCGCATTGTCGCCGCCGCGCGCCATCGCCGCCGCCGCTTCGCCCGCCGTGCCTGCGCCTAGACACGCCGCGCCCTTGGCGAGCGCGCCGACCTCGTCCGCCGCCGCGAAGACCTGGAACGACGCGCGCGCCTTTTCGAGCAGGGCGCCGGCGCTTTTCACATCCCCCAGCTTCGCGCGCGCGGGATCGACGCCGGCGAGCTTCCAGGCGACCCAAAAACTCTCCTCGCGCGCGTCCGGCCAGATCGCGCCGCAGCCGTTCGCGCCATGCGCGTCCCTGGCGAGCCCGAGCGCCTGCGCGAACGAAGCGGGCGGCCCGGCGAACTTGTCGGCGTCGTAGATCAGCCCGAACGCTGTCCAGCCATAGGGGACGCCATGCGCGGCGTCGCGGTCATAAGCCGCATATTTGGCGGCGACGACCGGGTTGACCCGGCGCGCATTGGGCAGCCGGCTGCGGTCGAGCCGCGCCAACCCGGCGCTGGCGACGCGACGCGCCAGCGCCGGCCCGCGCAGCAGCACGACGTCATAGGCCTCGCCGCCGCTGCGCTCAGCAAGATCGGCGGCGCTGGAATAGCTGTCGAGCGCGACGATCCAGCCCGCGCTGGTCTCGAACGCCTCGATCGCCGTCCGGTCGATGAAATCCGTCGGCGCCAGCATTTTCACGATTTTTTGCGGCTGAACGGGCGCCGGCAGGAACGGGGCCAGGCTCGTCGAAGCGGCGGCGGCGCAGGCCAAACACAGGGCCAGAGCCGAATTCATGTCGGTCCGTCCACGCCGAGTTGCACCGGCGCGCCGAGAAAGCGGGGCTCGACATCGAGCATCACGTCGAGCGCCGCCGCCACCCGCGCCGCCACTTCGCGCAGATAGGTTCGCACGCCAAACCGCAGCGGCACGTCCCGGGCGGCATATCCGACATCGTCGAGCCCATGCCAGCGCGCCAGAAACAGCGCGCGGGCGAGATGAAACGGCTGCGACACCACGATCACCCGCTCCTGCCCGAACACTTCGCGCGCCCGCACGATCGAGTCCAAAGTGCGAAAGCCGGCGTAGTCGCGATAGATGCGATCGCGCGGCACCCCCAGCGCGATCAACGCGTCGCGCATGTCGGCCGGCTCGTCGTAACCGCCGCGCGGCCGCCCGCCGCCCGCCTGACTGCCGCTGACGATGAGATATTCGACCTTGCCCGCCTTGAACAAAGCCGCCGCCGCGTCGATCCGATTGCGGAAGAACGGGTTGGCGACGTAGTTGCGAACCAGCCGCGACGCGCCCAGCACCAGCCCCGCTTTGGCGGGCGGAATATCGTCGGTCGAAGCGTAGATATGCGAGCGCGCCGATGTCTCGATCAGGAGCCAGAGGCCCGCCGTCCCCGCCAGCGCCAGCGTGGCGAAAACGACCAACGTCAGCGCCAGCCGCTTCACCGCGGCAGGACGGTTTCGCCCATCAAGGCTTCATCGATCGATGCCGCGCATTGCCGCCCCTCGCGGATCGCCCACACCACCAGCGATTGCCCGCGCCGCATGTCGCCGCAGGCGAACACCTTACTCACCGAGGAGCCGTAGCCCTTGGTGTCGGCCAGCACATTGCCGCGCGGGTCGAGCGTCACGCCGAGATCGGCGAGCAGGCCCTCCTTGACCGGCGAGATGAAACCCATCGCCAGCAGCACGAGATCGGCCTTGATCGTAAACTCCGTGCCCTCGATCGGCTTCAGTCTGTCGTCGAGCCGGATGCATTCGAGCCCGGTCACCGCGCCGTTCTCGCCCTCGAACTTGCGCGTCATCACGGCGAAATCGCGCTCGGCGCCTTCCTCGTGGCTCGACGAGGTGCGCAGCTTCACCGGCCAGTTCGGCCAGTTCATCATCTTGTCCTCAAGCTTGGGCGGGGTCGGCATGATTTCGAGCTGGGTTACCCTCAACGCGCCCTGGCGGATCGAGGTGCCGATGCAGTCCGAACCGGTGTCGCCGCCGCCGTTCACGACCACATGCTTGCCCGCGGCCAGGATCGGCTCGTTGGTGCCGAGCGGCTCGCCGGAGACGCGCCGGTTCTGCTGCGGCAGGAACTCCATCGCGTAATAGACGCCGTAGAGATCGCGCCCCGGCACGGGCAGGTCGCGCCCCAATTCCGCCCCGCCCGCCAGCGCCACGGCGTCATAGCCTTCCAGCAGGGCGGCGGCGGTGATGTCCTTGCCGACATGGGTCTGGCAATGGAAGGTCACGCCCTCCGCCTTCATCTGCTCGACGCGCCGCTCGATATGACGCTTTTCGAGCTTGAAATCGGGGATGCCGTAGCGCAGCAGCCCGCCGGCATGAGCGTTCTTCTCGAACAGATGCACGTCATGTCCGACGCGCGCAAGCTGTTGCGCGCAGGCGAGCCCCGCCGGCCCCGAGCCGACCACGGCGACGCGCTTGCCCGTCTTGTGGGTCGGCGGCTCCGGCTTGACCCAGCCCTGTTCCCAGGCGCGGTCGACGATGGCGCATTCGATCGTCTTGATGGTGACCGGCGTGTCCTGGATGTTGAGCGTGCAGGACGCCTCGCACGGGGCGGGGCAGACGCGGCCGGTGAATTCGGGGAAATTGTTGGTGGAGTGCAGGTTGCGCGCCGCCTCCTTCCAGTCGCCGCGATAAACGAGGTCGTTCCAGTCGGGGATCTGATTGTTGACGGGGCAGCCGGTGTGACAATAGGGGATGCCGCAATTCATGCAGCGCGCCGCCTGATTGCGGTTGCCTTCCTCGCTGAGCGGCAACATGAATTCGCGATAATGGCGGATGCGGTCGGAAGCCGGGGCGTAACGCCGGTCCGCGCGGTCGATCTCCAGAAACCCCGTGACCTTTCCCATCGATCTTTCCCGTGACGCCGCGCCGCTCGCGCCGCTCCCTTCCCTCATCGCGGGACGATATGCAAGATCGAAACCGCGGCTCAGCAAGATCGAAACCGCCGCTAAAACGTCGGCGGCGTACAGGCCGAGACGATGACGAGTTCGCTCTCGCCCGCATTGGCGAAACTATGCGGCCGGCGGCTGTCGAAGCGATAGGCGTCGCCCTCGTCGAGTTCGTAACGTCGCCCGTCCACTTCCAGCGCCAGCCGACCTTTGACGACCAGCCCCGCCTCCTCGCCCTGATGCGACAGCATGTGCGGCCCCGAGCGCGCGCCCGGCCGATAGCGCTCAAAGATCATCTGCAACGACCGGCCGCGCAAGTCCGCGCCGACCTGGCGATAGGACACCGAACCGCCGGCGATCTCCGTCAACTCGCGGGCGCGGAATACGACCGGATCGCCCTCGCCCTCGTCGCCGGCGAAAAACTCGCCCATCGACAGACCCAGCGCCGACAGGATCTGCCGCAAAGCCGAGACCGATGGGCTCACTTTATCGGCCTCGATAGTGGAAATCGCGCCATTCGAAACGCGCGCGCGCCGCGCCAGTTCGCGTTGAGACAGCCCCGCGCGCTGGCGCAGGCTGCGCAGGCGGGGGCCAAGCGGGGAGGTGTTCATGCGTTCAAAATTTAGAACGGACTGAACGCGCGAGCAACTGGACATCGCGCGGCCCCGAAGGCATTGCTCAGAAAAGCGATCACGCCCCCAGGAGACGCCCATGACCACCGCTGCCTCTTCCCGCGCGGAAGTTCCCAACGACCTCGCCGCCTTCTGGATGCCGTTCACGCCCAATCGCGCTTTCAAGAAGAACCCGCGCCTGATCGCCCGCTCCAAGGACATGCATTATTACACGCCCGAGGGCCGCGAGATCCTCGACGCCACCGCCGCTTTGTGGTGCTGCAACGCCGGCCACAATCGCGCCCCGATCGTGCGTGCGATCCAGGAACAGGCGGCCGAGCTCGATTTCGCGCCTACCTTCCAGTTCGCGCATCCCAAGGCTTTCGCGTTGTCGTCGCGCATCGCGGCGTTGGCGCCGGGCGATCTCGACCACGTGTTCTTCTGCAATTCCGGCTCGGAAGCCGCCGATACGGCGCTGAAGATCGCGCTCGCCTTCCACAATGTCACGGGCGCCGCCTCGCGCCAGCGCTTGATCGGACGCGAGCGCGGCTATCACGGCGTCGGCTTTGGCGGCATCAGCGTCGGCGGCATGGTCAACAACCGCAAATTCTTCGGCACGCTGCTCGCCGGCGCCGATCATCTTCCCTCGACCTATGATCGCGAGCGGCAGGCCTTCACCAAGGGCGAGCCGGACTATGGCGCGCATTTCGCCGACGAGCTGGAGAAACTGGTCGCGCTGCACGATTCCTCCACCATCGCCGCCGTGATCGTCGAGCCGATGGCCGGCTCGACTGGCGTGCTGCCGCCGCCCAAGGGCTATCTGAAACGCCTGCGTGAAATCTGCGACAAATACGGCATTCTGCTGATCTTCGACGAGGTCATCACCGGCTTCGGCCGCATGGGCTTCGCTTTCGCCGCCGAGCGTTACGGCGTCATCCCCGACATGATCACCTTCGCCAAGGGCGTCACCTCCGGCACCGTGCCGATGGGCGGCGTGATTGTTCGCAAGCACATTCACGACGCCTTCATGCAGGGCCCCGATCACGCGATCGAACTGTTCCACGGCTACACCTATTCCGGCCACCCGCTCGCTTGCGCGGCGGCTTTGGCGACATTGGATGTCTATCGCGACGAAAGGCTGTTCGAGCGCGTGGCGGAGCTGGAGCCAAAGTGGTGCGATGCGCTGATGACGCTGAAAGGCTTGCCTAACGTCCTCGACATCCGCTGCGTCGGCCTGACCGGCGCGATCGATCTGGCGGCGATACCCGGCAGCGCGGGGCTTCGCGGCTACAAACTGCTGGAGCATTCGTTCCACGAGGAAGGCATCATGCTGCGCCTGTCGGGCGATTGCATCGAACTGACGCCGCCGTTCATCGTCAGCGAGAACCAGATCGGCGAGATCGTGGAGAAGGTGGGGAATTCGATTAAGGCGGTGGCTTGAGGTTGGGCCGTTGGACCGGCGTTAGACGGTCCAACGCAGGAAATATTTGACGCCGACCGCGCCGGGCGCGAGCGTGACGAACGCCCAGGCTGCGGCGGAGGCCCAATTCGCGATCTGAAACGGCAGCGCCGGCATTTGCGAAATGCCGGCGACCAGCGGCACGGCGGCGCGAAGGGGACCGAAAAACTTGGATATGAACACGCCCGGCGCGCCCCATTTCGCGAAGAAGGCGCGGCCGCGCGGCAGCAAGTCGGGATAGCGCGACAACGGCCAAAGGCCCGCGATTGGCTCGTGAAAAATGTATCCGAGCCAATAGGATAGCCAGTCGCCGAGCCCCGCGCCGATCACCGCCGCGACCCAGATTGGCCAGAAGTTCAGCCCCCCGGCGCCAATCATCGCGCCAATCCCCCACAAGATGACGGTCGCGGGAAACAGCAATGAGACGAAAGCGAGCGACTCGCCGAAAGCGAGTATGAACACGATCGGCGCCGCCGCGCCCTTGTGCAGCTTCACGAAGGCGACAACTGTGTCGGCGATATCCGCTATCGTCATGGACTTATGGCTCCGCGCGCCGCATCCAACGCAAGGCGCGGGAAAACAGAGCGACTGTAGTGTCAGCGCCGCCGGGCGCAATTCGACGGCAGGAACGGGCGGAGAGGACGGGAGATGACACAGGCAGGATTGAAGGCGCAAGGCGGTCTCGACCGAAACCTGACCCTGGGACCGCTGATACTCTATGGCATGGGAATTATCGTCGGAGCGGGCATATATGTCTCTCTTGGCGCCGTGATGCACCGAGCGGGGGCCGCCGCTCCTATTTCATTCCTCCTCGCCGGCGTCTCGGCAGCGCTCACAGGCTTGTGTTACGCCGAACTGGCGGCGCGCTTTCCCGAGGCGGCGGGCGCGGCGGCCTTCGTCAAACATGGCTTCCAGTCTGACCTCGTGAGCGGCGCCGTCGCTTTGGCCATCACGGCGGCGACGGGCATCGCCGCCGCCTCGATCGCACATGGCGCGGCCGCCTATTTGCGCGAGATCGTGGCGCTCGATGCAAGGATTCTCACCGGCCTCATCATTGCCACCAATACCGCCATCGCGATCTATGGAGTCAAGACCAGCGTCGGCCTCGCCGCGATCGTTGGCGCGCTGGAAATTGTTGGGTTGATCGCGGCCATCGTCGCGGGTCTCTATCTGGCGCCGGACTACAAGGTCGGGAATATCCTGCCTTTTGAGTTTGCAGGGTGGCTCGGCGTATTCGGCGGGGCCTTCACCGCCTTCTTCGCGTTCATCGGATTCGAAACGCTGGTCAATATGGCCGAGGAGGTCAGGAACCCGACCCGGACCGTGCCGATGGGGATTCTCGGCGCCATCGCGGCCAGCGCGTCGCTCTACGTTATGGTGGCGCTCTCGGTCGTGCTCTCCGACCGAACCGGCTCCAATCCGCTCCTCAGCCTGTTTGAAGGCAGATTGGCGCAGACCTTTTCGGCGATCGGCTTCGTCGCGATCGCCAATGGCGTTCTGGTCGAGATCCTCATGCTTTCGCGACTGTTCTACGGCATGGCCCGAGACGGCCGACTCCCGCGGGCGATGGCTCGGATCGAGCCCTTCACCCGCACCCCTGTGATCGCGACGCTCGCGGCGGGGGCGATCATTCTCGCCGTCGCTTTGCTCGCGCCGTTCGAGCGCCTGCTGGCTGTCGCCAACGCCCTCACGCTGGCGATCTTTCTTTTCGTCGATTTTGCCCTGCTGCTCGTTAAACGCCGCAAGTCCTCGCCGCGGCCGGCGTTCTGCGTTCCCGGCTGGATTCCGCCTGTCGCGTTCGCCGTGACGATGGTCATGCTGCTGGCCGGCGGTCTCGGCTAGCGGGCGGTTTGGCGGGAACCGCTCGCCTCATCCTTGCCGCCACATCGCGCCGCCCCATATCTTCGTCATGTTCGACGATCCCTCCTTCACACACGACGCAGAGGCCGCCGCCCCCTCCGGCGACGACGAAGCCCTCGACGCCTATTCCCGCGCCATCACCCGCGCGGTGGATAGGGTCGGACCCAGCGTGGTGCGGGTCGATGTGCGCGGCGGGGCGGGCTCTGGCGTCATCATTTCGCCCGACGGGCTCGCGCTCACCAACAGCCATGTGGTCAACGGCGCCCGCAGCGTCAGCCTGACCACGCTCGACGGCCGCCAACTCACCGCCCGCGTGCTCGGCGACGATCCCGACACGGATCTGGCGCTGCTTCGCGTCGAGGCGGATGTCGAGCTGCCCGCCGCCAGGCTTGGCGACTCGGCAAAACTCAAGCGCGGCCAGATCGCCATCGCGATCGGCAATCCGCTCGGCTTCGACGCCACTGTGACCGCCGGCGTCGTCTCCGCGCTCGGGCGCTCGTTGCGCTCGAAATCGGGCCGGCGAATCGAGGACGTGGTGCAGACCGACGCCGCGCTCAACCCCGGCAATTCCGGCGGGCCGCTGGTCTCCTCCGCTGGCGAGGTGATCGGCGTCAATACCGCCATCATCATGGGCGCGCAGGGCATCTGCTTCGCGGTCGGCGCCAATACCGCGCATTTCGTCGCGGGCGAAATCGCGCGCCACGGCCGGGTGCGGCGCGCCTATATCGGCGTCGCGGCGGCGACGACGCCCATTCCGCGTCGCATCGCGCTGGCGCAAGGCCTGACTCAGACCCATGCCGCGCAACTGGTCGAGATCGATCAGTCGGGGCCGGCGGCGCAGGCGGGATTGTTGACCGGCGATCTCGTCATCGCGCTCGACGGCAAGCCGGTCAGCGACGTCGCCGATCTCACCCGCGCGCTAGAAGCGGACAAGATCAACCGCGCCGTCAGCATCGACTTTCTGCGGCGTTCGCAATGCCTGCGGCTGTGGGTCGGCCCGACCGAGCGCCGCGCGACCTAAAGCTCTATTTTGGCGCGAAAAGCGGCCCCGGCAACGCCGCCTCCGCTTCCGCACGCAGCGCGTTGGCGTGATGGGAGATGAACCGGCTCGCCCCAATGGCGCCGATCACGGCGCAGAGCAGCGCGGCGATCCCCACCGGCCGCGCATAAGTCTCGAACGCCACGCCGAGGAAAAAGCCGCCTAGTCCGAAAACGCAAGCCCAGATCACGCCGCCCAGCGCGTTGAAGGTCAGGAACCGCATATATTCCAGCCGGTTCACGCCCGCCAGGAAGGCCGCGAAGGTGCGCAGGATCGCGACGAAGCGGCCGAAAAACACGATCTTGCCGCCGTGGCGCAGGAACAGATATTGCGCCACCTTCAGCTTGCCCTCATCGACGGGCAGCAGGTGGCCGTAGCGGTAAAACAGGGGAAAGCCGAACTCGCGGCCGACCCAATAGCCCAAATTGTCGCCCAGTATCGCCGCCAGAGCGGCGGCGCCGATCACCCCCCTGATATCGAGCGTTCCCTGTCCTGCGAAAATCGCCGCCGTCAGCAGCGTCGTCTCGCCCGGCAGCGGCACGCCGGCGCTCTCCAGCGCCACGATCGCGAACACGGCGAAATAGCCGTATTGCGCGATCGCATGATGCAGAAATTCGAGCATGGGAGCGTCAGTGCGACGCGCGTTTGCTGAGCCGGCGGGCGTTGGCGCGCACGGTGCGGCGCGCCGGCCCGGCCGCCGCCTCCGCCACATCGACCAGGGCGTGCGAGAATTGCCTAGGGGTCGCGCCGCCGCGCAGCGCGGAGGCGAATAGGAACGAGCCCCAGGCGAGGGAAGCGCGGAACGCGCCTTCGCAGGCGGCCGACACCTTTTCCTCCACCATCCGCGTCGCCTCGCGCGAATTCTCGCCGCCGGGATGAAGCAACCCCGGCGTGCGGGCGGCGATGGTCACGGCGGCGTCCACTCCCGATTGCGCCGAGAGATTGGCGAAACGCGAGACGCGGCGCGAGAGCGAGCTCATTCGGGATTCTCCAAGACTCTGGTTATTATCTCCATGAACGCGCGAAACGCGCAACTGGCCATTTGTCGCGTGCAATATATTGAGAAAGGGTGCGGGAATAATCGCAGCGCATTGAACATATTTGGTTTGGCCAAAGCGAATTGACCGCGCCGTCGCGTGCGTTCACATTTGGATGGTGACGTCTGCGACAAATTCGTGTGATAATGCGGCGTGTGCGTTCCCTCGTGAGAGAGTCCGCACAAAAGGCGCCTATTTCGGGAATCCCGATGGAAACCAGAACCTTAGCCAAGGTTCCGCTCTTCGCCACGCTGCCGGCGGAGGAAATCCACGCGTTGGACGCGCGCTGCTTGTGGCGTCGCGTCGGCGGCGGCGAATGGGTTATCGACTATCAAGCCGAGGGCGCCGACGTCTATTTCGTTTTCAGCGGCTTAGCGCGGGTGGTGATCGTCAGTTCAGGCCGCGAGATGATCCTTCGCGACATAAGGGAGGGCGAGTATTTCGGCCATTACTCCGCGCTCGACGGCAAACCGCGCTCGGCGGCGATCGTTGCGGTGACCGATTCCGTGGTCGCCCGCATGTCGGCGGCGGTGCTCTGGGATTCCATCCACCGCTATACCGCAGTGCGGGAAGTGGTGCTGAGAGACCTTGTCACCGACATCCGCACCGCCAACCAACGGGCGCATGAGCAGGCGAATTTCGATGTTAAAAAGAGGCTTTGCGCCGAACTCATACGATTGTCGCGCTCAACCGGGGCGGGCCGTGTGGTCGTGTCTCCACCGCCCACTCACGCGGAATTCGCGGCGCGCATCAGCACGCATCGCGAAGCCGTCACGAAAACCCTATCCGCGCTCGAACGCGAAGGACTGATCTCCCGCACCCCGTCCGCCATCCTATTGGTGGACGGTGCCCAGCTTCGGCGGATTTTGGCCGCCGACACCTGAATATTTCGCTCACGCTGCGCGGCGTAGCCCCACCGAGAACTGTGCCAGATCGGTTTCGAGCGCCTGCATCACGTCTTCGCGCCAGCCTTCGCGCGGCGCAGCCGCGGGACGAACTTGGGTGGAGCGCCGACGGCTGCCGGCCAGGCCCGCCGCCACGAAGGCGCCGGAAGCCAAAGCGAGCGCGCCTAGCGTGACGATCACGTCGAAGTCGAAATAGCGCTGGGCCATGACCTTGGCCATTTCCGGCCGCGCCAGAGCCGCACGCGCGTGAACCCCACCGACCGCCTCGTGACCCTGCACGAAGTCGGCTTTGAGAACCAGCGGGTTGGCGGCGAAGCCAAGCGCCTTCGAATCGGATATCGCGGCGCTTGCAGGAGCAGCGGCCAGCGACGTAAACACCACAAGGGCCCCAAGGGCGGAGGACGCTTTCATTGCCGGCTCCCATCGCTCTGAGCATCCAATTTTCATAGGACGCCTCATTTGAATTAGGATTAACACTTCGTTTACTTCTTGACTGTGGCAAAACTCACACGCCACAAACGCGATCCGTCACGATTTCGTGAGCGGTGTGGAAGCCTCGAACCAGGTCCGAAGAACCGGCTGCGGCCCTTGCCTAGCCGAGAAACCTTCGAGGCTTCAACGCGCTTTTACGGTCTGGGTTCCCTGCCGGCGGGGATTCCGCGGACGGGGTGAAGCGAAGCGGTGAACGGCGCGCTCAGGCGGCGCGGTGGTAGGGCCGCGTGAATTCCGTGAGGTCGGCTTGCAGCGCCTGGAACACCGACTCATGCCAGTCGCCGTTGCCTTCCGCGGCGACCGCCGGCGATTTCGCCTTGGCGCGGGCGCGACCCGCTCCGAACGCGGCGAGAGCCCCGCCCGCCAGCGCCAAAGCGCCAAACGTGACGAGCGCGTCGAAATCGAAATAGTCCCGCGCCGCCGCGTGCGCCGCATCTGCGTCGATGCGGTCGAGCCGCGACGGACGACCCGGAACCAGCGCCGCGCCAAGCGAGAAAGCCGCCGGCGTCGGCGCGGATTTCAGCTCCGTCAGGCTGGCGACGGTGAGAGCCTGAGCCGTCGGCGCCGCGACGGGAGCCAGCGCGAGGGCGGCGAGCAGGGCGGCGGTGCGGATGATGTTCATGGCGAACTCTCCAAACATTCGGCCTCGACTTGGCGAAGCCCTTTGCTGAGTTCGAGGCTTAAAGGTCCGTTAAGGAATCTTCTGTGGGATTTATCACAAACCGATTCGCGCCGCTCACGCCCGCAAGCCGCCGAGCCATTTCGCCACCGCGGCGGCGTCGTCGAAGCTTAAGCTCACCGGCAGCGTCCGCACCGCTTCGGCGAATTCGGCGGGCAGTCGGACGAGATCTTTCTCGGTGCACACCAGAGTCAGTCCGCGCCGCGCCGCGCGCGCGAACAGCCGTTCGATCTCGCGCGGACGAAACAACCAATGATCGGGAAAAACCGCCGTCTCCGCCACCTGCGCGCCAATGCCCGCAAGCGTTGCGAAAAATTTTTGCGGATGGGCGATGCCGGCAAAGGCCAGCACCGGCCGGCCGATCAGATGCGACGCCGCGATCGCGTCCGCCTTCAGGCTGGCGCGGAACACCGGCTTTTGCGGAGTCCGCGCGGCGAGCGCCGCCGCCGTCTCGGCCTCGCCGCCAATCACCGCCAGCGCATCGAC
Organism: Bradyrhizobium sp.; assembly: GCA_031367195.1. GTDB lineage: Bacteria > Pseudomonadota > Alphaproteobacteria > Rhizobiales > Beijerinckiaceae > Roseiarcus. The sequence continues at coordinate 14,688 of JANLPL010000275.1, forward strand.
GAACGGCCATTGCGCGTCAACCGGCGCGCGCAGCGGCCCCGCCGGCAGGCACAGCCCATTGCCGAACGGCGCCTCGCCATCGACCGCCACCATCGTCAGCGTTCTTGTCAGCGCCGGATTTTGCAATCCGTCGTCCATCACCAGCACGCTCGCGCCGTTCTCCAGCGCGAGTTTCGCCGAGGCGACGCGGTCGCGCCCGACGAAACAGGGCGCGACGCGCGCCAGCAGCAACGGCTCGTCGCCGACCGCGCGCGCGCTGGCGCCAAGCGCGACGCGGACGCTGTCGGCGCGGGCTTCCCCGCCATAGCCGCGCGACAAAAACGCCGGCCGCTCGCCGGCCGCGCGCAGCAGCCGGGCGAGCGCGATCGCGGTCGGCGTCTTGCCCGCCCCGCCGACCACGAAATTGCCGACGCACAGCACGGGGACGCCGACATCGACGCCTTTGCGCGCCATGCGCCGCGCGGTCGCCGCGCCATAGAGCGCGCCGAGCGGGCTCAGCGCCCGGGCGAGCAGGCCGGGACGGGGTTCGCGCCAGAAGCGGGGCGCCCTCAAGCCAGCACCGCCGCGAAATGCTTCGATAAAGCCGCCAGCGTGCGCTCGACCGCGCCGCCGCGCCGTTCGACCAGCTCAGCGGCGATCCGCGCCATGTCGCGCTGCCCGGCGGGATCGTGAAACAGCCCCGCCAGCGCAGCGGCGAGTCCGTCCGCGTCTTGCGCCACAATCGCGCCGCCGGCCGCGTCGAGCGGCGCGTAAACGTCGGCGAAATTGCCGACATGGGGCCCATGGAGGATCGCGCTGGCGAGTTTGGCCGGCTCGATCGGGTTCTGCCCGCCCGCGCCGACCAGCGACTTGCCGAGGAAGACGACGCCGGCCAGCCGGTAAAACAGCCCGAGTTCGCCGATCGTGTCGCAGATATAGATTCCGCAATCCCGCTCCGGCCGCCGCCCTTGCGAGCGCAGCGCGCAGGCGAGCCCCAGCTCGCGCAATTCCCTGGCGATCTCCGCCCCCCGCTCGGGATGGCGCGGCGCGATCAGCGTCAGCAGGTCGGGGAATTCGGCGCTGAGCCGCAGATGCGCCTCAGCCGCCACGCGCTCTTCGCCCGGATGGGTCGAGGCGGCGATCCACAATCTGCGACCGGCCGTCAGCCCTGCCAGCTCCGCCAGCTCGCGCAGATCGGCGGGCGGCGGCGGCGCGTCGAATTTCATATTGCCGGTTTCCTGCGCCGCCGGCGCGCCCAGTTGCGTCAACCGCTCCGCATCGCCCGCGCTCTGCGTCAGGGCGAGATCGATCCGGCTCAACATTCCCCGCGCGAGTCCGGGCATCCGGCTCCAGCGGCGGAACGAACGCTCGCTCATCCGCGCGTTGACCATCGCGAGCGGAACCCCCGCTCGCGCCGCCTCGACGATCATGTTGGGCCAGAGTTCGCTCTCGGCGATCAGTCCGAGATCGGGCCGCCAGTGGCGGAAGAAGCGGCGGCAGAACACCGGCGCGTCGAGCGGGGCGAATTGATGCTGCGCGCGCGGCGGCAGACGCTGCGCCATCAGCCGCGCCGAGGTCATGGTGCCGGAGGTGACGAGCGCGCGCAGCCCCGACTGCGTCAGCCGCTCCACCAGCGGCAGCAACGAGACGGTCTCGCCGACGCTGGCGCCGTGCAGCCACACCAGCGGGCCGTCCGGGCGAGGCGTCGCGGCGAGGCCGCGCCGTTCGTCGAGCCGCTCGGGGTCTTCCTTGCCCTTGTTGAGCCGCAGCGACAGCAGCGCGCCGGCGAACGGCGCGGCGGCGTGGGTCGCGAGGCGGTAGGCGCTCAGCGACAACGACGTCATCACGCCGGCCTTAGCGACGCGCCGGGATCGACGCCGCCGACCCGCGCATAGGCGCGTGCATGTGCAGCGTCGAGCCCTTCCTGCACGGCCAACCGCGCCGCCTCCATCGCTTGCGCCGTCGCGTCGGCGGCGACGCGAATCGGCTCGCCGACGACGATCGCGCCGCGCCCATAGGGCAGGCCGAGGCTCGCCCGATCCCAGCTTTTGAAATCGATGCGCCGGCTGGTGACGACCGCGACCGGCACGATCGGGCGACCGGAGATACGGCCCAGCGTGACGATGCCGAGCCCGGCGACGCGCGCGACTTTCGGCACATCGGCGGTCATCGCCACCGTCGCGCCGCGATCGAGCTGTCGGCGTAAAGTGATGAGCGCCTTGGCGCCGCCTTTCTCGCGCACCTTGTCGCCGCGCGCGCCCGAGCCGCGCACCGGCTCGATTCCAAGCCGGCGCAGCGCCACGGCCTGCACCCCGGCGTCGCGATGGCGCGACACCATGGCGCAGACGTGGGTCATGTTCGACGCGCGGCAAAACGGCTGCATGATGTGCTGCCCGTGCCACATCGCCAAGATAAGAGGGTGATGGACGCCAAACGAGGTTTCGAGGTCGGACGGTTCGACCACGAAGCGGTTCGTGCGCTGCACCCATTTCAGGTAATGCGCGAGCGCGAAACCCAACGCCTCTTCGGCGAAGCCGCCTTTTCCTCCCTCGTCGATCATTTGACCTCAGCCGGCCTTTCGCGTCAGGCCCGCCGGCGCCATCATGCGGTGCAGGTGGACGATGAAATAGCGCGTCTGGGCGCTGTCGACCGTCTGTTGCGCCTTGGCGCGCCAGATTCTTTCCGCGCTTTCGTAATTGGGGAACACGCCGACGACGTCGATCTGCGAAGCGTCCTTGAATTCCATGCTGTCGATGTTTTTCAACTCGCCGCCGAGAACGAGATGCAGCAATTGTCTGGAATCGTGCGAAGCGGGCTCAGACATGGACTTGTCTCCGAATGCGCGCGGACCTCGGGACGGAGGCGCGGCGGCGCGTTGCGATTTTCATGCCCGATGCGCCGGCGTGACCGAACTCATGGCCGAATTCAAATACGAAAGCCACTCCGCCGGCGCGGCGAGCAGCCGATCATGCCGCGTGTGGGGTTGATTGTAGCTGACTTCGCCGCCGCGCTCGACCAGCCCCGCGCCCGCCTCGCGCAAAATAATGTCGGCGGCGGCGATGTCCCAGTCGTGCGAATTCGCGCCCGCCAGACCCAGCGCGATCCGCCCCGAGGCGACGCAGGCCAGCCGATAGGCGAGCGAGGGGGTTTTCGGCGCGGGTTCGGCGCGGAACCCCGCCGCTTGCGCGAGGGCTGCGACCGCCGCCCGCGGCCCGGCGACCTGCGCGCCCTCCAGGGAAGCCAGTTGCGCCGCCCGGATGCTGACGCCGTTCAGAGTCGCGCCGCGCCCGATGGACGCCGCAAAAGTCTCGCCCAGCGCCGGCGCATGGACGATTCCGGCGATCGGGCGGCCCGCCTCGACCAGCGCGATCGCCACTGTCCAGCAGGGATCGCCGTGCATGAAGGCGCGGGTGCCGTCGATCGGGTCGAGCACGATCAGCCTGTTCTGGCCAAGTCGGGCGAGGTCGTCCTCGCCTTCCTCCGACAGCCAGCCGGCGTCGGGAAAGCGCGCGCGCAGAATTTCGGCAAGGCGGCGATCGACCGCGAGATCGGCCGAGGTGACCGGCGAATCGCCCGCCTTGTAGCTGACGGTCGCGCGCGTGGGAGCGCCGAGCCGGAAATCTTCGAGCGCCGTCTCGCCGCCGAGCCGCGCGGCCGCCGTCAGCGCGACCAGCGCGGCGGCGGCGCGTTCTTCGAGCGGCGATGCGGAGACATCCATGCCGGGCGCCTTAACGATGTGACGGGGCGGCCGTCAATCCGGCCGCGCCTTGCGTTTCGCGCTTTGGCCCGGCGTGAGCGTAGGCCAAAGCGAGCGCGGCTTGCAGTTCCCGCTCGCTCAACGCGGCGAGCTTCGCCATTGTCCAGCCCTGCGCGCCCCAGGCGTTGGGAACTGATGAAAACGGGTCGGGCGCGACCTCGCATTTGAGCGCTTGCTCGTCGGGAGCAAGCTTGAGGTTGGCCGTCAGCCGATCCGGCGCCAACGTCGCGAAGGTGACGCGCGCCTTGAAGGCGATGCGGTCGAAATGCGGATATTGCGCCACGCCGGGAAGCGCGAGCGCAAGTCGGGCGAGATCGTCGGCGTCGGCCATGGCGGTCCCCGGTTGAACAGATATAAAGAGTGAACGTTGACGGAGATTAGCATGACCTGGCGCGCCGATCCTTTGTCCTGGGGCCATGGCCCCCGCGTGTTCGAAATGTTTCTGGAGCCGACCTGTCCGTTCTCCAACCGGGCTTTGGGCAAGATCGAGGAGACGCTGGCGCTGGCCGGCGAGGACCGGATCACGCTGAAAATCCGCCTGCAATCGCAGCCCTGGCACCTTTATTCCGGCGTGCTGACCCGCTGTGTCCTCGCCGCCTCGACCTTGCCGGAGGGCAAGACAGCGGCTCGGCGGGTGCTTGACGCCATCGCCGCGCATCGCGACGAATTCGAGTTCGAGCAACACGCTTACGGCGCCAATATGGATGCGACGCCTCGGCAGATCGTCGCTCGGCTGGAAGGCTATGGCGGCGTGAAGCTGGCGGAGGCGTTCGCGATCCCCGATCTCGACCGCGAGATCAAGTGGCATTGCAAATATTCGCGCCAGAACGGCATCCACGTCTCGCCGACTTTTATGATCGACGGGCTCGTGCAGAACGATATGGGGTCGGGCGACGCCGTCTCCGCCTGGGTGGCGAGGCTGACGGGGTGAAGGCGCGCGTTTGGCGGCGCCGCCTGCCGTCCCCTCTCCCCGCTTTGCGGGGAGAGGGCAAGGGTGAGGGGCGTCGCCGCCTAGCCCCCGATGCGCGAGAAATCCGCCACATTATGCACCGCTGCGCGCAAAGCCCCGAGCAGCCGCAGCCGATTGAGCCGCAGCGTGGCGTCGTCGGCGTTGACGGTGACGGCGACGAAGAATGCGTCGACCCGCGGCCGCAGCGTGCTCAGGCTCCGCATCGCCGCCTCGAAATCCTCGCGCGCGACCGCCGCCGCCGCGTCCCTCGCCGACGTCCCCAGCGCCTCGGCCAGCGCCCTCTCCTCGGGCAGTTGCAGCAAGGCGGGATCGTAGGCGCCGGCGAAGTCGTCGCCTTTCTTCTCCTCGGCCTTGAGAATGTTGGCCGCACGGCGATAGCCGGCCAGCAGGTTTTTGCCGTCGTCGCTGTCGAGAAATCGCCCGAGCGCCTCGACGCGGCGCACGATCATCAGGAGATCGTCCTGGCCGGGCAGGGCGAACACAGCGTCGATCAGATCATGCCGCGCGCCCTTGTCGCGCAGGTGGACCTTTAGGCGGTCGGCGAAAAAAGCCAGGATTCCACGCCCAACCTCGTTCGAGCTTGGCAACTGCTCGATAACATGTTGCGCCACCAAACGTCCCTGAAGACGGCTCAAAACGTTGCGGGTGTTGCCCTCAACAGAGCTTTGAAGGACGAGTAGCGCTGGTCTATCTAGGTCAACAGCCGAAAAATCATAATCCTCCGACCATTTTGTTGCGATCGATAGATAAATATCTTCGCCATTTGGATGTTTGTCACGACAAAGTAAATAAACAATCGCACCGTGCTTTTGTTTTATCCATAAGTGACGGTGATACGCATCAATTGCTACGACGAAAAGTGGCAACCTCAGCTCATTCTCCAGCACGATCCGAATCACCCCCAGCGCCGCCCGTCGCAGCGCATACGGGTCTTTGCTGCCGGTCGGCTTCTCGTCGATCGCCCAGAACCCGACCAGCGTATCGAGCTTGTCCGCCAGCGCCACCGCGATCGATTCCGGCGAGGTGGGCACGCGGTCGCCCGGCCCCTGCGGCTTGTAATGCTCCTCGATCGCCTGCGCGACGTTGACGTCCTCGCCCTGCTCAGTCGCGTAGTAGCGCCCCATCAACCCCTGCAACTCGGGGAATTCGCCGACCATCTCCGTGACCAGATCGGCTTTACACAACACGGCGGCGCGCTCGGCCAAATCCTCCACGCAGCCGACCGGCGGCGCCAGCGCCCGCGCCAGCGCCGCGATGCGCTCGACCCGCTCGCCTTGCGTGCCCAGCTTCTCGTGGAACACGATGCCGAGCGCCTTCAGCTTGGCGAGGCGCTGATCGAGCGGCTTGTCGGCGGGATAATCCGGCAGCGGCGCCAGATCGGTCGCCCAGAAATGCCGGGCGTCGGACAGTCGCGCCCGCACCACGCGCCCATTGCCCGCCGCAATCGCCTTGCCCCCGTCGCTGGCGATCAGGTTCGACACCAGCAGGAAACGGTTGGCCAGCCGCCCCTCCGCGTCGCGCAAGACAAAACACTTCTGGTTGGCGCGGATCGTGGCGCGGATCACCTCGGGCGGAATCGACAGAAACTCCGCCTCGAATTCCCCCATCAGCACGACCGGCCATTCCACCAGCCCCGCGACTTCGTCGAGCAGCCCCTCGTCCTCGATCAGGTCGAGCCCATGCGCCAACGCCAGCGATTTCGCATCCGCCAGGATGATCGCCTTGCGCCGCTCGGCGTCGAGCACCACGCGCGCGCGCTGCAACGCGGCAACATAATCCTCGAAACGGCGCACCTGGATCGGCCCCGGCGCGAGAAAACGATGGCCGTAGGTGACATCGCCCGAGGCG
>JANLPL010000318.1:0-10011 GCA_031367195.1 Bradyrhizobium sp.
CGGCAGCAGTTCGATTCCTGGTCGAGCGCGCGCGCGTTGCAGACGGGCAAGGACGCGCTCAACGACTATTTCTACGAAAAGCCGAGCCTTGACCTGCTCGCCAAGGCCGACAAACACGGGGAATATGAACACGCGACGCTGGAAACCTACGACTATCCCGGTGGTTACGAGAAGAAGTCGGACGGCGAGAAATGGGCGAAAGTGCGGATCGAGGCCGTGCAGGCGCTCGACGATCACCGCATCGCCATCGGCGCGGCGTCGTCGATGATCCCCGGCGGCAAATTCACCCACGAGAACAATTCCACCCAGGCCGACAACAAGGATTACGTCGTGCTTCGCTGCACGCATTCCTATGTCGATCAGACCTATATCTCCGGCGGCGGCGCGCCCGTCGCCTATGCCGGAACTTATGAGGTGATGGATTCGAGCCGCCAGTTTCGCTCGTTGCTCTCCACCCGCCGCTCGGTGGTGGTGGGTTGGCAGTCGGCGCTGGTTGTGGGCAAGGACGGCGAGGAGATCGACGTCGATAAGCAGGGCCGCATCCTCGTGCGCTTCTACTGGGATCGCAAGAAAGACGATTCGCGCCGCGTCCGCGTCGCGCAATTCTGGGCCGGCAAGACGCGCGGGGCGTGGTTCTGCCCGCGCATCGGCGACGAGGTGCTGGTGCAATACGAGGACGGCGACCCCGACCGGCCGATGGTGGTCGGCTCGGTCTATAACGGCGAAAACACCGTGCCAGCCACGCTGCCGGACAAGAAGACCCATTCCGGCATTCTCACCAAATCGAGCAAGAACAGCGACGGCTACCATATGCTGTTGTTCGACGACACCAAGGACGCGGAGCGGGTCAAGCTGCGCTCGCAGAAAGACCTGATGTTCAAGGCGCTCAACAACGAGCAGCGCGACATTCTGATGGACCAGACCGAGAATATCGGCAAGGACGAGACGATCAACGTCGGTATGGACATGGCTCATGACATGTCGAAGGGGGGCGGCAACTGGACGCTCAACGCGTTTAAGACCGCCACCATCAACGTCGGCCCCAAGGAAATGCCGCTGACGCAGATCAAGATGACGCAGCAGGACATCACGCTCAACGTCGGGCCCGAGGGCCTGTTCGCCAAGATCGTGATGAACGCCACCGGTGTCAACCTGACCGTGATGGGCGGCGTCACCAGCCATGCCTGGACGATCCCGTCGATCGCGGTGATGTCGCCGACAATCACCGAAACGGCGTTGGCGGCGATCACCTTGACGGCGCCGGCGGGGGTGACGGCCGCCGCGACCCTCAACACGCCGGCGCTGGTTGCTGGCGGCGCCATCATCGGCGGCATCCCGATCTGAGGAGACGCGCATGTCCCGCATCCGTTTCACCGACGCCGCCGATGTTTTCGCCGCCTATCCTCAGCTCGAACATTTCGCGAAGCGGCCGACGGTCCCGCGCGCGCCGCTGGATTATGTGCGCGACCTGATGAGCTTGCCGCCGCCCCCCGCCGCGCTGGCCTTTCTCGCGCATCTCTTGCCGCGTCGCGAGGCGATCTGGTGGGGGCGCCAATGCGTGAGCGCCATCTCGCCGGCGCCCGAGCCCGGCGTACAACTCGCGCAGCGCTGGGTGCGCGATCCCGACGAAGCGTTGCGGCGCGAGGCTTTGGCCTACAGTCAGGCCAGCGACCTGAAGGCGCCGGGGGCCTGGTTGGCGCGCGCGGTCGGCTATTCCGGCGGCAGTCTGGTGGCGCCCGATCAACCCGTGACGCTGCCGGCGCCGGACGCCTGCGCCCAGGCCGTCAACGCCGCGGTGGTTCTGGCGGCGACGGCGGCGCCGGCGACAGCGGTTCTGCCGTGGATCAGAGCCTTCGCGGAGGCGGGAATAAGATTCGCGCAAGGCGAGGAGGCGCGGGTCGTTGCGCCTGCGTTCCCTTAGTACAGCGCCCTGTGTCGCGCCGAGAGATCCCGGTCAAATCAGCCCCAGCTATCGCCCCAGTAGGGCAGCGCGCCGTAGTAGCTATGCAACCCCTCTTCGTAGTCCTTGTCGCCCCAACGCGGCGCCGCGCCCGCCGCGTAGGCGGGCGCGCCCTCAAGCACACGCTTCTCGATGTCGACGACGTATCCGCCCATGCGGGTGTCATATTTCAGTTTCGACCATGGAATCGGGTGGTAGTCGCCGCCGAGTCCGAGGAAGCCGCCAAACGACATAATCGCGTAGGCCGCCTTGCCCGAGCGCTTGTCGAGCATAATGTCGTCGATCGCGCCGAGCTTTTCGCCGAGCGTGTCAAACACGCTGGTGCCCTGCACCTTGCTCGCCGCAATCAGCGAGCTGCGCGCCATGGTTGCAATTTCCATTTCCATTTCTCCTGACAGCAGGCGTCCCCCTCTGTCGTCAACAACCCGTCTCGGCGACGCGGGTTCCACGCTCCGAAGGGAACAATCTCCCTATCGGCGGCGTTTAAAGGGCCTATGCGCGAGGTTTGCGCGTGTCGGATTACGGGAGATAGAAATGCTCGGGACAATCCTGCTGGTCGTACTCATACTTTTTCTGATTGGAGCGCTGCCGACATGGCCCCACAGCTCCGGATGGGGATATTTTCCGAGCGGCGGAGTGGGGCTTTTGCTGCTGATCGTCATCATCCTGCTCTTGTCGGGACGAATCTAGCGCAGGCAAGCGCGCCGACGGCGACCTGCGATGTCGCGGGTATGGGCGACCTCTCGTGTTGGGACAACATGCAACACGGCGAAGCGTTCACCGGATAATGGGTGCAATGAGTGCGCTCAGCCGGCCGGCCCAGCCCTCCATGTCGGCCTTCGCGCGCGCCGATAGCGCGCGTTTGCGGGCCGCGCCGCGCTCGGGTCCGCGCAGCTTGCGGCCGTCGTCGCCCAGGGTCGGCGGCGCGATCGGCGGAAACAGGCCGAAATTGACGTTCATCGGTTGGAACGAGCGCGGGCCGGCCTCGATGGAATCGATATGGCCGCCGGTGATATGATTGATCAGCGCGCCCACCGCGGTGGTCGGCGGCGGCGGGTCGATGGATTGGCCCAGCGCCTCGGCGGCGGTCAGGCGGCCGACGATCAAGCCGATGGCGGCGCTCTCGACATAGCCTTCGCAGCCGGTGATCTGGCCGGCGAAGCTGAGTTGCGGGCGCGCCTTCAGTCGCAGGCGATCATCGAGCAGCCGCGGCGAATTGAGGAACGTGTTGCGATGCAGACCGCCCAGACGGGCGAATTCGGCGCGCTGGAGGCCGGGGATCAGGCGGAACACGCGCGCCTGCTCGCCATATTTGAGCTTGGTCTGGAAGCCGACGATGTTGAACAGCGTGCCCAACGCATTGTCCTGCCGCAGTTGCACGACGGCGTGCGGCTTTTTCGTCGGCGCGTGCGCGTTGGTGAGGCCGACCGGCTTCATCGGGCCATGGCGCAGGGTTTCGCGGCCGCGCTCGGCCATCACCTCGATCGGCAGACAGCCGTCGAAATAGGGCGTGCCCTCGAATTCGCGGAACTCGGTCTTTTCCGCCGCCAGCAGCGCATCGATGAAAGCCTCATAGGCGTCGCGGTCGAGCGGGCAATTGACATAGGCCTCCGCATCGCCCGCCGGACCGGCCTTGTCGTAGCGCGATTGCCGCCAGGCGACGTCGAAATCGATGCTTTCGAAATGCACGATCGGCGCGATGGCGTCGAAGAAAGCGAGCGCCGTCTCGCCGGTCGCCGCCAGAATGGCCTGCGCCAGGGCGGGCGAGGTGAGCGGGCCGGTGGCGAGGATGGTCGGTCCCCACGCATCGGGCGGCAGGCTCGTGACCTCGCCGCGAACCAGCGTGATGAGAGGCTCGGCCAGGATCATCGCTTCGACGGCTTGCGCGAATCCGTCGCGGTCGACCGCCAGCGCCCCGCCGGCCGGCACCTGATGCGCGTCGGCGGCCTGCATCACCAGCGAGCCGAGCCGGCGCATCTCGCGATGCAGCACGCCGACCGCATTGTTGTCGGCGTCGTCGGAACGAAAGGAATTGGAGCAGACAAGCTCCGCCAATGTCGCGGTGCGATGCGCGTCAGTGCCGCGCGTCGGGCGCATTTCGTGGAGAATGACGGGAACGCCAGCTTTCGCGGCGGCCCAGGCGGCTTCACAACCGGCCAGACCGCCGCCGACGACGTGGATGGGTTTCATGCGGCAGGGTCATACCGCCCCGCCGCAGCCCGTCAAGCCGCGTTGGGCGCGTCGGGTGATTCGATCGCCAAATAAAACGCCCGCCGCGCGGAGCGCGACGGGCGTTCTTGAACGCTGGCGCCCCAAACGCTCAGGCGGCCTTGCGGGAAGCCCCGGCGGCGATGAACGGGATATCGCCGCGACGCACGCCGATATCGTCAAGCTCACGGTCGGTGAGCTGGGAAAGCTCGCGAACCGCTTCGCGGTAACGACGCCAGGCGTTGAGCTTTTCGGTGATCGACTTGAACGGAGTCATAGGACTCTCCTTTTTAGAAACTCGCGCGGGGCTTTTCGCCTCGCCGCTGCGCTGCAACATAGGGCTCGCAAGCGAAGACGACCAGAGCGGATTGCTCGACTCAGCTATGCAAAATTATTAGAACAAATGATTGCGACTAGAACCATTCATTCACAATTAGCAAATAATGGCTTTAGAAAATTCTAAATAAGAGAAATTGTTAGAGGATTATATGAAACTTAGTGAAAAACAAAACGACACACCAGCGTCACGCTTGTGTCATTAGCATGGCTCAATAAATGTTGCGCTGCGGTGCGTCGCCTTAATCTCAGCCTTTCGCAGCGCTGCGCGGCGTCGCATCCGCGCCTAACTTGCGCGCCGGCTTGATTTTCGGCCAAGCTACGGCGAAATGCCAGCGGCCGTCGATGTGGGAACGGCGCTGGCTCGAGGAGCGGACCTATGGAGAATTTGATCGCGCATGTCGCCGCAAGCGCTGGCTTGGGGCCGGACGTGGCGCGCAAGGCGGTCGCCCTGATCCTCGATTTCCTCAAACGCGAGGCGCCGGAGGATGCCGTCCACACCCTGTTCGACAAGGCGCCGGCGTTGCGCGCCATCGTCGCCACCGCGCAGACCGGCGGCGAGGGCATGAGCGACACCCTGCGTGGACTGATGGGGACGGGCGGCGGCGCGATGGGCGGCGGCGGGCTGATGGCGCTCGGCGGCGACCTGATGAACCTCGGCCTCAGCATGGATCAGGTGCAGATCGTGGGCAAAGCCATATTCGCCTACGCGCGCGAAAAGGGCGGCGACGAACTCGTCGGCGAAATCTCGGGCGCTATTCCCGGCCTCTCGCAGTTCATTTGAGGTCAAATTGACGCAGACGGCTTTCCCCGCGCGTTCTGAAGCCGATTGGCGCAAGGCCGCCGAGGCCGCGCTGAAGGGCGGCGCGTTCGACAAACTCGTCTCCGTCACCGCCGACGGCCTGTCGCTGGGGCCGCTCGCCGCGGGCCGCGCCGGTCCAAGGGCGCTGCGCGGCGAGCCGGGGCCGTGGAAGGCGCTGGCGCGGCTCGATCACCCCGGCGCCGACGATTTCGCCGCCCAAGCGCGCGAGGATCTCGACAATGGCGCGGACGGCCTGACGGTCGTGTTCGCCGGCGCCGGCGCGGCCTATGGCTTCGGCCTGTCGCGCAGCGATTCTGCGGGCCTGCATCGCGCTTTCGATGGTGTGCGGCTCGATCAAGGCAAGAGAATTCGGCTGGAAATCGCCGATTTCGAGCAAGCCAGGGCTTTCGCGGCGCTGGCCGTACGCTCGGGCGCCGACGTCGCGCGAATGGATCTCGCCTTCGGGCTCGATCCGCTGGGCGGGCGGGCGCGCTCCGGCGTGGCCGATCACAATTCAGGCGCGCTCGTGCATACGGCCGCGGCACTTCGACGGCGCGGCTTCGCCGGCCCCTTCGCTGCGGCCGATGGGCGCGCGGTGCATGACGCGGGCGGCACGCCGGCGCAGGAACTCGCCTTCGCGCTCAGCGCGGGTGTGTCCTATCTGCGCGCGCTGGAAAACCCCGCACAAATCGAATTCCGCCTCGCCGCCGACGCCGATCAATTCGCAACGTTGGCCAAATTCCGCGCGCTGCGGCTGCTGTGGAGCCGGGTCGAACAGGCCTGCGGGCTCGAACCGACGCCGATTCGTCTGTCGGCTTCGAGCGCGTGGCGGATGATGAGCGCGGTCGAGCCTTTTGTGAATGTCATGCGCGCCGCGCTCGCCGCGTTCAGCGCCGGGCTCGGCGGCGCGGACGATGTGACGCTGCTGCCGTTCGCCCAGGCGATCGGCCTGCCCGACGCCTTCGCGCGGCGGCTGGCGCGAAATACGCAATTGATCGAATTGCGCGAGGCGCGGCTCGGCTTTGTCGCCGACCCCGCCGCGGGCGCGGGCGGCTTTGAGACGCTGACCGAGGGCCTGTGCGAGAAAGCCTGGGGTCTGTTTCAGTCGTTCGAAGCGGCGGGCGGGCTCGATAAGGCGCTCGAACGGGGCCTTGTGCAGTTGGCGGTCGTGTCTTCGGCCGCGAAACTGATGCGCGACGTCGCGCGCGCAAAAACGCCGCTGACGGGGGTGAGCGCCCATCCGCATCTGGGGGCGGACCGCATCGCGGTATTGCCTGACGTCGCCGCGCCGCCCGTCGCGGGCGAGGGCGCGCTGGCGTCGATGCGGCTGTCGGAGCCGTTCGAGCGCTTGCGCGAGGCGGGCAGGGCGGCGCCGAAAATGTTTCTGGCGGCGCTCGGCCCGCTGGCGGCCCATTCGCGCCGGGTCGGCTTCGCCCGCGAATTGTTCGAGGCGGGAGGGATCGAAATAATCGCGGGCGCGGGCGCCGACTCGGCCGACGCGCTGGCGCAGGAATTCCGCGTCAGCGGCGCAGGCTTGGCCTGCCTGTGCGGGACCGACGAGGCCTATGCGGAAGGCGCGGAAGCCTTCGCCGGCGTGTTGAAGCGGGCGGGCGCGGTCGTGGTCTATCTCGCCGGGCGCGCAGGAGAACACGAGGCGGCGTGGCGGGCGGCGGGCGTCGATGGCTTCGTTTACGCAGGCGCCGATCTCGTCGCGGCGCTGACGGAGGCGTTGCGGGCGGCGCGCGACGCTTGAGGCTGGACTTTCCGCCTGCCCGCCTCCATAGTCGCGCGCGCTTTCACCCGCCGAAGGCAGGCTCATGTCCATCAAGCTGTTTTTCCTGCGATTTTTCACCTGGTGGAACGGCGCGAATCTCAACACGCTTTTTCATACCCATCGTCATGGCGAACTCGTGGGCCACGACGAATTCGGCAATATCTATTATCGCACCAAGGGGGGATTGATTGATCCCGCGCTCGGCTTCGAGCGCCGCTGGGTCATCTATAATGGCGTGTCGGAGGCGTCGATGACGCCGCCGGGCTGGAACGGCTGGCTGCATCACACGGTCGATGTGGCGCCGAGCGAGGAAGCCTATGTTCCGCGCGATTGGGAGCTGCCGCATCGCGGCAATCTGACGGGGACGCCGGCGGCGATCCGCCCCAAGGGTTCGACGCTGCGGCGCGGCCCACGTCAGGCGACCGGCGGCGACTATCAGGCCTGGACCCCGACCTGATTTTGGCCTTGCTTTCGCCCCTCTGACGCGGCATCGCGGGCGTCTGCGCTGCGGCGACGAAACGGAAACCATGACTTTCACGAGACATCTCGCCGCCCTGATCGGCGGCGCTGCTTTGGCCGCTGTCGCCGCCGCCCCTGCCCATGCGGACAAGTACAAGCGTCCCAGCGCCGTATTCGCCGGGCTCGACAAGATCACCGGCCGCATTATCTCGTTCGAGGTCGCCATCAACGAGACGGTGCAATTCGGCTCGTTGCAGATCACCCCGCGCGCCTGTTTCAACCGTCCGCCGACCGAGGCGCCGCGCACCGATTCTTTCGCCGAGGTCGACGAGGTCGAGACCGACAAGAAACTGCGCCGCATCTTCACCGGCTGGATGTTCGCCGACAGTCCCGGCCTGCATGGCGTCGAGCATCCCGTCTATGACATCTGGCTGACCGACTGCAAAGGCGACGGCCCTCTGATCAAGGAAGCGCCCGAGGTCACCGAGGCGCCGCCCGACGATGCCGACAGCGCCGAAGCGCCCGCCAACGGCGCCGCGCCGGGCGCTACGCCCTCGCCGAAGCCGACCAAGACCCGCCGCCCCAAGCCTAAGCCGACCGGCGCGCCGCTCGAACCGCCCGCAGATGTCGGCCAACGCACGCCGTCGCGCCAGTTCTTCCCCGACGACGCCTCGCCCGGCGCGCCGATGCATATCGGCCGGTGAGGACAGCGCGATGAGCCTCAGCGTCCGCGTGGTCGAGGATCGGGTGCTCCACCAGGGCCGTTTCGCGCTGACGCGCACGAGGGCGCAGGTGCGCGACGCGGCCGGCGCGGTTTACGAGGTCGAGCACGAGGTCTATCGCCACGGCTTCGCCGCGGCGGTGCTGCTATACGATCCCGACCGGCGCGTGGTGCTGCTGGTCAAGCAGTTCCGCATGGCGCCCTATCTCGCCGACGGGACGACTGAGATGCTGGAAGTCTGCGCTGGAATGCTCGACGGCGACGCGCCCGAGGCGGGCGCGCGGCGCGAGACGCTGGAGGAGACCGGCGTCGAGACGCGCGAACTGGTCCACGCGTTCGACGCCTTCATGAGCCCCGGCGGCGTCACCGAGCGGATTTCGTGCTTCACCGCCCGCTATAGTCCGCAAGACCGCAAGCACGCCGGCGGCGGCGTCGATGCCGACGAACATATCGAAGTGATCGAGACGCCGTTCGAGGACGCGCTGCGCGGAATCGCGCAGGGCGGCATCCGCGACGCCAAAACCATTGCGCTGCTCTATCATGCGCGCGCCACAGGATTGATGTGACAGATCCCCTCGAAGACGCTTCGTTTCTGGAGGCGGGCCGGAAATTGTTCGCGGGAACGGCCGATTTCTTTTTCGCCGCCGCGAAAGTCGATGGGCTGCCGCCTGTGGCCAGGCCGGAGATCGCCTTCGCCGGCCGCTCGAACGTCGGCAAATCCTCGCTCATCAACGCGCTGACCGGCCGCAACGCGCTCGCCCGCACCTCGAATACGCCGGGGCGAACGCGCGAACTGATCTTTTTCGACATTGGCGGCAGGCTGACCCTCGTGGACATGCCGGGTTACGGCTACGCCTCGGTCTCCAAGGACATGAGCCGGGGCTGGGTCGGTCTCGTGCGCGATTATCTGCGCGGGCGGCCGACGTTGCTGCGGGCCTTCGTGCTGGTGGACGGCCGGCATGGGATCAAACCAAGCGACGAGGAGACATTCGCCGCGCTCGACGCGACGGCGGTCTCCTATGCGGTCGTTCTGACCAAACGCGACGAGGTCAAACTGTCGGAACAGGCGGCGCGGGTCGCGGAGACGGAGGCGGCGCTGAAAACTCATCCCGCCGCCTATCCGCAAGTGTTCTTCACCTCCGCGCGCACCGGCGAGGGCGTGCCGGAACTGCGCGCGCATGTCGCGCGGCTGCTGGCCGAACGCGGCGCCTAAATCAGACTATAAACCCGGATGAGGACGCGAGGTCAGGCGACTCATACCAACGGCCAATCGCATCGACTCGTCATGCCCAGGCTTGTCCCGGGCATCCACGCCGCTAAGAGATCGGATCGCCTAAGGCATTGCATGTACGGCAGAGTTTGTTTTTCAAACTTGAGCGACGGCGGAACGGCGTGGATGGCCGGGACGAGCCCGACCATGACGACGGTCAGTTTCCACGGCCGTTGGTATCAGTTCCCTTGATGCGCGCGGGGCTGGAGTCCACGGCGGCGCGGGCGCCGCCGACGCGCGCTTGACAGAAATATAGCCTAGGCTACATTATTAAGCGTTGTCTCCAATGCTCAGAAAACCCATGTCGGATGCACAGACTGCGACGTTGTCGGATCGGGCGACGCTCGCCATTCGCGACCGGCTGAGCGGCAAGCCGCTGGGCCGCGCGGCGACGGCGATGCTGTTCGCCGGCCCCGCCGTCGTCGCCTCGATCGCCTATATGGACCCCGGCAATTTCGCGACCAACATTCAGGCCGGCGCG
>JANLPL010000382.1:0-18569 GCA_031367195.1 Bradyrhizobium sp.
TTTGACGCCTGACCCCTTGAAATCCCCTCGCTCGCGTCTGTCCTCACCCCTTCCCCAACAGCCGCGTCGTCGATTGCCCCGCCACTGTCTCCACCAGCAGCACCTTGCCGCCGCGCGCCTGCACCACATCGGCGCCGACCACGTCCTCGATCCGGTAATCCGCCCCCTTCACCAGCACGTCCGGCAGCAGTGCGTCGATGATCTCCTTCGGCGTGTCCTCATCGAAAATCGTCACCGCCGCCACGCCCCTCAGCGCCCCCATCACGCAGGCGCGGGCCGCCTCGTCCTGCGCCGGCCGCGTCGGCCCCTTCAACCGGCGAACCGAGGCGTCGGAGTTGAGCGCCATGATCAGCCGGTCGCAGGCGGACGCGGCTTGCCTGATCAGCGCGACATGGCCGGGGTGGATCAGGTCGAAACAGCCATTGGCGAAGCCGACCTTCAGCCCCTGTGCGCCCCAAGCCGCGCGCTGCGCCTTCGCCTCGTCCCAGGACAAGAGCCGCCCGGCCGGCTCGCCGCCTCCAGCGCGCATCGCCGCGATCAACTCGTCCAGGCTCAGCGTCGCCGTGCCGGCTTTGGCCACCACCACGCCGGCGGCGTGATTGGCGAGCGCGACCGCTTCCGCCATGTCGAGGCCGCCGGCGAGCGCCGCCGCGAGCGTCGCCACGACCGTGTCGCCGGCGCCCGACACGTCGAACACCTCGCGCGCCACCGTCGGGGCATGGATCGCCGGCCCCTCCAGGGGATAATAGGTCATGCCCTGTTCGGAGCGGGTCAGCAGCAGCGCGCCGCCGAACTGGCGCTGCGCGGCGCGCGCGGCCGCCTCGGCCTCCGCGTCCGTGCCGACCTTCATGCCCGTCGCGCGGGCGAGTTCGCCGCGGTTGGGGGTGACGAGATCGGCGCCAAGGTAAGCGGAAAACTCCGGCCGCTTGGGATCGACCACGACCCGCTTGCCCGCCGCCTTGGCGCGCGCGATCGCCCCCGCCAGCACGCGGTCGCTCAGTAATCCTTTGCCGTAGTCCGACAGTACGAGAATGTCGCACTGGCCAAGCGCGCGCTCGACCGCGGCGAGGGCCGCGTCTTCGGCTTCCGCGCTCAGCGGATGCTCGTCCTCATGGTCGAGCCGGACGATCTGCTGCCGGTTGGAGATCACCCGCATCTTGCGGATCGTGCGCCGGCCGGCATCCTCGCACAACAGCGCCCGCACCCGGCCGAACGGCGCCAGCAGCGCCTCGACCTCGGCCGCCCCGCCGGCGCCGACCACGCCGACCAGCCAGACCTGCGCTCCGAGCGCGGCGACATTGGCCGCGACATTGGCCGCCCCGCCCGGCACGGCCCGCATTTCGACGCCGCGCACCACCGGCACCGGCGCCTCGGGCGAAATGCGGTCGACCCGGCCGGTGAGATATTCGTCGATCATCACGTCGCCGATCACGGCGACGCGGGCGCCCGCCAGCCGCCGCACGCGCTCCGGCGTCATGGCGTCGCGCGGGATGAGTCGAAAATCAGCGGGATCGTCCATCGGCGCGGCGCTCGGCAAAAGGTTCGCGCGGCAGGAGATAGCAAGAAATCGGGCGCTTGTCCGGCAAAGCCGGGGGCGCGAGCCCCCGGCTCCCCCTCAGTTGTTGTGGGTGCCCTTGATCACATCGCCTTCGAGCTTGGTGAACGGCACGAACGGCACGATGCGGCCGTTATAGATGTCGGAGCGCGCGACGGTGATCTGCCCGTCCGCGCCCTTGGTCTTGACCACCTTCAGCACGCGCTGCGCGCCGGGCGGGCCGACCGGAATCACCATCGTGCCGCCATCCTTCAACTGTTGCAACAGCGGCGGGGGCACGTGGTCGATGCCGCAGGTGACGATGATCTTGTCGAACGGCCCGTGCTCCTCCCAGCCGTAATAGCCATCGGCGTTCTTGGAGCCAATCGCCTTGAACTCGCTGTAGCCGTCCTTGATGAGATCGTCGTAGGTGGCGCGGGTGCGCTCGGCCAGCGGCTTGATGATCTCGATCGTGAACACCTGATCGGTCAGGTGCGAGAGATAGGCCGACTGGTAGCCGGAGCCGGTGCCGACCTCCAGCACCTTCTCGCCCTTCTGCGGGTTGATGGTCGAGGTCATCCGGCCGACGATATGCGGACCCGAAATGGTCACGCCCCAACCGATGTCGAGAAAGGCGTGGTCGTAGGCGCGGCCGAGATTCTGCTTGAGCACGAATTTCTCGCGCGGCGTGCACAGGAACGCGCGCTTGTGGCGCTCGTCGAGGATGTCCTCGTTGCGCACCATGGCGAGATAGCGGGCGAACCGCTCGGCCAGGAATTTGGGGTCTTCGCCGCGCGTCTTGACGCCCCATTCGATGAATTTCGCCTCATCGGCGGCGCCCATCGGCGGCGCGATATCGAAGGTGAACGGGGTCGGCACGTTGGCGCGGGCCGCGAACGGCGCGGCCGCAACGCCCAGCAGTCCGGCGGCGCCGGTCAGAAAATCTCTACGTCGCAAAAGGGCCTCCTCAGGGAATCAGGCGACGCCCGGCATTCCGGGTTGTCGCCGTGTAACGCAAATCGCGCGTGGACGCGACTGCCGTTTGCCCTAGCGATGAAGCGTGGCGATTATTGGTTTTCGAGCGGGTTGTCGGCCCAGGACCGCATCGAGCGCAGGTGCTGGCGTTTGTGCGGGGCGTAGGCGAACGCGGCGTCGCGGTAATGTTTGCGCCATTTGGCGGCGAGCTTCTGGCCGTGGCGGTGATGCTCACGCTCGGCGACGGCGGGCTCGCGGCCCGGCGCCGCCCCTGAGATGGAGATCGAGGCGCCTTCTTGCTTGACCAGCGAATACAGCGCCGCCGCGTTTTCCGGCGCCAGCCGGATGCAGCCATGCGACGCGACCTGACCGAGTTGGCCGGTCGCGTCGGTCCCGTGGATGGCGTAACCGCCGCGGAAGAAGATCGCGTGCGGCATCGGCGCGTTGTCGTATTTGAGCGAATGGGTCATCGCGAACATGCGTTGCGGTCGATAATGGCCGGTCGGCGTGCGAAAGCCGGGGCGCCCGGTCGAGACCGCCCAGTCGTAATCGCCCTGCAACGACGCCACATGCATGGTTTGCGACCCGAGATCGATATGGATGCGTACTCTCGCCTGCGCCGTCTGCACTCCGATAAAGGTCGCGGCGACCGCAACGGGCGCCAAAACGAAACGCATATTCACCCCTCCTTGACATCAGAATCGGACAGCTTGCGCCAATCCGCGCCAAAGCCGCCGCAACGGCGGTTGGCTCCCGATTTGCGCGCAAGGACGGCGCCCGGCTCTCGGAGAGCCTTGCGCCCGCAAAACCGTTGCCCTAAGCGCAAAACAGCTCGAACCGTAGGCGTTCCTTGATCCCCGTCGCCGCGCCCGTCGCCATCATCATGGGAAGCCAGTCCGACTGGGCGACCATGCGCCATGCCGCCGATACGCTCGACGAACTCGGCGTCGAATACGAGGCGCGCATCGTCTCCGCCCATCGCACGCCCGACCGCATGGTCGCATTCGCCAAGGGCGCCAAGGCCGCCGGCTTCAAGGTGATCGTCGCCGGCGCGGGCGGGGCGGCGCATCTGCCGGGCATGACGGCGGCCTTCACTATTCTCCCCGTGTTCGGCGTGCCGTGCCCGTCGCGCGCCCTCTCCGGCCAGGACAGCCTGTTGTCGATCGTGCAGATGCCGGCCGGCGTGCCGGTCGGAACGCTCGCGATCGGGCAGGCGGGGGCGATCAACGCCGCGCTGCTGGCCGCCAGCGTCCTCGCGCTCGCCGACCCCGACCTAAGCCAGCGCCTGCAAGCCTGGCGCGACGCGCGACGCGATGCGGTGGCGGAATTTCCCTCAGACGAGGGCGCTCCGTGATCCTTTCCCCAGGCGCGACTGTCGGAATTCTCGGGGCCGGCCAGCTCGGCCGCATGTTGGCGATTTCGGCGCTGAAGATCGGCCTGCGCTGCCATGTCTATGCGCCCGAGACGGAGGCGCCGGCGCATGACGCAGCTCATGCGCGCACCGTCGCGCCCTACGAGGACCGGGCCGCGCTGCGCCGCTTCGCCGAGGCCTGCGACCTCGTCACGTTCGAATTCGAGAACGTGCCGACCGATTGTCTGGAATTCCTGCAAACGCTCAAGCCCGTGCGGCCGAGCCCGCGCGCGCTCGCCCTGACGCAGGACCGACTGACCGAGAAGACGTTTTTGCGCGGTCTTGGGCTGGAGACGGCGCCCTTCGCGGATGTCGCCGACGCGGGCGCGCTGATGCGGGCGGTGCGCGAAATCGGCCGTCCGTCGATCCTGAAAACCCGCCGCTTCGGCTATGACGGCAAGGGCCAGACCATGCTGCGCGAGGGCTCCGATCTCGGCGCCGTGCATCGCGCGCTCGGCGCCGGGCCGATGATTCTGGAAGGGTTCGTCGCCTTCGAGCGCGAAGTCTCCGTCATCGCCGCGCGCAGCCTCGAAGGCGCGGTCGTCGCCTATGATCTGTGCGAGAACGAGCACGAGCGCCACATTCTCGCCCGCACCCGCGTCCCCGCCCATGTCGCGCCCGAGCTGTTGCCGCAGGCCCGCGCCATCGCGGAGAAGATCATTGTCGGCCTGGAATATGTCGGCGTGATCGGGGTCGAGATGTTTTGCGCGCGCGACGCCGCCGGCGCCGAGCGATTGATCGTCAACGAGATCGCGCCGCGCGTCCACAATTCCGGCCATTGGACCATCGAGGGCGCGGAAACCTCGCAATTCGAGCAGCATATCCGCGCCATCGCCGGCTGGCCGCTTGGCGCGACGACGCGGCGCGGCGTGATCGAGATGCGCAACCTGATCGGCGAGGAAGCCGAGGACTGGCGCGACATCCTCGCCGAGCCCGACATGAGCCTGCATCTCTATGGCAAGCTGCAAGCGCGGCCGGGCCGCAAGATGGGCCATGTGACGCGCGTGTTGCGGCCATAATCCGATGCCTCGATGATCGGCGCCGAGCATCGTCTTTTGTCAAAGCGCGAAGCGCGCCCGCGCCTTTGCGCGGAATGCGCGACGAGTCGCGCTCAAAAAGAAGGGTATAGCTCTGATTTGCGCCGCCTCAATGCGGGCGAGCGCCCCTTTAGACGAAATGGTGGGTGGGAGACGAGAAGCGATGAGCAAATTGCACAAAGTGACCCTGAACGCGGCCCGGTCGAAGACCTTTCCCGAGGGCTCGGCGCGGCACGGCTACGTCTTTTCGGCGCCGCTGACGGAGGCGGGCAAGATCGATGCGGCGGCGTGGAAGGCGCATCGCGGCGAGTGCATCGTGCGTCGGTTCTGGGGCGACGAACCCGAGCAGCGCGGCCTGTTGGCGCATCGTCCCGGCGGCCGCGGCGGCGCCAATTGGGCGTTCGAACTGGGGGACAAGCTCGACGAGGAAGAGGCCGGCTTCCGCTTCGCCGATCACGCCTTCCGTCCGGGCGAATATGTGTCGCTGCGGGAGGCGGATGGGGAGTTGACGACGTTCAAGGTGATCTCGGTGTCCTGAGGGGCGCCTATTCGCGCACGCCGCGAATCGCCGCCGCGCAGGCGAACGGGGCCGCCGCCAGCGTGAACAGCGTCAATCCCGCCAGCACGGCGAACGGCGGCGCGAACGGAACGAGGCCGCCCGAGGCGGCCGAGGCCGCCGCGACGCCGAAAATCAGCACCGGGATCGCCAGCGGCAGAACCAGCACCGCCATCAACAGACCGCCGCGCCGCAGCGAGGCCGTCAGCGCCGCGCCGATCGCGCCGATCATGGTCAAGGCCGGCGTGCCCGCCAGCAGCGTCAGCGTCGTCAGCCCCAGCGCCGGGCCGTCCATCGCCAGCATCAGGCCGAACAAAGGCGCGGCGACGACCAGCGGCAGGATCGAGACCGCCCAATGCGCCGCGCATTTGACCAGCACGATCGCCTCCAGCGGCGCGCTCGCGTGGCACATCAGGTCGAGCGAACCGTCCTCGGCATCGGCCTGAAACAGCCGGTCGAGCCCGAGCAACGTCGCTAACAGCGCGGCGATCCACAGGATCGCCGGCCCGAGTTTTGCGAGCAGCCGCAGATCCGGCCCGAGCGCGAACGGCATGATCGCGACGAGAATCAGAAAGAACACCGCGCCGACCGAGGCGCCGCCGCCGATCCGACGTGCTGTCCGCCATTCCCTTGCGAAGAGGGCGCCGAGCGCCCTCACGCGGCGATCCTCGCCCCTTCGAGCCGGATTTCGCGAGGCGCTTCAAGCCCGAGCGGCGCGTGAGTCGCGGCGACGATGATGCCGCCCTGCGCCAGATGCTCACGCATCACTTGCGCGAACAACGCTTGTGCGCCGACGTCGAGCGCGGTGGTCGGCTCGTCGAGCAGCCACAGCGGGCGCGGCGCGACAAGAAGCCGCGCCAGCGCGACGCGCCGCTTCTGCCCCGCCGACAAAGCGCGCACGGGGAAATCGGCGACATGGGGCAGTCCGAGCCGAGCCAGCGCCGGGGCGACCAGCGCCGCCGCGCCGCCGAGCAGGGCGGCCCAGAAATCCAGGTTTTCCGACGCCGTGAGCGCGCTCTTCAGCGCGTCGGCGTGTCCGAGGTAATGCACGCGCTCTTCCAGTTCGCCGCCCTCAAACGTCACGCGACCGCCCGCGAGCGGCAGAAATCCGGCGATCGCGCGCAGCAGGCTCGACTTGCCCGCCCCGTTCGGCCCGGTCACGACCAGCGCCTCTCCCGGGCCGGCCGCGAAGCTCAAGCCCGCGAACAGCCGCCGGCCGCCGCGCTCCAGGGTCAAATTTTCGGCGGAAAGGCGCATGACTCCCTTGGGGCGCTAAGCGCAAAGATCGGCGCCGCGAGACGTTAGTTGATGTAGCCCGCGCCCGCGGAATTATCTATAAGCGCCCCGACAATTATCCCCACGCATCGGAGCAGCCCTTTGGCCAGCCTTGACAGCTTCAAGTGCCGCAAGAAACTCACCGTCGGCGCCAAGACCTACGCGTACTTCTCGTTGAAGGCGGCCGAGAAGAACGGGCTTGCGGGCGCATCGACCCTTCCGTTCTCGATGAAGATCGTGCTCGAGAATCTATTGCGCAACGAGGACGGGCGCAGCGTCACCAAACACGACATCGAGGCCGTGGTCGGCTGGCTCGGCCATCGCGGCAAGGAAGACCACGAAATCGCGTTCCGTCCGGCGCGCGTGCTGATGCAGGATTTCACCGGCGTCCCCGCCGTGGTGGATCTGGCCGCGATGCGCGACGCGATGGTGGCGCTCGGCGGCGATCCCGCCAAGATCAATCCGCTGGTGCCGGTCGATCTCGTGATCGACCATTCCGTGGTGGTCGATTACGCCGGCACGGCCAAGTCGCTGGGGCAGAACGTCAAGCGCGAATTCGAGCAGAATCAGGAGCGTTACCGCTTCCTCAAATGGGGTCAGCAGGCGTTTGAGAATTTTAAGGTCGTGCCGCCGGGCGCCGGCATCTGCCATCAGGTCAATCTCGAATATCTCGCCCAGACCGTCTGGACCAAGAAGGAAAAGATCGACGGCAAGATGGTCGAGACCGCCTATCCGGATACGCTGGTCGGCACCGACAGCCACACCACGATGGTCAACGGTCTGGCCGTGCTCGGCTGGGGGGTCGGCGGCATCGAGGCGGAAGCGGTGATGCTCGGCCAGCCGTTGTCGATGCTGCTGCCGGAGGTGATCGGCTTCCAGCTGACCGGCGAATTGCGCGAGGGCGTCACCGCGACCGATCTGGTGCTGACGGTCACGCAGATGCTGCGTAAGATGGGCGTCGTGGGCAAGTTCGTCGAGTTCTACGGGCCGGGCCTCACCGAAATGTCGGTCGCCGACCGCGCCACGCTCGCCAATATGGCGCCGGAATATGGCGCGACCTGCGGCATTTTCCCGATCGACGGCCAGACCATCGCTTACCTGAAAACCTCCGCCCGCAAGAAGGCGCGCATCGATCTCGTCGAGAAATACGCCCAAGCGCAGGGCATGTGGCGCACCCGCGCGACGCCCGATCCCGTGTTCACCGACACGCTGGCGCTGGATCTGGGCGAAGTTTCGCCTTCGCTCGCCGGGCCGAAGCGGCCGCAGGACCGGGTGCTGCTCGCCTCCGCCAAGGAGGGGTTCCTCGGCGCGATGACGAGCGAGTTCAAGCAGGGCGACAACACGGAAGCGCGCTATCCCGTCGCGGCTAAGAATTTCGATCTCGGCCATGGCGACGTCGTGATCGCCGCCATCACCTCTTGCACCAACACCTCCAACCCCAGCGTGATGGTGGCGGCCGGGCTGGTCGCCCGCAACGCCGTCGCCTTGGGGCTGACCGCGAAGCCCTGGGTGAAAACCTCGCTCGCGCCGGGCAGTCAAGTGGTGAAGGACTATCTCGCGGTGGCCGAATTGCAGAAGCCGCTCGACAAGCTCGGCTTCAACATCGTCGGCTTCGGCTGCACCACCTGCATCGGCAATTCCGGCCCGCTGGCGCCGGAAATCTCGGCGACCATCAACAAGCACAATCTGGTCGCCGCCGCGGTGCTGTCGGGCAATCGCAATTTCGAGGGTCGCATTAATCCTGATGTTCGCGCGAACTATCTCGCCTCGCCGCCTTTGGTGGTGCCTATGCGCTTGCGGGCTCGATGCAGGTCGATCTGAGCAAAGACCCTGTCGGGACCGACAAGCAGGGCAAGCCGGTCTATCTCTCGCAGATCTGGCCGTCCTCGCAGGAGGTGCGCGACATCATCGACAGCGTGGTCAAGGCCAAGATGTTCAAGGAAAAATACGCTTCCGTGTTCGACGGCGACGCCAATTGGCGCAAGGTGCGTATTCCCGCCGGCCCGTCCTACGCCTGGGACGTTGGCAGCACTTATGTCCGCAACCCGCCCTATTTCGAGGGCATGACGATGACGCCCAAGCCCGTCGAGGACATCGCGCAAGCCCGCATCCTCGGCCTATTTCTGGATTCGATCACCACCGACCACATCTCGCCCGCCGGTTCGATCAAGGCGGCGAGCCCGGCCGGCGCGTATCTGACCGAGCATCAGGTGCGGCCGATGGATTTCAACCAATACGGCACAAGGCGCGGCAATCACGAGGTGATGATGCGCGGCACCTTCGCCAATATCCGCATCAAGAACCAGATGGTGAAGGACGAGCAGGGCGCTGTCGTCGAGGGCGGCTTCGCGATCCATCATCCCTCGGGCGAGCGGATGGCGATCTATGACGCCGCGATGCGGTATGCCGCGGAAAGCGTGCCGCTGGTGGTGTTCGCCGGCCGCGAATATGGCACCGGCTCGTCGCGCGACTGGGCGGCCAAAGGGACAAAACTGCTCGGCGTGCGCGCGGTGATCGCGCAAAGCTTCGAGCGCATCCATCGCTCCAATCTCGTCGGCATGGGCGTGCTGCCGCTGGTGTTCGAGGAGGGGACTTCGTGGCAGACGCTGGGCCTGACGGGCGACGAGACGGTGGGAATCGCCGGCCTGACCAGCGATCTCAAACCGCGCCAGACCTTGCACGCCGAGATCAAGTCGGCGGCGGGCCATGTGACGCGCGTGCCACTGATCTGCCGCATCGATACGCTGGACGAGCTGGAATATTTCCGCAACGGCGGCATTCTGGCTTACGTGCTGCGGCAGTTGGCGGCGTGAAGGCGCTCGGCCTGCTGGTTGCGGCCGGCGTCGCGGTTGCGGCGCCGGCGCCGAAGTCGGTCAAGTTGGTGCTGAAGGCGGGGCAGGCGGTCAGCTTCCCCGCTTCGGTTGTGGAGGGAAAGGTGGTGCTCGGCCCGGCGCGGCTGGGGCGGTTCGGCGAGATGCTGCCGGGCGACGGCGAAATCACCGTCGGTCTGTCGCCCAAGGACAAGACGCTCTACGAGAATGTCGTGGTGGTCGAGCGGACGGCCAAGCCGATCGATTTCCTCGCCACTGGTCTTATCGGCGAAATCAAGATCGACGAGCGCGTGCTGCACGGCCGACTTGATGCGCCCGTCACGCAACGGATCGGCGCGACCTCGTGGACGGTGTGGCTCAACGGGTTTGAGGTGGGGGCCAAGTGAGCGCGCGTGCTTATATCCACGGATTGTGAACCGTCGTGCCAGCGCGCTCGAATTCGACGACATCGCGGGTTACGACCGTCAGGCCATGGTAGAGAGCCGTCGCGGCGATGAAGAGATCGGGCTGCGCATAGGTGACACGCCGCTTGCGGCCCTCATCGACCATGAGTCGCCATTTGACGATCACGTCCTCGCTGAGAGGCAGCGTCCGGTATTCGAACATCGGACGCAATTTGTGGGTTAGCCAGTCTGTCAACCGCGTGCGCTGGCTCGGCTCCGGCGCAAGCTCGATGCCGAATCGGATTTCGGCGAAGCTTACTACGCTGATATACAGCGTTTCAATCTGCTGCGATTGAAGGAACGCCAAAACCTTCCGGTCAGGCCGGGGTCGGCGAAGCTCGGACACGACATTGGTATCGAGTAGCCAACCTATCAAATTTCAACGTCTCGCACGGGCATAGGAATGCTATCGGGTTCGAGGTCGATTTCCGGAAACGGCGAATTCTTGAGCGCGTCGATCAGCGCTTGGCCGGTGGGCTCACCCTTGAGACGACGGAACTCGTCGGCCGCGAGCACGACGACTTCGTCGCGCCCGTGCACGGTTACGCGCTGAGGACCTTCATTACGGGCACGCCGTACAAGCTCGCTAAATCGTGCTTTGGCCTCTTGCAGCCGCCAGGGACCGGGTAAACGATGCGGGTCGGGCGGGGTCGCGCTCGCTCTGGTCATGCTGACCATATTAGCATGATGCGACACGTATGGAAACCAGGTGTCGGGCCGAGATTTCACCCCGCCATCGCGAAACTTTCCGCGCTCGCCATGTCCCACATCCGGCCCCAATGCGGATCGTCGATCACCCCCAGCAGCGATCCCCGGACGAGGGGCGGATAAAGCTCGGCCAAGGACAGCACCTCGCGCTCCGACACGCGGCGCGAAAAATGTTCGGGGCGAAAGGCGTTGGGGTGGGCCAGGCCCGCCGCCGCCGTGATCTCGGCCAGCGATTGCAGCATGGCGTGGTGGAAGTTGAACACGCGCTGCGTCTTGTCCTCGACCACCAGCGCGCGCGCCCTCGCGGGGTCTTGGGTCGCCACGCCCGTCGGGCAGCGGTCGGTGTGGCAGCTTAAGCTCTGGATGCAGCCGAGCGAGAACATGAAGCCGCGCGCGCTGTTGCACCAGTCGGCGCCGAGCGCGAAAGCGACCGCCATATCGAAGGCGGTGACGATCTTGCCGGAGCAGCCGATCCGGATGCGGTCTTTCGCCCCGATCCCAGTCAAGGCGTCGCGCACGAACACGAGGCCCTCGCGCAAGGGCGCGCCGATGTGATCGGCGAATTCCAGCGGCGCGGCGCCGGTGCCGCCCTCCTTGCCGTCGACGACGATGAAATCGGGATAGATCCCTGTCTCCAGCATCGCCTTGCAGACGCCCAAAAACTCCCAGGGCTGGCCGATGCACAGTTTGAAGCCAACCGGCTTGCCGCCCGACAGTTCGCGCAATCGCGCAATGAAGCCGCAAAGCTCGCGCGGGGTCGAAAAGGCGCTGTGGCTGGCGGGCGAGAGGCAATCCTTGCCCGGTTCGACGCCGCGGATGGTCGCGATCTCCTGCGTCACCTTCGCGCCCGGCAAAACCCCGCCGTGGCCGGGCTTGGCGCCCTGGCTGATCTTGATCTCAATCATTTTGATCTGGGGATTGGCGGCGGCGGCGGCGAATTTGTCGGCGTCGAAGCCGCCATCGGCGCGGCGGCAGCCGAAATAGCCGGAACCGATCTCCCAGATCACGTCTCCGCCTCCCTGCCTGTGATAGGGGCTGTAGCCGCCTTCGCCCGTGTCATGCGCGAAGCCGCCGAGCCTGGCGCCGCTATTGAGCGCGCGGATCGCGTTGGCGCTGAGCGAGCCGAAGCTCATGGCGGAAATGTTGAACACGCTGGCCGAATAGGGCTGCTTGCACTCCGGCCCGCCGACGAGGATGCGAAAAGGATCGCGACAGACGGGCGCCGGCGCCATCGAGTGGCGCAGCCATTCGTATCCCATCCTGCCGGTGTCGAGTTGCGTGCCGAACGGGCGCTTGTCGAGCTGCATCTTGGCGCGCTGATAGACCACCGCCCGCTGCGTGCGGCTGAACGGCAGCCCGTCGGTCTCGCTCTCGAAGAAATATTGCCGCATCTCCGGGCGGATGTGTTCGAGCAGGAAGCGCAGGTGCGCCGAGATGGGATAGGTGCGCAAAACCGAATGTTTGGTTTGCACGAGATCGCGAATGCCGAGCAGGCCAAGGAACAGGCAGGCGAAGAAGGCGAGGCTAAGCGGAATGTCCCAGCGCGAGATCATCGCGCTGCCAATCAGCGAGGCGAAGGCGAAGGTGAGACTCCACGCCAGCGTCAGCGCGACATAACGCGGCGTGAACGGCAACCAAATGGCCTGCATGAAAGTGGCTTGCATGAGCGCCCCCTCGTGGACCCGTCGCGACGGTCTTCGGTACTCAGCAAAGGAATGTTACGCGATTATGCAACAGGCAATCCTCACGCAAGCGCAGATAGGACAGAGTTGAAATCGGCCCACTCGTTCGCGTCATGCCCGGACTTGTTCCAGGCATCAAGGTCGAGGAAGGGCACGGCGTTCTCCGAACTCGCGCGGCTATTCTGTGCGGCCAATCTCTGAAAACGCCGAGCGCTCGGCGACGTGGATGGCCGGGTCAAGCCCGGCCATGACGATACCGCCTAGCGCGCAAAGCTTGTCCGACGCCGACCACTCAATCAAACAGGCTTTCGCCTTCGCCAAGCCTGGCCAGATGATGGTCGGCGTCGCCATAGGCCATGTCGATCATCGTCAGCCGCTTGAACAGATGGCCGAGCTTGTATTCGTAGGTCATGGCGATGCCGCCGTGCAATTGCGTCGCCTGCTGACCGATGAATTTGGCGGAGCGGCCGATCTGCGCCTTGACCGCGCTCATCGCGCGCGCCCGCGCCACGGCGTCCTCCTCGCTGCAAGACATCGCCGCCAGATACATCATGCTGCGCGCCTGTTCCAGCGCCACCACCATGTCGGCGGCGCGGTGCTGCAACGCCTGGAACGAGCCGATCGTCACGCCGAACTGCTTGCGGGTCTTGAGATAATCGGTCGTCATCTCGACCGCTTCCGCCATCGCGCCGACCGCTTCCGCGCTCAAGGCGGCAATGGCGTCCTCGATCACCCGCGCCATTACGGGGCCGGCGGCTTCGGGATCGCCCAGCGCGCTCGCGCGCGTGGCGGCGAGGCTCACTTCCGCCGCCCGCCCCCCATCCTGGGTGGAATAGCCGCGCCGCGACACGCCGTCAGCCGCTGCGTCAACCAGAAACAGGCCGAGCCCCGCCTTGTCGCGCTGCCCGCCGGAGAGGCGGGCGAGCACGATCAGCTTTTGCGCGCTGTCGCCGTTCAGCACGAGGCCTTTCTCGCCGTCGAGCGCAAATCCGTCGCCGTCGCGCCTAGCTGTTGTTTTGACGTCGAATGGATTCCAACCCGACTGCGGCTCCATATGCGCCAGCGCCAGCCGCAACTCGCCGCTGGCGATCTGCGGGATTAGCGCCTCGCGCTGCTCCTGCGTCGCGCCATGCCGCAAGGCGCTGCCCGCCAGCACGACGCTGGCGAAATAAGGTTCCAGCGCCAGCGCGCGGCCGAACGCTTCCTGCGTCAGCATGATCTCGACGGCGCCGCCGCCATAGCCGCCGTCTTCCTCGGCGAAGGGCGCGCCCAGAAGACCGAGTTCGGCGTATTGGCGCCATAGCGGCTCGCTGAAGCCGACGGCCGAGGCGGCGTAGGTTTTGCGATGCTCGAAGCCGTATTTGTCTTTCATCAGCCGCGCGACATTGTCGGCGACCAGCTTTTGTTCGTCGCTGAGATCGAAATCCATTGTCAGAGCCCCAAGGTCTTATCAGAGTCCCAAGATCGCCTTGGCGATGATGTTGCGCTGGATTTCGTTCGATCCGCCATAGATCGAAACCTTGCGCGTGTTGAAATAGGTCGGCGCGATGGTCGAGGCCCAGTCGGGCCCGACTGCCGGCTCGTTCCAGCGGTCGCCCTGCTCGGGCTGGTAGGGTAGGGCGTAGGGGCCGACCACGTCCATCAGCAACTCCGTCGTCGTCTGCTGCAATTCCGAGCCTTTGATCTTCAGCACCGACGACATCGGATTCGGCTTGCCCTTGGGCGCGCCGCGACTGGCGGCGATCACGCGCATCTGCGTCATCTCCAGCGCCTTCAGATCGACTTCCGCCGCGGCGAGCTTCATGCGGAACACCGGATCGTCCATCCTGGGCTTGTCGCCATAGACGGCCAGCGAAGCGAGGCGCCGCACCTTGGCGAGCCGCGCCTTGGAGACGCCGACGCGGGCGATGCCGTTGCGCTCGTTGGAGAGCAGGAATTTGGCGTAATCCCAGCCCTTGTTGACCTCGCCGACGAGGTTCTCGACGGGCACGCGGACATTGTCGAAGAACACCTCGTTGACCTCAAGGCCGCCGTCGATGGTCTGGATCGGCCTGACCGTGACGCCCGGCGTCTTCATGTCGCACAGGAAGAACGAGATGCCCTCCTGCTTCTTCACGCTCCCATCGGTGCGGGCGAGCACGAAAATCCAATCGGCATATTGCGCCAAGGTCGTCCAGGTCTTTTGCCCGTTGATGACCCAGCCCTCGCCGTCGCGCTCGGCCTTGGTGCGAAGCCCCGCCAGATCGGAACCGGCGCCGGGTTCGGAAAAGCCCTGGCACCACCAATCGCGCAAATCGAGGATGCGCGGCAGGAAGCGCGCCTTCTGCGCCGGTGTGCCGAAGGTATAGATCACCGGCCCGACCATACTGGTGCCGAAAGCCAGCGATTCCGGCGCTTGGCCGCGCTGGATCTCGTCGGTGAAGATCGACAGCTTGATCGCGTCCCAGCCCGTGCCGCCCCATTCGACCGGCCAATGCGGCGCGCCCCAGCCTTGTTTCGCCAGGATGCGCGTCCAAGTCACGATATCGTCCTTGGAGGGGTGATGGCCGCCGGCGAGCTTTTCGCGAATCGCGGCGGGCAGGTTGTTGGCGACGAAGTCGCGCACTTGCGCCCGGAACGCGATCTCCTCGGCGCTGAAACCTAAGTCCATGTCGTCCTCCCGTCCCCCTAAAATCGCTTAAGTGTAAACGACGCGCAGGGTCAAGCGAGCCGGGGATAGCCCAACTCGGCCGCCTCGCGCTCGATTTCCTCGATTCGAACATAGGCGGTTTCGGGCAGGAAGGCGACGCCGCAGAAACCCAGTTCCGGCGCAGGGGCAAGCGCGCGCAGGGCCTGGCGCACCGCCGCGCGCGTCGCCGGCGCGAGGGCGCGGCTGGCGATGAAGGGCAGGGCGGGGGCAGAGGGCGTGCGGGCGAGGATTTTCGTCGCGGCGACCAGTTGCGAGGCGCCGCGCGCCAGCAGCGCGTAGCTCACGCAATCCACGGCGGCGATGTCGGCGCGTCCTTCCGCGATCGCGACCACGCTCAAAGCGTGGCCGCCCGTCTCGACGACGTCGGCAAAGAACAGCTTGCCGCCCGCCAGCGGCGCGACGCTGGCGCGGAACAGGTTCATGCCCGTATTGCTGTCGAAGCCGTTGACCGCCGCGCGGTCGCCGCGAAACTGCTCCAGAGTCGTTCGCGCGTCGTCGCGGCGCGCGAGGATGAAGCTGCAATGATTCGGCCCCTCGCAGCCGGCGAAACCATAGATCGGCGTTGCGAGGCTCTCTGTCCTGCGGCGCAGCGCCTTCCAGAACGGATAGCCGCAGGTCTGGCCGAGCAGCAGGCCCTCGTCGCCCCAGATTTCATTCAGGGGGTGGTCCCGGGTCAAACTCTCCGGCGCGGCGATCCCCTGCGCGCGCAGGCGGTCGCGCAGCGTCGCCCAGAGCCGGTCGGTGGCGGCGCGAACCCAGGGAAAGTCGTACATCGGCAAGGCGGCGATCACGGCTGGCTCCCAGCGATTTCCTTGCACAGAATAACCCGCTAGGCTCCCCGTCAAGGGAGACGCTGATGAAACCCAACCCCCGTTCGACCCGCTGGTTCGACCCCGACGATTTCCGCTCGTTCGGCCAGCGTTCGCGCATGTCGCAGATGGGCTATGCGCGCGAGGAATATCAGGGCCGGCCCGTGATCGGCATCCTCAACACCTGGTCCGACATCAACCAGTGCCACGCCCATTTCAAGACCCGGGTCGAGGACGTCAAGCGCGGCGTGTTGCAGGCGGGCGGCTTCCCCGTGGAGCTGCCGGCGATCTCTTTGTCCGAGGTCGAGGTCAAACCGACGACCATGCTCTACCGCAACTTCCTGGCGATGGAGGCGGAGGAGTTGATCCGCTCGCATCCCCTCGACGGCGCAGTGCTGATGGGCGGCTGCGACAAGACCACGCCGGGTCTCTTGATGGGCGCGACCAGCGCTGGCGTGCCCGCAATCTACGTTCCGGCCGGCCCGATGCTGAGGGGCAACTGGCATGGCCGCGTGCTCGGCTCCGGCTCTGACGGCTTCAAATATTGGGACGAGCGGCGCGCCGGCAACATCAGCGAGCAGGATTGGCGCGAGATCGAGGACGGCATCGCCCGCTCCTATGGCGTCTGCATGACGATGGGCACCGCCTCGACCATGACCGCGCTCGCCGACGCGATCGGCATGACGCTGCCGGGCGCGTCCTCGATCCTGGCCGCCGATTCCAACCATATCCGCATGTGCTCGGCTTCGGGCCGGCGCATCGTCGAGATGGTGCGCGAGGGGCTGACGCCGGACAAGATCCAGACCGAACGCGCCTATCACAACGCCATTACAGTGGCGATGGCGATGGGCTGCTCGACCAACGCCGTCATCCACATCGTCGCCATGGCGCGGCGCGCCGGGTTTCCGATCAGCCTCGACCATTTCGACGCGGCGAGCCGCAAGATCCCGGTGATCGCCAACATAAGGCCGAGCGGCGACAAATATCTGATGGAGGATTTCTACTACGCCGGCGGCCTGCTCGGCCTGATGTCGCGGTTGAAGGACCATCTGCACCTGAGCCTGACCAACGCGTCGGGCCGAACCTGGGCCGAAACGCTGGAGGGCGTGCAAGTCTATAACGACGACGTGATCCGCCCGCTCGACCGGCCGATCTATGCCGAAGGCGCGCTGGCGGTGTTGCGCGGCAATCTCGCGCCTGGCGGCTGCGTCATCAAACCGTCAGCCGCCGCGCCGCATCTGTTGCGCCACAGCGGCCCGGCTCTGGTGTTCGACAATTATCCCATGCTGAAGGCCAATATCGACCGCGACGATCTCGACGTGACGCCCGATTCCGTGCTGGTGCTGCGCGAAGCCGGCCCGCTCGGGGGCCCGGGGATGCCGGAATGGGGCGCGTTGCCGATTCCGAAGAAGCTCGTCAAACAAGGCGTGCGCGACATGTTGCGCATATCGGATGCGCGCATGAGCGGCACGGCTTACGGCGCCTGCGTGCTGCATGTCTCGCCGGAAAGCCATATCGGCGGCCCGCTGGCGCTAGTCAAGACCGGCGACCGCATCACGCTCGACGTGCCCGCGCGCACGCTTCACCTCGATGTCAGCGAGGAGGAACTCGGCCGCCGCCGCGCCCAATGGACAGCCCCGAAGCCCAGATACGAGCGCGGCTATGGCTGGTTGTTCTCGCGCCATATCGAGCAGGCGGAATCGGGGTGCGATTTCGATTTTCTGCGCACGGATTTCGGCGCGCCCGTGCCGGAGCCGGAGATATTTTGAAGTTCGGGCGGCCGTAGGCGCCCCGCCGCGCTGGGGATCGACGATCTGACAAAACCTGCGGAAACGTGTTGGCGGCGCGCTCCATCGCCGCGGTCCGTCGCGCCGGGGCGGGTCTGCTTGCGCGATAGGGGAAGGCGGCTCGAACCGATCGACGCGGCCGCCCAGGACCGCAGATTGGCGCGGCGAAAGGCTTGAGATGATCTCTTCGCCAAGCTGGACGCCGCCTGTCTGTTGGCTTTCGACGATCGCTGCACGGCAAAATTGATAGGTTCGGGGGGGACACGCCAAGTATTGGAGCGGGTGAAGGGAATCGAACCCTCGTATTCAGCTTGGAAGGCATAAAAAGCGGGGCTTTCATAACTTCGCATAGCGTCGCATTTTTCCGCGTATCCCCTTGTAATTTCAACCATCGTGGTTCACATTGCGTAGCATACCGAAACGGCGCTACGCACGCGATTTGTGAGCTAAAACGGAGCTAAGAATTGCCCGTGCTTCACCTCACCGACCTCACCATCCGGTCACTATCAGAGGGTGTCTATTTCGACGACCGGACACCGTCGTTTGGCATCTTGATCGGCAAACGTCGGAAGACATGGCTCGTCGTCAAAGGCCGCCGGAGAGTGCGCGAGCGGATCGGACACTACCCAGTATTGTCGTTGGCAGACGCGCGACGGCGTGCGCTCTCAATTCTTTCCGCAACCGAAAGCGAGCGCCCGTCCGCTCCCCTATTCGCCGATGCGCGCGCCATGTTCTTGGAGAAACATGGCGTCGCGCTGCGGGCACGCTCGCTCTATCAGCTCAAAACGAATCTCACACGGCATTTTTCGTGGACGAAAGCCATCGACAAGGT
>JANLPL010000411.1:0-2906 GCA_031367195.1 Bradyrhizobium sp.
CGCGCCGCCGAAGGCGGCGCGCCCGCTCTGTTTCCATCTCTCAGTTGGCCGTCAGGATTTTGAGGTCGAGCGCCTCGGCCATCGCCTTGTAGCCGGCGTCGTTGGGATGCAGGTGGTCGCCGGAGTCGAACTGGGCCTGGATGTGCTTCGGATTGGCGGTGTCGCGCGTCACAGCGTCGAAGTCGATCACGCCGTCGAAGGCGCCGGAACGGATGAAGGCGTTCACCGCCTCGCGCTTCTTCTCCTTGTCCTCGCTGTAATAGCCTTCGAGCGGCCCGCCCTTGAACGTGTCAGCGAACGGCGTCAGCGTGGCGGCCACGATGCGCAGGCCGCTCATGTGCGCGCGGTCGATCAGTTGCTTGTAGCCGGCGACGATGTCGTCGGCCGAAGGCGCGGCTTGATGCGGGCTGAGCGGACTGTCCGGCCAGCCGATATCGTTGATGCCCATCATCAGCACCACGGTCGAGGCGTGCGGCTGCGCGATCACGTCGCGATCGAAATGGGCGAGCGCATTGGCGCCCATGCGGTCGGTGAGCACGCGCTCGCCCGAGATCGCCTCGTTGAGCACGGAGAACTTGTCGCCGTAGTCCTTTTGCAGGCGTTCGGCGAGCAGGTCGGGCCAGCGATGGTTGGCGTCGGGCGTGGAGGCGGCGCCGTCGGTGATCGAATCGCCATAGGTGACGATGGTCCGCGCGCCCGGCGCGGCATCGACCAGAACCTCCGCGATAAAGGCCCGTGCGTGCGACGTCGTGTCGGCCTTGATGTCGGCGTCGGCGACGTGATTGCCGCCAGCGATATAGGCGGTCTGCGCGCCCTCCCAATGGATGCTTGAAACCGGCGAGGGTTCGCCGAAAAACAGGCTGACGCTGAGGCTGGAGAGGGCCGGCGCGTCGAGATCGACGGAATCGCTGATCATCCGCGCGCCAGGCGGGATCGACACGCTGGGCCTGCCCGCGAACATCAGCGCGCGATCGCTGCCGTCCTTGATCTTCGCGTCGCCGCCGCTGAGCGCGACATGCGCGGCGGTGACGCTGAGCGCAACGTCGCCATATTCGTTCGACAGCACGATGCGGACCTTATGCCCCGCCACCGAGGTGCGCACGGTTTGCCGGATCGTCTGTAGCCAGAACGAACGTGGCAGGCCGATGGGGAACGGAAAGTCCGGCGTCCAAACCGGCTGGATGCTTGCAGACCACGCGCCTATCCAATCGACGGCGGGGGCGGCCATAGGCGCCGACGCGCCGAGGGCCAAGGCGGCGACCGAGGCGGCCGCAAGAACGCACGACGACCGACCTGAAGGGCGTTTGAGCATGAATATCCTCCCATGAGACGGCGGGTTGCTTCGTGAATGCACGAATTCCCGTCACGATATATTTGCGACACTGCGGCTGCCCGAAAGAAACTCCGAGCAGGCGTCTGCGTCAAGTCGAAGATATAGGTTTAATCTGAACGGCGCAATCTACACGAGTTCGTGAGCCGGTCTGGCGAACCCAAGCGCCGGCGCTTCACCCTAACAGATCGACCAGATGCGGGATCAGCGGCGCGTCGGCCGGCGGCATCGGATAGTCGCGCAGCGATTTTGGCGTCACCCATTTCAGCGCCTGCCCCTCGCGCGGTTGCGCGAATCCCCGCCATTTGCGGCAGATGTAGAGCGGCATCAGCAAATGGAAGTCGTCGTAGGCGTGGCTGGCGAAGGTCAGCGGCGCGAGACAAGGCGCCTTGACCTCGACGCCTAGCTCCTCGCGCAATTCACGGATCAGCGCGTCTTCCGGCCGCTCGCCCGGCTCCACCTTGCCGCCGGGAAATTCCCACAGACCCGCCAGCGCCTTGCCTTCGGGCCGCTGCGCGATCAGCACGCGGTCATCGGCATCGACCAGCGCGACCGCGACCACCAGCATCAGCTTCACGAGCGATAGTCGCCGTTGATGGCGACATATTCCTTGGTGAGATCGCAGGTCCAGACCTTCGCCTTGCCCGCGCCGATCCCGAGCTTGACCGTGATGACGATGTCCTGGCCCTTCATATAGGCCGAGGTCGCCGCCTCGTCGTAGTCGGGATCGCGTAAACCGCCACGGGCGACCCGGATCGGCCCGAAATAGATCTCCAGCCGGTCGCGTTCGGCCTTTTCGCCGGCCTTGCCGACCGCCATCACCACCCGGCCCCAGTTGGGGTCCTCGCCCGCGATCGCGGTCTTGACCAGCGGCGAATTGGCGATCGACATCGCGATGCGTTTGGCCGCCTTGGCGGAAGCCGCGCCCTCGACGCGCACCTCGACGAAATGGCGCGCCCCCTCGCCGTCGCGCACGACCTGTTGCGCGAGATCGAGCAGCACGTGATCGAGCGCGCGTTTGAAGGCGCCGAGACGCGGGTCGGCCGC
Organism: Bradyrhizobium sp.; assembly: GCA_031367195.1. Lineage (GTDB taxonomy): Bacteria > Pseudomonadota > Alphaproteobacteria > Rhizobiales > Beijerinckiaceae > Roseiarcus. Next base: position 2,378 of record JANLPL010000411.1, read on the forward strand.
GTCCGAAATCTCCGGCGCGCCGCGCTTGCGCGCCGCGCCGGTCGCAAACAGCATCAGCGTGTCGGACGTGGAGGTGTCGCTGTCGACCGTGATGGAATTGAAAGAAGTCCGCACGGACTTGCTGAGCATCGCCTGCAACGCCGGCGCGGCGATCGGAGCGTCGGTGAACACGAACGAGAGCATCGTCGCCATGTCGGGCGCGATCATGCCCGCGCCCTTGGCGATTCCGGCGATGTGAACGTCCGCGTCGCCAAGCTTGACCGTGCGGGTGGAAACCTTGGGGTAGGTGTCGGTGGTCATAATGGCGCGCGCGGCGTCCATCATGCCGTCGGGCCTGGCCGCCGCCGCCAGCGCGTCGAGCACATGGGTGATGCGGCTGGCCTCCAGCGGCTCGCCGATCACACCGGTGGAGGCCATGAACACCTGATCGGGGGAGGCGGCGGGGGTCAAGGCGACCGCCGCCCCCACCTCCGCCACCCCGCTCCCGCCCCGAAGCCCGGTGTAGGCGGTGGGGGTGCCCGCGTTCACC
>JANLPL010000438.1:0-17599 GCA_031367195.1 Bradyrhizobium sp.
CGCGCCGCCTGGGCCGCCGACCATTACGCCGACGTGCGTTCCGTCATCGAAACCGCCAGACGCCGAGGCGTCCACGCCCTACAGGCAATCCGCCTAACTCTCGCCGATATCCCGCTGCCCCTCACGGCCTGAGCAATTACCTTTGGGATGATTGACAAGCGGGCCCTCCAAATTAGTCAAATCAACCATTGGTCCGCCCGTAAGACATTGGTATTTGTGCTCGACGTCGATTCTTTCAGCGCCAAGCATCGCCAAGTCCCATACACCATCAAAAGAGGTAATGTCTTTGCTGTAGGAAAATACTCTATCATCGCCGATGCATATGCCGTCAATTATGTAGAAGAAACTATTCTCATCTATTTGAATAACCCTTCGCTCGGCGTCTGCAAGCGGGACTATTTTCCCGCATTGTGCTTGGGCATGATTCACAAAGTGGACTGAGAGGGTTAGGTGCCCGTCTAAGGCAAGCTGCAGAATGTCGGCCTCCAAGACATCCTCGCCGAATAGAATTGAGAGGTGGCGTGCGGCGTCGGGGACGGTCAGCCATTCTTTGAGTTTGAGAAGCTTTTTCAAAGCCGGCGCCTTTGACAACTCACCCGCTCGTGCGAGCCTTCAACCCGAGCTTAAAGCGCCGCGCCCAAGCGGCGGCCCCCAAACGGCGAGCATTTCGAGCGACGATCAGGCCATCCGGCAATACCCTTGCATAGCCGCGAATCATGCGGGGATTTCGCCACTCGATCCCGGCCCGATTGAGGAGTATGTCCGAATAGTGGGGAAGCCAAGGACGAGCAATGCTCTTGCGGCGATGCTGGTGCTCATCGAACGGGCGAGCGCAGTTACCGCCCGCGTCGGAGATTGGCGTTGTTACAGTCCTTACTCGCCAAAAACCGCCACGGTGACGCTTTATGGAACCTCTGTGGAACCTTGCGCATCCGATGCGGTCGCGCCTAGAGGAAATCCGGGTGATCAATATACAAGTGATTTCAATCGCTTGTCGATGGTGGAGCCAGACGGAATCGAACCGACGACCTCTTCAATGCCATTGAAGCGCTCTCCCAACTGAGCTATGGCCCCACGCTTTTTCCCGCAACCTCCGGTTGGGACCGGAAGTCTATCGGCGGGCCGCTCCTATAGCGGCCCCGTCGCCGGGCGACAAGGGCCGACTGCAATATTTTACGGCTCCTCGTCGGGCGCAATCTCGCCGTCGATCAGCGAGCTGACGTCGTCTTCGTCTTCCTCCTCCTCTTCGAGGAAGGCGTCGTCGGCGGTCTCGTCGTCCTCGACGTCGATATCGTCCACCACCGGATCGGCGGCTTTCTCCTCCGCCGCCTCGACCTCATCGAGCGACACCATTTCGACGCCCGCCGCGTTGGCCGGCTCGTCCTCGCTTTCCTCGTCCTTGGCGGTCGCCCGCTCGGCGCGAGCGCTCGCGCCCTGGAACACCGTCCCGCATTTCGGGCAGACGATCGGATCACGGTTGAGATCGAAGAATTTCGCGGCGCAGGCTTGGCATTGGCGCTTGGCGCCGAGTTCGAGTTTCGCCACGGCAAAGTCCTGAATAGGAATTGAGGTCGCGAGCCGTTAGTCGGCTGAGCCCGGCCTGTCAACGCTTCTCGCGTCGACAGCGTCCGCGCCCCATGTTACGCGCCGCCGTCTTATCGGCCCGAGATCGCCCATGTCGACCCAAAGCCTCTCTCCCCTCACCGCGCGCCGCGGCGGGCCCTTGCGCGGGCGGGTGCGGCCGCCGGGCGACAAGTCAATTTCGCATCGCGCCTTTCTGTTCGCGCTGCTGACGCGCGGCGGCGTGGAAATCCACGGCTTGCTCGAAAGCGAGGACGTGTTGCGGACCGGCCAAGCCTGCCGGCAGCTCGGCGCGGAGATCGTTCGGCACGGGCCGGGTCGCTGGAGCGTGCGCGGTCCGGGCCTCGGCGCGCTGCTGACGCCCCGGGAAACGCTCGATTTCGGCAATGCCGGCACCGGTTCGCGGCTGATGATGGGGGTGGTGGGCAGCCATCCCATCGAAGCGACGTTCGATGGCGACGCCTCGCTTCGCAAACGGCCGATGCGGCGCATTCTCGATCCGTTGCGGCAGATGGGAACCCAGGTGCTCGTCGAGGCCGATGGCGGGCGCTGCCCGATCATTCTGCGCGGGCCGGATGCGGTGTCGCCGATCCTCTACCGCACGCCGGTCGCCTCGGCGCAGATCAAATCGGCGGTGCTGCTGGCCGGGCTTAACGCGCGCGGCGTCACGACAATAATCGAGACGGAAGCCTCGCGCGACCACACGGAAAAGATGCTGGCCCATTTCGGCGCCGACGTCAGCGTGTCGGTCGAAGGCGAGGGGCGGCGAATCGATCTGGTCGGCCAGCCGACGCTGACGCCAAGGCCCGTGCATGTGCCGGCCGACCCCTCCTCGGCGGCGTTCCCGATCGTCGCGGCGCTGATCACGCCGGGCTCCGACATCGTGGTCGAGGGGGTGATGATGAACCCGCTGCGCTCGGGGCTGCTGACGACGCTGCTGGAAATGGGCGGCCGAATCGAGACCCTGGCGCTGCGCGACGAGGGCGGCGAGCAGGTGGCGGATTTGCGAGTGCGCGCGAGCGATCTCGTCGGCGTCGACGTGCCCGCCGCCCGCGCGCCCTCGATGATCGACGAATACCCGATTCTGGCGGTGGCGGCGGCCTTCGCCTCCGGCGCGACGCATATGCGGGGCTTGCACGAATTGCGGGTGAAGGAGAGCGACCGGCTGGCCGCGGTCGCCGCCGGGCTCGCGGCGGCTGGGGTGGCCCATGCGATCGTCGGCGACGACCTCGTGGTCGAGGGCGGGACCGTGCCCGGCGGCGGGTCGGTCGCGACCCATCTCGATCACCGCATCGCCATGAGTTTCCTGGTGATGGGGCTGGCCTCCGAGGCGCCGATGCGGATCGACGATTCGGCGACGATTGCGACCAGCTTCCCGAATTTCCGGGCGTTGATGGAGGGGCTGGGCGCGGCGTTCGGTTGACGTGGCGCGGACAGACCGAGTGCGGGGAGTTTCAGGAGGTTAGGCGGCGGATTGTGTCGCTCGCGCCAGGCCGGCGGGGGCGCGTCCGCTGGAAATCTGCAAGGGAGCGGAGGAGAAGTTTTTTTCGGCGGAGTTTTGCACAGAAGCATAATGAAGTAAAAATACTCGACGACCTCAATAATTGGAATTAAATTAAAGCAGTCGAATTAGGTTGGGTCTTTTGACTTGTATGAAATTTCCAGTTGGGAAAGAAGATTGAAGCAGCCGATCTCGAACCGAATTTCATTGTGGAACAGAAATTTGCAACGGCTAAGCCATTGGAATATAGAGATAAAAACTGTGTTGCAAAAATTAAGATATTCGGAACAGCGCTTTTCACTCGAAGATCGGGGGCTTTTGAGAGAGACGCGCCGACCGTGAAGGGCGGTCAGCCGTTTGGCGTCGGCTCTTTCGGATTCGGCTTGCGGGTTGGATCAGGCTGGGGAAGCGCCGCTCGCAAGGCGCTCAAGTACTCCCCCAAGGTCGAGTCCAGACGCTCATAGAGAAGGCGTTTGAATCCTTCGTCCCCTTCTCGCGCCTGCGCTTCCTGCAAGGCGTTTAGATAGCCGAGGCGATCTTCTGGCCGCACCGCGACCGGCGGATAGCCGCCCCGGATCAGGACGAGATTCATCAACAAACGCGCCGTGCGCCCGTTGCCGTCATTGAACGGATGAATATCCACCAAGCGATGATGCGCCGTGAACGCCGTTTCGGGCGTCGCGGGTGCGTCGCGAAGCCACGCAGCAAAATCGCCCATCAGCGCGGGAATTTCCGCCGGAGATGGAAAGGCGTGACGGCCTCTATCGGTATTCACGTAGCGGTTTGAGGTGGCGTAGCTCCCGGCGATCGCAGGGTCGGAGCGTTTCATCACCAGAGCGTGGAGACTTCGCACATCGGATTCCGTCAGGGGCGAGTCCCTGCCTGCGATGGCGCGGACGTAGCCGACAGCGTCGTAATGATCGATGGCTTCGAGATGATCCTTGAGCTTCTTGCCGCCAATCGTGATCCCTTGTTCAATCACGAGATTGGTTTCGATCTGGGTGAGCGTGTTCCCTTCGATGGCGTTCGACGTGTACGTCAATTCGAGGTCGTGGGCGTGTTCAAGGTTTTTCAGAGCGCCGCGCGACAGTGGGCGCAGCCGATCAAGCTGGGCCTTCTTTTCCTCGACGCCGGTGATAAGTGCGGTAAGCATGTGGAAATTATAGCATGTCGCCGAAAAAGGTTCACCGGTAAACTTTCATATAGGCTGGCGGCGCGGAATTCGAGAATTATCCCTCGCGGCGACCATCTCTCAAAGACGAAGGTTTTTAGGAGAGCCGCGTGGTCCCGTGCGAAATGCCTGAAGATGCGGAAAAGCGCATCTCGAAACTCATTCTTGTTTGTCGTCTCGCAATAGCCCCTGATCACGCCAAGTTTTGCGAGTTCGCCGCTGGCCCGCGCGCCGCGAAACTTCGCGATGCGCGGAAGGCCGAAATCGCACGCCGCCGAGCGTGACGGGCGCCGCCCCGGACGAGCGCAATCGCACCCCAGGGCCGACGATCCCCCTCACCGACAGGCAAAACTCTCCGCCTTCTCGACATCGCCCCCGATATAGCGCGCGACGCGAGGCCACGGGCACAGCGGGCGCGTGCGGGCAGGGCTCCACGCGGCCGGGACTTCCTTGTTGTCGGCCCGCACATGCGCCAACAGCCTGTCCGGCGCGCGACCTTTCTCCACCCAATCGACCAGCGCGCCGAGCGCATCAAAAGCGTCGGTCGCCGGGCCGCCGGAGCAATGGGTCATGCCGGGGACGGCGAACAGGCGCGCGGTTTCGGCCGCCTTGCCGCCGAGATTGGCGTCGAGCCGTTCGAACCAGCGCGCGGTCGCGTTAAAGGAGAACACGGGGTCGCTCTGGCCGTGGTAGATGAGGAGCTTATGGCCGGCCTTGCGTAGCGTCTCGAGCTTGGGATTGTCGGCGTCGGGCGGGGTCATGAATTCCCAGGCGGATTGGGCGTAATCGATCTGGCGGCCGTTCACCTCGAACGCGCCGTGGGCGTAGATTTTCGGCGCGTCGCGGTCGAAATCGAAATGGGCGAGATAGGCCATCAGCGCTTCGGGATCGCCGGGGGGAATCGTCGGCGGGGTGGTGAAGATTTCGGCCAGCGAGGCCGCGCCCAGGGTGGCGATCAGCGGATTGCCGTCCCAGGCGGGAATGCCGGAGAAGATTTTCCAGAACCGCCAGTTGCGCCCGCTCATCCCAGGGTCGAACGGCCAGTCGGAATAGAGTTGTTCGCCCTTGGAATTGTGCGGGCCCTCGAAGTCGCGGGTCAGCGCTTTGACCTGGGAAGCGCTCAGGCAGGTCGCGCTCTTGTCGCCCTTGCAGGCGAGGCTTTCCAGGCTGAACGTCTTCTGGCAGGCGCGCAGATCCGCCACGATGCCGTCGTTGACCCCGTCGAGGCCGTCGCAGGCCTCCCCCACCCTGGCGCCGATCAGGCTCATGTCGGCGACGGAGAAGGATTTGGCGATGTCGGGGTCGATGGCGAGGAAGTTCTGCACGTCCCAGGCGTGCTGGATCGCCGCGCGCGGCAGATCGAAGCCGGGATCGCCGGCGACGAAGCCGTCGTAAGCCTCGCCCATCCGGCTGGCGGCGACCATGGCGTGGCGGCCGCCGTTGGAACAGCCCATCATATAGGAACGCGCTGGCGCGACGCCGTAGAATTTGGCCGTGATCGCCGGGCCGACCTCAGCCATCTTCGCATCCGCCGCGTAGCCGTAATCCTCGCGCGCGCGAGGATCGAGGCCGAAGGCGGCGCCGGCGCCGAGTTTGAAGCTGGCGTTGGCGGGATCTTTGCCGTCGTGGCCCTCGTCGCTCGACAGCACCGCGAAGCCGCGCGCCAGGGCAGGCTTGCCGTCGATGGAATTGGCGTCGCCGGGGACGCCGACGGCGGGGATGACGGCGCCGTCGTTGCCGCCGTTGACCTGATGCAGGAAGCGGCCGTTCCAGTTCGGGGGCAACCGCATTTCGAAGCCAATCGCGTACGACTTGCCGTCCGCACCCGTGCGCGGGGCGGCTTTGCCGCGAATCACGCAGGCGGGGATGTCCTTCGCCGGGGCGTTTGCCGCGTCGGTGATTTTGACCTCGGTCAGGTCGAGCGGGGCGGCCAGCATCTCGGCGCAGGCGGCGGGATGAGCGGCCTTCGCGGCGTCCTCGGGCGAGGAAGCGGCCCAGGCGGCGCCGTTTGCAACAAGGGCCAGTCCCGCTGCGGTCAGTCTGCGCATGAATTCCCCCGGTTCGCTCGCTTGGGGGGTCTATAGCCGGGATCCTGGATCCCGGCGACTCGTGCGCGGCCCGTGGGTTGGCCTCAGGCCTCGGCGGCGGCGGTCTTGGCGATGCCGGGGATATCGGCGCGGTCGATGCCGAGATCGTGCAGCTCGCGGTCGGTGTAGTAGGAGAGCTCGCGCACCACGTTCCAGTAAACGCTGCGGGCGTGGAAGTAGCGGCGGAAAAAGTTGAGATTCATGGTCTGCTCCATTTGATGTTTGCCCGGCCCTCCGCGTTTGGCGGCGATACCGAGATGTTCAACCGTCTCCTCTCCTTGACGAATGTTCATATAGCTTGCTGCGCCGCACAAGTCAATGTTGCAATGCGGTAAGACATGTGACCATTGCATGGCGGAAGGGCGGGTTTGGTCTCGGTCGGGCCTAAAATTTGTCATAATCCGAAAGATTTACGCAAAGACATCAGAGATGAATGGTTTTTGTTGTGGTAGGTAGTCGTTTTTTGCATAACTGTGGCGCTCGACGCGACGATGTCGGCGCTCGCCTGATCGTCGCGCTCGTGATCTGTTTCGCCGGCTATCTCGCCTGCGCCGCGCTGTCCCTGCCGGACGCGTGGACGATCAGCGTCGCCGGCGGCGCCTGTTCGGCCCGTGCATGCGGGCGGCTCGCGAGGGCGCTCGCGACGACTGCGGCGCGGGGCGCCGCGACGCCGCTCGCCTCGCTGACGCTCGCCGTGGCCTGGCTGGAGAGCGAGCAGCGTGGGCCCAAGCGCGCCCGTGTGAGGATTGTCTGTCTGTCGCTGCCGCCGCAATCGCCTACCTGTTTGGGATGCCGTCCGTGCGGGCGCGGCTGGAGGGCGCGCGAGGCGGGGCTCGAAGGGTTAACGCGCCGTGACCCCGCGACCCTGTCGCGCGGGCGGCGCAGATGCATAGCCTCATCGCCGCGCCCAAAGCGCTGTTGCGGGACGGGCCGTTCGGCAAGCGCGACGCGCCACTTGCCCGCGATAGGCCGCCTTCGCGTTCGATCCCGCGCGGGGCCGGGCGCCGCCGGCTGCCGGCGCAGGAAACCATTGGCGTCTGAGCGCGTTAACACTGTGGCGCCGAAGGCGCGGCGCCGGAGGGAAGCGGCGGGTCAAGCCTTTTCCGCTTTGCGAAATCCGTCCTTCGGCTTAGAGCTAAGGCAACTCATTTTGGAGCGTTCCATGACGCCGTCGCGCCGATTTATATCAGGGATAGTCGCCGTTCTCGGCCTCGCCGCCTTCGCCGCCGCGCCGGCGCAAGCGAAGGTGAAACATCGCCATGCGACCCACGCCCGCACCGGGCGGCCAGCGAATTTCCCCGTCTATGTCGATCACGGCTCGGATCGCAATCCCGGCGGCGACAATCTCTATTTCACCGACACCAAGCGGCCCAATTACGTCGTCGGGCCGGCCTGGTTCCAGCGCTGGGAATAGGCGGTCTATTGCGCCGGCGCGGGGGTCGCGGCGGCGTCGGGCTCGGCCGGCTCCGCCTTGGGCTTGTCGGCTTTGGGCTTCTTGTGCGCCTTCGACTTGTCGGCGGTGTGAGACCCTTTGGTTTTGTCGGCGGCGGCGTCGTCGGCGGGGGACGAACCGTCGGCGTAGATCTCCTTCGGGATATCCTCTTTCTTCATCGAATCGTCGGGCAGTTTGCGCCAGACCTGCGTCTTGCCCAGCATGGGAATGCCGAGATAGCCGCGCACGGATAGCTCCTGCCCGTCCTCGCTGAGGTCCATCTGGGCGTGATAAACGGAGCCGTCGCGCGGGTCGATCACGCTGCCGCCGCGATATTTGAGGCCGTCCTGCTTCATGCCGTAGAACAGCGTGAGGCCCATGATATGGGCGCCCTTTTTATCGCCGGGGCATTTGTGGCAGATGGTCTCGATCTTCGTGGTGTCGCCCGGCTTCTTGAACCCTTTGACGAGCCGCGCCGAAAAGACGCCGTCCTTCTCGGAGAACAGGAACCAGGCGGTGGTGAAATCGTCATCGTCCTGGGCGGCCCAGAAGCCGGCGGCGGTGGGCGACTCCGCGCGGGCGAATGTCGTCATCGCAAACAGGAAGGCAAGGGCAAGGGCTGAAATCAGTTTCATTGACTACGTACTCCGAAAAAGGGTCGACCCGTCTCGCGACGGGCCGGCGCCGTCGTCAGCGACCGTATTCTGTGAACAGGTCAAGGCATTTTTGCGAAAGATGGTCGGGCCGCGCATTGTCGCGGTGCATGTTGAGGCAGGCCTGAAACATCGTCTGCACGGCCAACTCGTCGGCGCCCTTTGGCGGATGGACGTCTTTGCAGTATTTGCGGACGTCGGGCATGCAGGCGTCCTTCTGCGCGGAATTGTATTTGAACGGTTCGTCGGCCAGCGCGGGCGTCGCCGCCAGAGCCAGCCAGATAAAGGCGATTGTACGAGAATTCATCCATGTCTCCTGAAGAGTTGGGCCAGACGCGAGGCGGTTCTACACAAGGCGCGAAAGTCAAGAATCGAGCGCGAAATTCGTTCCCCCGGGCACAGCGTTTTATTGCTGATTCTGATGGTTCATCAAGACTTGTTGGCACTTTTGCGACAATTCCGAGAAATGCGCCTGCAAACACTGTTTGTATTTCGCATCATCGCCCTTGCCAATATGGCCGCATAACTTCCGCACGTCAGGGCGACAGGCGGACTTCTCTTCCTGGGAGCCGGAATTGGCGGCCTGTGCGGTCGCGCCCGCGCAAATCAGCGCCAATGCCGTCAAAATGGCCTTCATCGCCTGTCCTCTCCGACCTCGATCCTATGTCGAACCGGGCGCCGCCTGACGCGGCTTGCCCATCAGGATCGGTTGAAACAACACCGCCGCGCACAGCGTCGTGACCAGCGACAGCGCCAGCAGCCGCCCCATGCTCGCCGTGCCCGGATGGGAGGAGAACATCAGGCTGCCGAACGCCACCGCTGTGGTCATCGCGCTGTAGATCACCGCCCGCGTCAGGCTTGTCTGCAACAGGTTCGTCACGCCGTCGCGCCAAGCCATGATGTAGTAGATCTTGAACGCGACCCCCACGCCCAGCAGCAAAGGGAACGCGATAATATTGGCGAAATTGAGCGGCCAGCCAATCAGCGCGCAGATTTCCATCGTCACCAGGCCCGCCATGCTGAGCGGTATCAGCGTCATCAGCATGTCCGACAGCCGGCCGAGCACCAGCCACAACAGCAAGGCGATCGACACCAGCGCCAGCAGGCCCGCCTCGATGAAAGCGTTCAGCACCGTGGCGCTCGCCTCCAGGATCGTCACCGGCCCCTGGGTCACGTCGGGCTCGGCGGCGAGCGCCGCTCTGGCGAATTGGCGCATCGCGTCGTTGTCGTTGGGATCGGCGCTCGGCGCGATCGAGACGCGCGCGCGGCCGTCGGGCGTTATCCAGTCGGCGACGAGATCCCTGGGCAGATTGTCGCGCGTGACCCGCTCGCCCGCGAGCGCGGCTTTCAGCGCGGCGAGATCGCGTTTCAGCGGCGCGACGAACACCGCGTCGGCGCGCTCGCGAAATTTGGCGTCGGCCCTGGCGAGGCCGGCGAGTGCGACGGCGAGCGATTTCGCCGCCTGCGCGCCGGGGCCGGGGTTCTCCCGGCCGGAATCCTCCAGTCGGGCGGCGAGCTCGGTCAGCGCCTCGACATTTTCCTTGTCGGTTGGGGCTGCGAGCGCGCTGGCGGGATCGAACGCGCCGGCCAGCGCCTTGCCGGCCAGCGCGATCTCAGGCAGTCGCTTGTCCTGATCGGGCGGGATGAAGAACGACAGCGTCGTCGCGCGCGACACCTCCGGCAGCTTCGACACTTTTGCGGCGATCACGTTGGCGGCGTCGAGATCGGGGGCGAGCGCTTCGAGCGCGTTGAGATTGGTGGCGGGGTCTCGCTTGAGATCGAGATAGGTGGCGATCGATTCCGTATTGGGATTGCGCAGGTTGATCGGATTGAAGTCGAAACGCAGCCAATAGAGCGCGGGCAGCAGGACGACGACGGTTCCGATCACGCAGTAGAGGACGGCGAAGCGGTTGCGGTCGAGGAACGCGTCGAGCGGCGCCAGCGCGGTGTAGCCGAGCGGCTCCGGCTCGCCGCCCGGATTGAGCAGCGAGATCAGCGCGGGCAGCACCGTCACGCTGGTGGCGTAGGCGATCAACATGCCGCAGCCGGCGATAATCCCCAGTTCGGACACGCCTTTGTAATGCGTCGGCAGGAACGAGAAGAAGCCGAGCGCGGTGGCGACTCCCGCCAGCGTCAGCGGGGCCGCGACATAGTGGCCGGCCGCGCGGATCGCCTCGCGCAGGTTGGGATTGTCGTGCCGCTCGGCGCGATAGCGCACGCTGTACTGGATCGAGAAATCGATGCCGATGCCCACGAACAGCACCGCGAAATAGACCGAAATCAGGTTGAACGAGCCAACCAGCAACAGGCCGACCGCGGCGGTGATCGGCAGTCCCACCAGCAGATTGACGAACACCGCCAACATCAGCTTGAACGAGCGCAGCGCCATCCACAGGATGAGCAGCACGATGGCGAAGGTGATCGAACCGTTGAGCGCCGCGTTTTCCTTGATGGTGCCAAATTCCTCGTCGGCCATGGCGACAGGGCCGGTGAGGCGCACGCGGGCGTGATAGGGGGGCGCGACTTCAGCCGCGATCGTGCGCAGGGCCTGCGTCGCCACGTGGCCCGGCTCGACCGATTTGAAATCGAGCACCGGGCGCACCTCAATAAAGCCGCGCAGCTCCAGCGCGGAGGGCGCATGGCCCGCCATCAACGCGCGCCACGAGAAGCTTGCGGCTTTGTCGGCCAGAATGTCCTGAATCGTCCGCGCCACTTTGCCGAACACCGGCGCCGTGGCGTCGAGTTCGATTTTGTGCTGGTTGACGCCGATCAACGTGTCCTCGGCCGCCGAGACGAGGCCGCGCAGGCTGGGATCCTGTCCGAGTTCGGAAATCAGGGATTCGCCCTGCACGAGGCCATCAAGGCTCTTCTTGAGCTGGTCTTCAGGCAGGAACAGCAGGCCGTTGCGGCTGAAGAAATCGGCCGCGCTCGAATTGGTCGCCGATTTGAAATGCGTCGTGTCCTTTTTGAGCGCGCTCGTCAGCGCCTCGGTCGCCGCCGCCGCCAGCTCCGGCGTCGGCGCGTCGATGATGACGTTGACGATCTCGAACCGGCGGAAGGCGTTCTCGAACGCGATGCCGCGTTGACGCCACGGCAGATCCTTCGACAGCAGCGAGTCGATGTCGGAGGTGATCGCGAAATGGGTGGCGGAATAGACGCTCCCGGCGAGGGCAAGCAGGAGGCCGGCGATGACGACGCTACGTGGAAAACGCAGACAGAGATCGACGATCCTGCTGATGAACTTCGTCAGCATGATTGAGCGTTAGCTCCTGAGTGGGGTGAAAACGGCGACGAGCGGCGGCCGGGCGGCCTCACTCCGCCGCCGGCGCCGGGCGGCGCGGCCGGGCCGGCGGGGCGGCGCGGGTCTCCGCCTCCAGCTTGGCCAGCATGTTATCGACGTGGCGCGCATGGACATAATCGGCTGGCCGCTGCTTGGCCATCGAGATCTCCGGCGCCATCGGGCCCGAGGTGCGCGGGCCGCGGATGGCGACCAGCGCCGCCTTGAGGGGATTGCGCACGGCGTGGTCGGCCGCGGTCGGCTCGTAGCCGCAATGGGCCATGCAATTGGCGCATTTCTCGTAGCGGCCGGTGCCGTAGCTGTTCCAGTCGGTCGTCTCCATCAGCTCCTTGTAGGAGGAGACGAAGCCTTCGCCGACGAGATAGCAGGGCTTCTGCCAGCCAAACACGTTGCGGGTCGGCATCCCCCAGGGGGTGCACAGATATTCCTGATTGCCGGCGAGGAAATCGAGATAGAGCGGCGAGTGCTCGATCGTCCACTTCCGGCCCTTGCCGAGCGCGAACACGCTGCGGAACAGCTCCTTGGTGTTGCGGCGGTTGAGGAAATGCTGCTGGTCGGGCGCGCGCTCGTAGGCGTAGCCGGGCGAGATCGACACGCCGACGCGCAGATCCCTTGCGAGATCGAGGAAGCCCGCGATTTCCTCCGGCGTCTGGTTGTCGAAGATGGTCGCATTGACGTTGACGTTGTGGCCGGCGGCTTTGGCCGCCTTGATCGCCTGCACCGCGATATCGAACACGCCGTCCTGGCTGACGGCGCGGTCGTGCTGCGCTTTCATGCCGTCGAGATGGACGGTGATGGTGAGATAGGGCGAGGGCGTGAGCAGATGCAGCTTCTTTTCCAGCAGCAGCGCATTGGTGCAAAGCGAGACGAATTTCTTGCGCGCGACGATGCCCGCGACGATCTCGCCGATCTCCTTGTGGATCAATGGCTCGCCGCCGGGAATGGCCACCACGGGCGCGCCGCATTCATCGACCGCGTCGAGGCACTCTTTCACGCTGAGGCGCTGGTTCAGGATCGGCGCGGGATAGTCGATCTTGCCGCAGCCGGCGCAAGCGAGATTGCAGCGAAACAGCGGCTCCAGCATCAACACCAGCGGATAATGCTTATTTCCCAGCAGCTTCTGCTTGAGAATATAGCCGCCGATTTTCAATTCCTTGTGAAACGGAATGCGCATTTACGAGCCTCGACACAGTTAACGACCGCCGCGCCCGCTTGGTGCGGGCGCATTCAAAGTCAGGAATGACAAGGACCCCTCCCGCCTGTTCCGGCGCCCCTTCTTGTTGCAGGCCTTATAGGCAGGAATGGCGCGGCGGGCAACTCTCACAAATGGATAACGCCTTCCACCATCACACAAATGTGCGCTGCATTTTTTGCGATAGGTTGCAAACGTGCGAGCGCGGTCGCCCGTGCGCCTCTTCCTTCGCGCGCGATTTTCACGTAACGACCGCCGTGCCTGAAACGCGTGCTAACATAGTTCGCGGCAAGAGTCCCCGGCGCGGACGCGTTCGACCGGGCGAAATGGCGCGAGGCGTGAGGGAATGGGTCTGTTCGAGGCGCGAACCGAGACCGGCGGCGAAGAAAAGTTGCGCGCGCCCGGCGGGGAGCGGACGGGCGAGCGGCTCAACATCGCCTTTGGCGCCGAACGGCTCGGCCTCATCGGCCTGCGGGCGCCCGTGCTGACGCTGATCGCGCTGGCGCTGCTGGTGGTCGTCGCGGTGATGGGGATCGGACGGCTCAAGGTCGACGATTCCTTGAGCGAATTGTTCCGCGCCGAGACGCCGGAATTCAAGCAATTCGAGAAAGCGGCCAAGACCTTTCCATCCAACGAATATGACGTGCTGGTCGTCATCGAAGGCAAAAACCTGCTCGGTCGGGCGCAGATCGACGCGTTGCGCCGGCTGGTGACGGATTTGCAACTGGTCGACGGCGATTCCGGCCTCGTATCGCTGTTTTCCGCGCGTCAGCCGGCAGCCCAAGGCGGCCTGCCGCAGCCGGTGTTTCCCGAGGATCTGCCGGAAGGGCCGGCCTTTGACGCGCTGGTGCAGCGGCTGAAGGACAATGACCTCATCCGCGGCAAGCTGCTGTCGGAGGACGGGACGCTGACGCTGGTTGTGATGTCGCTCGATCCCGCATCGACCCACGCCGGCAAGCTCGCCGAGGTGGTCGGCGAGATCCGCAAGACGATGGACGAGGATCTGCGCGGCGTCGGGCTCTACGCGCAGCTCTCGGGCGTGCCGATCATGCAGTTGCAGATCCGGCAGGCGGTCGAGCGCGACCGCATCGCCTATAACGCGGTCGGCTTCGGGCTCGGCTGTCTGGTGGCGATCCTGTTTTTCCGGCGGCTGTCATTTCTCGTCATCGCCACCGCCCCGCCGCTGCTGGCGATCGTGCTGGCGCTCGGCGCGATCGGCTGGCTGGGGCTGAAGCTCAACATGTTCCTGAACGTGATGACGCCGCTCATCATGGTGATCAGCTTTTCCGATTCGATGCAGCTCACCTTCGCCGCGCGCGACCGGCTGATCCAGGGCGACGACCGCGCCAGCGCGTTCCGCTCGGCGATCTATACTGTCGGCCCGGCCTGCGTGCTGACCCACGCCACCGGCGCGCTGTCATTCATGGCGCTGCGCCTGTCCGATTCCGACATGATCCGCGCGTTTGGCCTGGCCGGCGTCATCGGCATGGGGATCGCGCTTGTCACGGTGCTGGCGGCGCTGCCGGCGTTGGGCATGTTGATCGCCCCGACCGGCGCGCGGGTGGCGAGCCTTTCCAGCATCGACACCGGCGTCACCGCCTTGCGCGGTTTCTGCGACTGGATCGCCGACCGCATGACGCGCCGGCCGGGGTTGGCGAGCCTGGGCGCGCTCGCCGTCCTCATCGTGCTGAGCCTGGCTTATTTCGATCTGGAGCCGCGCTATCGGCTCGCCGATCAGGCGCCCGACCGCGAGCACGCGATCGACGCGATCAATCGGATCGACGCCAAGCTCGCCGGCGCCAATCCGGTCGACGTGATGATCACGTTCCCCAAGGGCCAGACCGCATATTCCCCAGAGACGCTCGACGTGCTGGCGCAGGTGCATGGGATCGTCGAGGCGCAGGCCGGCCTGGGCAATGTCTGGTCGATGCAGACGCTGCGTAACTGGCTGAAAGAGAAGCTCGGCGAAACCGATGTCGCATCGATGAAATCCTATGTCGACATCCTGCCCAAATTCCTCACCCGCCGGTTCCTTGCGGAAGACGGGCAATCCGAACTCGTGGCCGGACGCATTCCCGACAAGGACGCCAGCGAATTGCTGCCCGTGGTCAACAAGCTTGACCGCGGTCTTGACGCGGCGCGGCGGGCGCATCCCGCCTATGGGATCGACGTCACGGGCCTGGCCGTGATCGCCGCGCGCAACAGCGCTGACATGATCGCCAAGCTCGGGCAGGGTCTGACGCTCGAATTCGGCGTGGTCGCCATTTTCATCGGTCTGGCGTTCCGCTCGCCGTCGGTGACGCTGGTGACGATCGTCACCGGCATTTTCCCCGTCGTGGCGGCGGGCGGGCTGCTGTGGTTGCTGGGCGCGGGGCTGCAATTCGCCAGCGTGATCGCGTTGACGATCTCGTTCGGACTGGGCCTGAGCGCGACGATCCATTTCCTCAACCGGCTGTGGCGCGAGGTGGGCAAAGACCCCGACCCCGCCGTGGGCGTGCGGCGCGCGACGGTGCTGGTCGGGCCGGCGCTGATCCTGACTTCCGTGGTGCTCGTATTCGGGCTGGCGGCGACGGCGTTCTCGAATCTGCCGATGCTGAAGACCTTTGGCTGGCTCAGCGCCTTCGCGATGTTCGCGGCGCTGGTGGCGGATCTGACGATCCTGCGGCCGATGATGACGGTTTTCATGCAGCTTGAGGCGCGGTGGCGGCGCCGCCGCTTCGCGCCAACGAAGTTGTGATCTGTCACTAACCCGGAGGAGTCTCCATGCGTCTCGTGTCTTCGAAGTCTGTTTCCCTCGGCCTTGCGGCGGCGCTCAGCGCCTCCGGCGCGCTCGCCGCCGGTCCGTTCGCCGATTTCGGTGGAACCTGGAAAGGGGCGGGGCGCGTCTCCGACGTGCACGGCAAGTCGGAGGCGCTGACCTGCAAATCGAACAACACGCCGGCGTCGGACGGCATTCAGATGACGCTGACGCTGGTCTGCGCGAGCGACAGCTACCGGGTCGATTTCCGCTCGGAGCTTTACACGGACGGGCAGGAGCTGCGGGGCACCTGGACCGAAACGTCGCGCGACGCCTCGGGCAACATCAGCGGGACGATACGCCCGGACATGATCAACGCGAAAACCACCGCGCCGGGCTTCAGCGCCAATATCGTGATCCGCGTCACCGGCGGCAAACGGTTCGACGTGACGCTCAACGCGCAGGGCGCCAACGTCAATCACGTCGAAGTAGCGATGAAGCGCTGAGCGCCAAGATAAGGGAAAAGTGGAGGCTTCTGTTGCCAGGCGCCTCCGGACCCCGCCTAGAGGTGCAAACCCCTAGGACTTGATTCCCAGTACCATCACCGCATTACGCGGCGAGGGCCACCGGAGCATAGTTGTCATTGGCAACTATAGGTTTGACCCGATAACGGTGGTGTCATGCCGAGCGAAAGCGCACCCTTTTAATCCCCCGTCGAACCTATTTCGCCCCCGCCGAAACCCGCTCTCTTTGTTAAAAGGAGTCCCGCAGCGGGCTTGGGTGGAGGCGCCGGGTACCGCCCCCGGGTCCGAAAGACCTATTCTGATGTCCATTTATCGCCGTAGCCGCCCTTGCGAGCGGCGCTCCTGATATAAGGGAGCAATGGGGCTTTGAAAAGGCTCCATTCCGGCTTGCGACGCGCAAGAGACCTTGACGATTTGCCGGCGGCGGGGGTGGGCGCTTGCGCCAATCTGACCCCTGCCGCAACGGGACGCGAACGAATCGGGAGCGAATCGAAGCCGCGCCGATGGCGCCGCGACGGCAAGGGTGGATTGCGAAAATGGTTAACGCTCCAGGCCGCCGCCGGCCCGGCGCGCTCCCTTAGCGGGACGGGGCGCGACGAAGGGTAAACGAATCGGGAGCGAATCGCGGGCGGGGCGTAGCGCTTGCCTGCGCGTTAACGTGGGGTTAGGTTTGCCCCGGCGCCGGCTTGAACCGGCCATTTCCGGGAGAAACGCCTTGGCGACCTTGCTCGTATTGTACAAAACCCCTGCCGACCCCGCCGCTTTCGACAAATACTACGCAGAGACGCATATTCCGCTGGCCAACAAGATACCGGGCCTGCGCGGCTACCGCGTCAGCAAGGGGACGGTGGGGACGCCGGCGGGAGCGTCGAACGTCCATCTCGTCGCGACGCTGACTTTCGACAGCCTCGCCGCGCTACAGGCCGGGCTCGGCAGCCCCGAGGGCGCGGCGGCGGCCGGCGATCTGCCCAATTTCGCCAGCGGCGGCGCCGATCTCTACATGTTCGACGACGCGTCGGCCTGAGGCTCAGCCTCCGCCAAGCGCCGCTTTGCCGTATTCGAGCAGGCGCCGGCCCTCGCTGGCGCGTTCGGCCTCCGACTTGAGACCGTTGATGACCAGAATCAGCCGATGGCCGCCGGCGACGGCGGAGGCGACCAGCCCGAAACCGGTGGAGGCGAGATGGCCGGTCTTGAGGCCGTCGGCGCCTTCGGCCAGCAGGGGGTTGCGATTGGGCTGCCGGATGCCGTTCCAGGTGAACTCCGGCAGCCCGAAATATTTGTAATATTGGGGATAAGTCGAGATGACATAGGCCGCGAGCCGCGCCATGTCGCTCGCCGTGACGCGGTTGCCGGCGCGGCCCCACGGGTTGCTGAACCGCGAATGCGCCATGCCGATCGCCCGCGCATGGGCGTTCATCAGGCC
>JANLPL010000001.1:0-34215 GCA_031367195.1 Bradyrhizobium sp.
GCGTTCCCGCGCGTTCAATTTCACCACGTACTTCTTGACCCCCGCGCCCGTCCCTGCCACGAATCATCTCCGTCCTCGCCCCAGCGGCGCAGCCACAGTGATTCAGAGATGCTCCTAAGTTTCAAGGACGCGAACGACTAGTAGGTCAACGTTATGACGACGGTGTCGGCATAACCGCCCTGCTGCGGCGTGGTTTGCGGCGGAACGCGGCCATATACGGTCAGCGTCTGCGCCGCCCCCGTGCCCACGCCGCTCATCGTGTCCGCATTCGCAGCCGGCGGCGGCGTATTGCCCCAGTTCACCGAGCGCGCGGGGTTCTGATAGAGTCCGTAGCCCACCGCTCCGCCGGATCCGGTCATCGAGCGATTGCTCGTCGTCGCGCCCGGTCCCACACCGGCCCCGAGCGCGACGGTGTACGGCGTGGTGTTGGTGCAGGTTATCGTCAGCGCGGCCGTGGCGTCGACATTGGCGCTCAGCACGCTCACCGAGCCAAAGCTCATATTGTTCGAGGCGATCGCACAACTGGCGAGAACGGTGACGCTCACCGTGAAGGTCGCCGCGAGGCCCGTGTAGAATGGGTTCGGACCGCAGATGACGGGCGGAAAGGTTGTGTTCCAGGTGTCAAAATCGATGAAGCTTTGCGCGGCGCTGGTGTAACTGTCGGTATAAGTTCCCGGCGCAATGCCGGCGGCGGCGGATAGGATCTTCGCGTAAGTTGTCGTGGTGGTGAATCCGCCGTTTTTCGTGGAATAGGGGATATAGAAAATGTCCGAGCCGGGATAGGCGTAGGGCGTGGTCATGGCGGCATTGGAATAGAGATTGTACGAGATCGAATAAGTCCCGTTCGTCATCGTCCGGTTGGTCTGGCTGACGCTGTTCGAACCGGCGCCGATCGCGTTGCAGGTCGCGAGATTGCCCGCGGTCGCCCAGCCGCCCGTACAACCTTCAAAGAGCGAGCCCGAACTGGTGGCCCCGGAAAGAGCGCCGATTCCAAGAGAACCAAAGGAAATATTGGAAGCGTTGGCGACGCAAGTCGTCGCGCCTCGACCCTCGTGTGCGCTGAATAAAATCGAGAGCGCCGCGAACGCCGCTGCTCTTCGCGTGATCCAACCCCGCGCCAACCCGCGCCCCTCGACCTTCGCCCCATCAAATCGGGGGCGATTCTGCCTAGCTTACAAGCTCTTGCGGATTTCGCAAAGCGGGGAGTCTTGGCTGCGTCGGACGTGTCTCTGCGCCGGCGCGCGCCAATGAGGCGGGCCGCTGGGCCCGCCGTTGTTTGTCGCGCGAAAGTGGGGATTGGGCTGGGTTCAATAGGTGAGCGTCAAAACCACCGCGTCAGTGTAGGCATCAACCGCGGGAAGCGTTCCCTGCGCCGGTATCGTCGCCGTGATCTGCGCGGTCTGCGCGACGCCGGTGAAAGCCGCCACCGCCGGTACGCTCAGGCTATAGGGCAGAAAGCCGCCGAGCGCGCCCTTCATGCGATTGCCGCTGATGAAGTTCTGGCCCTGGCCCGCGGCAAGCGAAGGCGTGGTTGTCGTGGCGCCGCAGGTGTAGGTGAACAGGCCGCCCATCGCGGCCGTCGACGTCAGCGCCGACGAGAGAGTCGTGGCCGGCACCGAACCAAAGTTGATGTCGGTCACCGCGACGTTGCAAGCGGCCGTCACCGCAATGCTGACATTCATGTTCGCCGTCGACTGGGCGGCGAAAGCGACCGCGGGCGCGGCCAACGCGACGGCCAGCACGAGGCAGCCGCGAACAAAGACGATACGCATGAACCCGAACTCCCCAAAACACAACACGCCGGCCACGACAGGGGCGGCGCAGTGACAGCGGCCCGGGCTCAGCGCCTGTTAAGGTAAAGCGTTCGGATTTCCGTAGGGTTAATGTTGGCTCGGCGTCAGTAAGTGAGCGTCAGGACGACCGTGTCCGTATAGGTGTCCACCGTAGGCAGGATGGCTTGCGCCGGGATCGTCGCGGTGATCTGCGCGGTCTGCGCGCTGCCCGTGAAGGTGGCGACCGAAGGCAGGTTCAGCGAATAGGGGATGAACGTTCCGTTGGTCGCGCCCCTCATCCGATTGGTGGAGACGAGGAAATTGTTGCCCTGCCCGGCTGTCAGCGCCGGCGTGATGGACCCGGGCGAACAGGTGTAGGTGAACAGGCCTCCCATCGCCGCCGTCGATGTTTGCGCGGAGGTCAAATTCGTCGCCGGCAACGGACCGAAATTGATGTTGGTGACGGAGATGTTGCATCCCGCGGTAATCTGGATGCTCACGTTCATGTTGGTGGTGCTGGTCGTGGCGTGGGCGATCGAAGCGACAAGCGACGGCGCCGCAGCAGCCAGGAACGCCAAGATAATCCTAGTGCGCATGGAGGCTCATCTTCCCTGATTCCGCCCGGCGCGACGTCGCCGGCTCCGGCTCTTTTTTCGCTCCTTATGGTTGACGCGAGGTTAAATGCCGCAAAGTTCGTGCGGAATCCTGCGGCAGCCGCGCAAAATTAACGGCTTGTTAAGATTAACTTCATACGTCTCGTTAAGGAATTTGAGCCTCCCGCGGTCTGACCCCGCGATTCGTGACGCAAGAAGGATTTCGAATATGAAAGCGGCGCGGTTTCGGCGCGGACTTGCCGGCGCGCTTGCGGTGCTGGTCCTTCTCGCAGGCTCCGCGGCGCGCGCCGGCTCCGTACTGGAGATCGCTCCCGTCCTGATCGACGTGCAGGCGCCGAATGCGGCGGCGACCCTCAGCATCAAGAATGACGACGGGCGGCCAACCACGATTCAGGTCCGCCTGTTTCGCTGGCGGCAGGCCGGGGGCGAGGAGAGCTACGCCCCTACGCAGGATGTGGTCGCCAGCCCGCCCATCGCCTCTGTAATGCCGGGCGCGACGCTGACGATCCGCGTCATCCGCGCCGCGCAAGCGCCGGTCGAGGCCGAAGAATCCTATCGGCTCGTGCTCGATCAGTTGCCCGAGGCGGATCGCAGCGGCCGCGCGAAAGTCTCCATGTTGCTGCGGCAGGTGCTGCCGGTGTTTTTCTCGCGCGGCGACCGTTCGCCCCCCGAGGTGAGTTGGAGCATCGCGTCGGGGCCAAAAGGCTACGTCTTGCAGGCGCATAACGCCGGCGATCAGCGCTTGCGGATCGGGCAGGTGACGTTGAGCGGCGAGGGCGTCGGGCGCGTTAAACTCGGGGGAGGATTGCTGGGATACGTGCTGGGCCACGCCGACATGAGCTGGACGATCGGCAAGGTGAAAGCTTTCCGCCCCGGCTCCACGCTTGCTGTACAGGGCGAGAGCGATCACGGAGCCTTCCATGCGACGGCCCGCGTCACGTCGCCGCGATAGCGGCCGCCGCCGGGCCTTCGCAATACTCCTGCTTGCGTTTCTGGGCGCAGCCGACGCGCGCGCCGACAACGCCCTGATCCCCGACGCGCCCGAACAACTCGGCCTGCGCGGCAGCGTCGATGGCGCTCTGCAATTGCAGGTCTTCATCAACGGCCGCGACAGCAAGCAGATCGTGGCGTTCGTGCGCGACGCCTCGGGACGGTTTCTCGCCCAGCGCAGCGAACTTGCCGCGGCCGGCCTGAAGACGGGTCTGGGTCGCGCGGATGCGATGCTCGCGCTCGATTCCCTCTCTGGCCTCTCCTACCATTACGACCAGGACGCACAGACCCTCGCCCTAACTGTCCCGACGAATATGGTGGCGCCCAGGATATATTCCGCCGCTCCGCTGACTCCCGCCTCGGGCAAAGCCACATCGAACTGGGGCGCCGCGGTCAACTATGATCTGTTCGCCAGCACCGCCTCCTGGTGGCCCGGCGAAAGATTGGGGTTCGGATCGGGCTCGCTCACTTTCGACGCGCGCGCGTTTTCGCCGCTCGGCGTCTTCAACCAATCCGCCATCCTGGGCTCTACCGCTTTCACATCGCAAACGGCGTTGCGTCTGGACACGACCTGGCGCTACGACGATGAAGATCGCGGCCTGACCTATCGCGCCGGCGACGTCATCAACGCGGGCCTGCCCTGGACCCGGCCGGTGCGGCTCGGCGGCGTGCAGGTTCAGCATGGTCTGGGGCTTCGCCCCGATCTCATACTGGGGCCGTCCGCCACTGTGTCAGGAAGCGCCGCCGTCCCGTCGAGCGCCGATGTGTTCGTCAACAATTTCCGGATTTTCTCGCAGCCCGTCGACTCAGGTCCGTTCCGGATTGAAAACCTTCCCGCGATCGACGGCGCGGGCTCTGCGACGCTGGTGCTGCGCGACGTCACGGGCAAGGAGTCGAGGCAGGCGGTTCCTTTCTTCGTCTCGTCGCGTTTACTGGCGCCGGGCGCAATCGACTATTCCGCCGAAGCCGGCTACGCCCGGCTCTATTACGGCGTATCCTCGTTCGACTACGACCCGCATCTCCTGGGCAGCGCTTCGCTCCGAGGCGGCCTCACCGATTGGGCGACGCTGGAGGCCCATGCCGAAGGCGGTCACGGCCTTTTCAACGGCGGCGTCGGCGCTACGCTCGCGGTGATGCAACGGGCAGTCGTCGACGCTTCGCTCGCAAGCAGCAGCTATAAAGGAAAATGGGGCGGACAAGTCGGCTTCGGGGCATCGACCAACGTCCTGGGCGCCACGCTCGATGTTTCGACCCAGCGCACGCTTGGCCCCTACACCGATCTGGCCGAAGTGACGGCGCCACCGGGCGTTTCGTCGTCGATCCTGTCGAGCTATCTGTTCGGAGGCGCTGCGAATCCGCTGTTCTCGCCGCTGCTGCTGTCAACCTCGTTGGCGCCGCCGCGCGCGCTGGACCGCATTTCGCTGACCTTTCCCCACGCGCTTCAAATCGCGTCGGCGAATTTCTCCCTCGTCAACCAGGTCGATGGCGACGGAGCGGTCTCGCGCATCGCCAGCGTCGGCCTGACGCGCAACTTCAAGGGCGGCCTCTCGGCTTTCGCGACCACGTTCGCCGATTTCGCTCACAGGCGCGACTATGGCGTGTTGGCCGGCCTGTCCTACACGTTCGGCGGCGGAATATCCGTCTCGACGCAATCGATGTTGCAGGGACGCGCCTTCTCGCAAGCCACGGAGATCTACAAGTCGGCGGGTCAGGATGTCGGAGATTACGGCGGCTCCGTTAGCGATCAGGAAGGCGCCAACCGATATCTCAGGGCGACGGCGGACTATCAAAGCGCCGTTGGCCGAGCCTCCGTTGTGGCGGCGCAATATGGCTCCGGCGCCAGGTCGGCCGCCGCCGCGTCCGGCGAATTCTCCGGCTCTTTCGCCACGCTCGGCGGCGGATTTGGCTTCGCGCCGCGGATCCCGGACGCCTTCACGATGGTTGACGCGGGCGCGCCTGGCGTGACGGTGCTCGAAGACAACCGCGTCGTCGGCAAGACGAACGCGTCCGGCCGCCTGATGGTCACGGGCCTGCGTGGTTTTCAAGACAACAAGATCGGCATCGACGCCACGACCCTGCCGCTCGAAGCGCAAGCCTCAGCGACGGAGCTGGCCGTACGACCGCGCGCGCAAAGCGGCGTGGTCGCCGATTTCAAGGTGAGGACGGACGCACGCGACGCTCAGATCAAGTTGATCGACGAGGCGGGCAAACCGATTCCCGTGGGCGCGCAGGTCGCGCGTGGGGGCGCCGGCCCCGCGATTGTGGGCTATGACGGCATCGCCTATCTCGGCGACTTGAGCCCCCACAACGTAGTGACAGTGCGCGCAAGCGGCCAAGCCTGCCTGGCGACATTCGATTTTGCGCCAACCCGCCACGCGGCGCGGCCGACGATTGGACCCATCGTGTGCAAGAGCCAGCGCTGAGCGACATCGTCGAAGCCGCGCAAATCGCCGAACATGGGGCGTTTCTGAACCAGCGGAGTCGCAATCCATCCCTTTTGCCTCGGCTTTGCCAACCGTCGCTGGTCTCCCGATCCGCCTTGTCCTGGGTCGGCTCCGTCCTGGCCACGTCGCTTAGCTCTATTGCTCAATGTCGGAAATTGCTCCATTGTCGTTGACGTTGTGGACGCAGGCGTGAGAATGAAATGCGACTTCACAGGTCCGGGAAATCTTGGACGAAATCCCGCGGGAAACTTGGCGCGCGAAGACCCTCAGGTCACGGTGACGGAGACTGGCCCGGCCGCAGCCGCCTGCGTAGCGGGGCCATTTCGGCGCCCGCCGCCCTAGCCGTCGCCGGAGAAAGTGCTGGCGGACGCGCCCGCCTTTCCCGCTGAACGCTGACACTTGACGCGAGATCACAGTCAATGAAGTCCCATGCGAGAGTGGCTGTTATCGGCGGCGGCATTATGGGAGTCGGTCTGCTGTACCATCTCGCGCTCGAGGGGTGGAGCGACGTCGTGCTGTTTGAGAAGGGCGAGTTGACCTCGGGCTCGACGTGGCATGCCGCCGGGCAATGTCCGCACTTCAATTCTTCTCTCAACATGACCAAGGTTCATGTCTATGGAACCGAGCTGTATCCGAAGCTGGAACAACTGACCGGACAGGCGGTCTCCTGGCACGGCTGCGGCGGCCTGCGCCTCGCGACGACGGACGAAGAAGTCAACTGGCTGAAACAAATTTATGGCGTGTCGCGTCTGGCGGGGTATGAGGGCGAAATCATCGGCCCGTCTGCGATCAGGCAATATCACCCGTTCCTCGATACGTTCGGCGTGAAAGCAGCCTTCCGCACGGTGAATGACGGACATGTGGCGCCCGCCGACGTCACCAACGCGATGGCGGCCGGCGCGCGCCAGCTCGGCGCCGAAATCCACCGCCGCACCCGCGTGACCGACATCAAACGCCTGCCAACGGGCGAATGGCGCGTGATGACCGACCAGGGCGACATTGTCGTTGAACACGTCGTCAACGCCGCTGGCTCCTACGCCGACGTCGTCGGGGCCTGGACGGGCCACCAGACGCCGATCGCCAACATACTCCACCATTATCTGATCACGACCCCAGTGCGTGAACTGATTGAGTTCGCGCCGGAGCTTCCGGTCGTGCGCGATCCCTACAGCCACTGCTACCTGCGCGAGGAGGCCAACGGCATCCTGATCGGCCCCTATGAAACCGCGACCGCGCATTTGTGCTGGGACGGCGCCCCGCCGAGCTGGGACTTCGAGAGCGAGCTTGTGTCTCCCGAACTGGATCGTCTGACTCCGTGGCTGGAGAAAGCCGCCGAGCGGTTCCCGCTGTTCGCCACGGCGGGCGTCAAGTCGGTGATTTCGGGCGCCATCACGCATACGCCGGATGGCGTTTATCTCTCCGGTCCCGCACATGGGCCAAAGAATTATTGGATGCATTGCGGCGCCTCTATCGGCATCTGTCAGGGCGCGGGCGCGGGCAAATATCTCGCGCAATGGATGGTGCATGGCCAGGCCGAGATCAACATGCGCGAATTCGATCCGCGCCGCTTCGGCGATTGGGCGTCGAAGAACTACACCAACGAAGTCGCCGTCGCCGACTATCACCACATGTACCATTGCTACAAGCCAGGCGAGCAGCACTCAGTTGGACGCAATCTGCGTGTTTCGTCGCTGCACGAGAAGCTGAAGGGCTTTGGCGCGCAATTCGCGCAGGTCTTTGGATGGGAGCGGGCGCGCTGGTATGACGCGAGCGGTGAGGGCGAGCGTTATTCGTTCAGGCGATCAAATGAATGGGACGCGGTAAGAGCGGAGGCGCTGGCGGTGCGTGAGAGCGTCGGTCTGATGGATCTCTCGACGTTCTCCAAATTCGACGTGAAGGGGCGCGACGCTCCTGCGTTCCTTGAGCGGATTTGCGCCAACAGGATTCCGGCCAAGGAAGGCGGCATAGTTCTGGGGCATCTGCTCAGCGAAAGCGGCTTTATCGAGAGCGAAATCACAGTTACGCGGCTAAGCTCCGATCATTTCTATGTGCTGTCGGCCGCGGCGGCGCAGCAATATGACTTCGACCAACTATCCTGGCGCCTGCGGCCGGAGGAGCAGGTTTCTATCTCCGACGTCACCGACGCGTTTGGCACACTGGTTCTCGCCGGGCCCAGAGCCCGCGACGTGCTGGCGCGCTGCACGGACGTCGATCTGTCAAACGCCGCCTTCCGCTGGTTGACGGGCGGCCAGGCGACGGTGGCCGGCGTCGCGGGCGTGCGGCTTCTGCGCGTCAACTATGTCGGCGAACTCGGATGGGAGCTGCATTGCCCGATGGCGGAAATGCCCGCAGTTTTCGATGCCCTGATGGCGGCGGGAGAGGAATACGGGATAAAGCTGTTTGGCGCCTATGCGATGAACTCGCTGCGCATGGAAAAGGCCTATCGCGGCTGGGGATCGGAGTTGACCAGCGAGATCGACATGTTTGAAGCCGCGATGGATCGCTTCATCCGTCTTGACAAAGGCGACTTCATCGGACGGCAGGCGAGCCTCGCGATGAGGCAACGCGGCGCGCGCATCCAGCTCGTCTATCTCCAGGTGGATGCGGCGGATGCCGATTGCGCTGGCAACGAGCCGGTTTATGCGGGGGATCGCATCGTCGGTCTCACAACCAGCGGCGCCTACGGCCATGCGGTCGGTAGGTCGCTCGCCTTCGCCTATGTTGACCCGGCGTTGGCGCAGCCGGGCGCAGCGTTCGAAATTCTCATTCTGGGCGAGCGTCGCAAGGCGGTCATTCTGGCTGAGGCCGCCTGGGACTCCGCCAACCTGCGCCTTCGCGCCTGAAAGGCATTAGAATGGTTGCTTCTCTGCCCAAACATGCGCGCGTCGTCATCATCGGCGGCGGCATCGTCGGCGCGTCGATCGCCTATCACCTGGCCAAGCTCGGCTGGAGCGACGTCGTGTTGCTGGAGCGCAAGCGCCTGACCAGCGGCACGACATGGCACGCCGCCGGCCTGGTTGGTCAGTTGCGCGCCACCGCCAATCTCACCAAACTCGCGCGCTATACGACGGAGCTGTATGCCTCGCTGGAAGCGGAGACGGGACAGGCGACCGGCTTCATGCAGCGCGGCAGCCTGACGATCGCCACCAATTCCGAGCGGCTCGAAGAGCTGATGCGCGGCGCTTCGATGGCCAAGACTTTTGGGCTCGAAGTCAACGCGGTCTCTCCGGCCGAAATCAAGCGCCATTGGCCGCTGGTTGAGGTAGGCGACGTCGTCGGCGGCGTGCATCTGCCCCGCGATGGCCAGACCAACCCGATCGACACCACGATGGCGCTCGTCAAGGGGGCCACCATGCGCGGGGTGAAAGTGATCGAGAATGTCGTCGTCGATACGATCCTCACAAAGAATGGCCGCGCGGTCGGTGTTTCCTCGGAGAGCGGCGAGATAACAGCCGAGAACGTCGTTATCGCCACGGGCATGTGGTCGCGCGCGCTGGGTCTGGCGACGGGCGTCGATATTCCGCTGCAAGCCTGCGAGCATTTCTATATCGTGACGGAGCCCATGCCGGGCTTGACGCCGAATCTGCCCGTCCTCAGAGACCCCGACAATTGCGCTTATTACAAGGAAGACGCCGGCAAGCTGTTGCTCGGCGCCTTCGAGCCCAACGCAAAACCCTGGGCGGTTGATGGGATTCCGGAAGATTTCGAGTTCGGCGAACTGCCCGACGATTTCGCGCATTTCGAACCCATTCTTGAAGCCGCGGTTCGGCGCCTGCCCGCGCTGGAGACCGTCGGCATCAGGAAGTTCTTCAACGGGCCGGAGAGCTTCACGCCCGATGTGCGTTATCTGCTCGGCGAAACCCCCGACGTCGAGAAGCTTTATGTCGCCGCCGGCTTCAATTCGATCGGCATCCAGTCCGCCGGCGGCGCGGGCAAGGCTTTGGCCGAATGGATTGTCGGCGGGCACGCGCCGATGGATCTGGCCGATGTCGATATCCGTCGCGTCCAGAAGTTTCAGGTCAACAGCAAATATCTGAAGGAGCGCGTGTCCGAATCGCTGGGCCTGCTCTATGCGATGCACTGGCCGCACCGGCAATATGAGACGGCTCGGAATGTCCGGCTTTCGCCGCTGCACGAGCGACTCGCCGCGCATGGCGCCTGCTTTGGCGAAGCGGCGGGATGGGAGCGCGCCAACTGGTTCGCGCCCCCTGGCGTCAAGCCGGAATATGCCTATAGCTACGGCCGCCAAAACTGGTTCGCCTATTCCGCCGCCGAGCATCGGGCGACGCGCGAGAGCGTCGCGCTCTACGACATGACGTCGTTCGGCAAATTCCTGGTTCAGGGACGCGGGGCCGAGGCGGCCTTGCAACGCATCTGCGCCAACGACATGCGCGTCGCGCCGGGCCGGCTTGTTTACACCCAGTGGTTGAACGAGCGCGGCGGCATCGAGGCCGATCTCACGGTCACGCGGCTGTCGGAGACGAGCTTCCTGATTGTAACCGCCGGCGCCGCCGCGCGGCGCGATCTGGCCTGGGCGAAGCGCCATCTCGGCGAGGCGGGGGACGTATTCATCACCGACGTCTCCTCCGCAGAAGCGGTCCTCTGCGTCATGGGCCCCCAGAGCCGCGCGCTGCTTGAAGACCTATCCGGCGCGGACCTGTCGAACGCGGCGCATCCGTTCGGCGCCTGGCGCGAAATCACGATCGGCTATGCGCAAGTTCGTGCGGCTCGCGTGACCTATGTCGGCGAACTCGGTTGGGAGCTTTACGTCGCCACCGAATTCGCGCGCGGCGTGTTTGACGCGTTGCTGGAGGCGGGCGCATCGTTCAACCTAAAACTGGCGGGATTGCATGCGCTCGATTCGTGCCGGATCGAAAAAGCTTATCGTCACTGGGGACACGACATCGGCGAGGAGGACACTCCCCTCGAAGCCGGTCTGATGTTCGCTGTTAAGCTCGACAACGGCGATTTTATCGGACGCGACGCCCTGTTGCGCCGTCGCGACAGCGGCGCCACGCGGCGGCTGTTGCAATTTCTGCTGCTCGATCCAGACCCCCTGCTCTATCACGACGAACCGATCTGGGCGGACGGCGAATTGGTGGGCCGCACGACATCGGGCGCCTATGGGCATAGCCTTGGAGGCGCTGTCGCGCTTGGCTATGTCCAGGGCAATCAAACCACCATCGCCAGCCTCGTCGCCTCGGCGCGGTTCGAAATCGAGGTCGCAGGCCGGCGAATCGCGGCGAAAGCCAGCCTCGCGCCGATGTATGATCCCAACAACCTTCGGATACGGGCTTAAAGCAGGGAGACCCGGGAATGTCAGGGCATGACGCCACAGATATGGTCGCCATCGTCAGCAGGCAGAAGCCGGCGCATTCGCTGCAGCAGCTGCTTTACAACTCCGAAGCCGCGTTCGAGCGCGATCTCGAACGCATTTTCCGGCGCCACTGGATCCTGGCGGGACATGCCTCGATGGCGCCTGAGCCCGGCGACTATTTCCTGCACGAGATGGCCAACGAGAGCATCATCATCGTTCGGGGACGAGACAACGCGCTGCGCGCCTTCGCCAATGTCTGCCGCCACCGGGGATCGCGAATCTGCACCCGCTCGCAGGGGCGCGCCAGCGTGCTTGTCTGTCCCTATCACGCCTGGACCTACAATCTCGACGGCTCCTTGCGCTCCGCGCGTCACATGCCCGCCGATTTCGACAAGGCCAGTTACGGCCTGAAAGCGGTCGCCGTCGAGGTCATCGAAGGGCTGGTTTTCATTTCGCTCGCTCAGGCGCCGCTGTCGCTGGAGGTCGCGCGCAAGACAATCGCCGAGGCCTACGCGCCCTATGGTTGGGCCTCAGCCAAAGTCGCGCATCGCGAAACCTACGCGGTCACCGCGAACTGGAAGCTGACGGTCGAGAACTATCTGGAGTGTTACCATTGCACGCCCTCGCATCCCGAATATTCCAGGCTCCACGCGCTGGAGCAGCCGCTTGACCAAATCGTCGAACTCAATGCGGCGATGGAGGCCCGCACCCGCGCGCTGGGGTTAAGCGTTCCCGTCGCCGATCACCGCGTCGGGTCAGGCACGGGCGAGGCCTCCGTGTTCACGTTTCGCTATGCCCTCTATGACGGGGTGCGGACCGGCGGACCGGACGGCAAGCCGGTCGCTCCGCTGATGGGCGATTTCAGGGACTACGACGGCGGCGTGACCTCAACGCATTTTGCGCCGTCGAGCTTCTTCATCGCCTATCCCGATCACGGCGTCATTTATCGATTCCTTCCTCTCACGGCGTCCACCTCCGCGATGGAGCTGATCTGGCTGGTGAAGGGCGACGCGACGGAGGGCGTGGACTACGATCTCGACAGACTCACCTGGTTGTGGCGCGTCACCACGCAAGCCGACAAGAGGATTACCGAGGACAACCAGAAGGGCGTCAATTCCAGCTTCTATGAACCCGGGCCCTACTCGCCGGTCGAGCCCAACGCTATTGGCTGGATCGAGTGGTATCTTGGCGAGGTCGGCTGAACAGTCCTGGCCGCCTCTCATGCCTCTTCGCCGCGGCCGAGCGCCTCGGCTGGCAGCGTCGTTTTGTATTTCACCTGTTTGAGCGCGAAGCTCGATCGGATATTGGCGACGCCGCGCGTCTTGGACAGGCGCTCGATGATGAAATGCTGCAACGCGAGCGTGTCGCGCACCACCACGCGTAGCAGATAGTCCGAATCCCCCGTCATCAGATAACATTCCATCACTTCGGGAAAACGCCCCATCGCCTGCTCGAACACTTCGAGCAGTTCCTCGGTCTGCTTTTCCAGCGTCACCTGAATGAAGACGCTGAGGGTCGGCCCAAGCTTGGCGGGATCGAGCAGGGCGACGCGGCGCGCGATCACGCCCGATTGCTCCAGGGCTCGCACGCGGGCCAGGCAGGGCGAGGGCGAAAGGCCGACGCGCTCGGCCAGCGCGACATTGGTGAGGCTGGCGTCCTCCTGCAACTCCCCGAGGATTCGCATGTCGATCGCGTCGAGCGGTCTTTTTAGCATGATCTGCCGATATTGAGTTCAACGACCGCATTTTGCGCCGCCTACGCCCAATCGCAAAGCGCTTTTCGGCGCCATCTGCGGCGCGGTCCGTCTTAATCTGCGCTCGACCAGTCGAGGGTGCGACGATGTTGAGCATGACGCCAGCTAAGCAGGATCGCGATCCCGATGAAACCGGGGATTGGCTCGCCGCGCTCGATTCGCTGTTTCGCAGCTCAGGGAGCGAGCGCGCTGAATTCATGCTTTCCGCGCTGGAGCGGCGCGCGCGCGAACTCGGCGTGTTCGCCGACCATGCGCCCTTTTCGCCCTATCGCAACAGTATCGCGCCGGAGAAACAGGCGCCGTTCCCCGGCGATCTCGCCCTGGAGGAGCGCATTTGCGCGATCATCCGCTGGAACGCGCTGGCGATGGTCGTGCGCGCCAACCAGGCTTACGGCGAATTAGGCGGCCATATCGCGAGCTTCGCCTCGGCGGCAGAGCTGTTCGAGATCGGCTTCAACCACTTTTTCCGCGCCGATTCCGGCGTCGGCGACGGCGATCTGGTGTTTTTCCAGCCCCATTCCGCGCCCGGCGTTTACGCGCGCGCCTTTCTCGAAGGCCGGCTCGACGAGAACCAGTTGAAGCGCTACCGGCAGGAGATCGGCGGGCCGGGCCTGAGTTCCTATCCCCATCCCTGGCTGGCGCCCGATTTCTGGCAGTTTCCCACGGGATCGATGGGCATCGGGCCGATCACGGCCGTCTATCAGGCGCGCTTCCTGCGCTATCTCCGCGATCGCGGTCTGGCCGACACCAACGCGCGCCATGTCTGGGGCGTATTCGGCGACGGCGAGATGGATGAGCCGGAATCGCTCGCCGGCCTCTCGATCGCCGCGCGCGAGAACCTCGATAACCTTACCTTCGTCATCAACTGCAATTTGCAACGGCTCGACGGGCCGGTGCGCGGCAATGGGCAGATTATCCCTGAGTTGGAGAGCGTGTTTCGCGGCGCGGGCTGGAATGTGATCAAGGTGCTGTGGAGTTCGGACTGGGACGCCATTTTCGCGCGCGACAAAACCCACGCGTTGCTGCGCCGTTTCGCCGCCACGGTGGACGGCAAATATCAGACGCTGGGCGCGCGCGACGGCGGCTATAATCTCGCGCATTTCTTCGAAGAGGACCCGGAGGTGCGCGCGCTGGTCGCCGGCATGAGCGACGGCGAGATCGACAGTCTGCGGCGCGGCGGCCACGACATCGTCAAGCTTTATGCCGCTTATGCCGCCGCCAAGGCGACGAAAGGTCGGCCCACCGTCATTCTCGCCAAGACGAAAAAAGGCTTTGGCATGGGCGGGGCGGGCGAATCGCGTATGACCGCGCATCAGGCCAAGAAGCTTGATGTCGAGGCGTTGCTCGCGTTCCGCGACCGTTTCGCGCTGCCGCTCGGCGATGAGTCCGTGGCGCGGCTCGATTTCTACCGCCCCGCCGAGAACAGCCCGGAATTGCGCTATCTGCGTTCGCGGCGCGAGGCGCTCGGCGGTTATCTGCCGGCGCGGCGTCGCCAGTCGGCGCCCGTGGCGGTCCCCGAGCTCGGCGCCTACGCCGATTTCGCGCTGCACGCGGCGGGCAAGGACATGTCGACCACCATGGCTTTGGTGCGGTTGATGAGCGGTCTCATCAAGGACAAGGCGCTGGGTCCGCGCATCGTGCCGATCGTCGCCGACGAGGCGCGCACTTTCGGCATGGCCAATCTGTTCCGCCAGGTCGGCATCTATTCCCCCGTCGGCCAGCTCTACGAGCCGGAGGATGCGGGCTCGATGCTGTATTACCGCGAGGCGACCGACGGGCAGTTGCTGGAGGAAGGCATCTCGGAAGCGGGCGCGATCTCGTCCTGGGTCGCGGCGGCGACATCTTATTCCGCGCACAATGTCGCGATGCTGCCGTTCTATATCTACTATTCGATGTTCGGCTTCCAGCGCGTCGGCGATCTCATCTGGGCTGCCGCCGACAGCCGCGCGCGCGGCTTTCTGATCGGCGCGACGGCGGGGCGCACCACGCTCGGCGGCGAGGGGCTGCAACATCAGGACGGATCGAGCCATGTCGTCGCGGCGACGATTCCCAATTGCCGCGCCTATGACCCCGCTTTCGCCTATGAGGTCGCGGTAATTCTGGATCACGGCGCGCGGGCGATGATGCAAGAGGGACGCGACGAGTTCTATTACCTCACCGTCGCCAACGAGAATTACGCCCATCCCTCGATGCCGGAAGGCTCGCAAGCCGATATCGTCAAAGGCCTCCATCGCGTCGAGACGCGCGGCGCGGCTGATGTGCGGCTGCTAGGCTCCGGCTCGATCCTGCTTCAGGCGCTCGAGGCGGCGCGGCTGCTGGAGGCGGATTGGAGCGTCGGTTCGGAAGTCTGGAGCGCAACCAGCTTCTCCGAACTCGCCCGCGACGCGCGCGAGGTCGAGCGCTGCAATCGTCAGCATCCGCTGGCCGAGCCCCGCCTCAGCCATGTCGCGGTCTGTCTGCCGGGCAAAGCGCCGATCGTCGCCGCCACCGACTATGTCCGCGCCGTGCCGCAGATGATTGCGGATCACCTTGCGGCGCCGTTCACTACGCTCGGCACGGACGGGTTCGGGCGCAGCGACACGCGCGCGGCGTTGCGGCGGTTCTTCGAGGTCGATGCGCAGCATATCGCCGTGGCGGCGCTGGTCGCGATCGGCGCGCGGGAGAAGGCCGCTGCGGCCATCGCGCGCTACGGCCTCGACGCCGAGGCCGCCCCGCCGTGGACGTGTTAAGCCGGGGCGTTCAGATGAAATTCGCCGTCGTCAGCGTTCCCGTGGCGCCGGTGAGGTTCATGACGAGGTCGAGGTTGGCTTGATAGCCCGCTACGCCGTTAGCGTCGATGACGAGGAAAGTTTGACCCGACAGTGTACCGGCCGAGGCGGTAAACAGCGCAGCGTCATGCGCGGCCAGCTTGGCGGCGGGAAGGCCGGCGGCGAGATCGACGTTGAAGGTCGCGGTCGAGAGCGATCCGGTCGCCGGCAAGTCGATTGCCAGGATCGAACCCGCCGCGGCTGACACGTCGAACCGGTCAATACTGAAGTTGAGGCCGGCGATCTTGTCATAGGTCGGTCCGGTGGACTCCGAGACCAAATTGTAGCCGAAGATATCCGTCGCCCCGCCAGCGGTGAGCACATCCGAACTGGCCCCGCCGACGATCGTCACCGTGTCCGAGGCCGTCGTGACGGCCGAGACGTTGATCGTATCGAGCCCGTTGCCGCCATTGACAGTGATCGCGCCGCCGAGCGCCGAACTCACGAGCGCGTCAGTCAGTTTGAGCGAGTTGGCGCCGGCGGCGAGGTTGATCGACTCAATACCAGAGACATGCGCGAAAGTGCTGGTGGACAACGCTCCCGGCGTCGTGAAGGCCAGCGTGTCGACCCCATCGCCGCCCTTCACGACAGTCTTCGCGTTGAGACCAGCGACGGTGAAGCTGAACGTGTCGTCGCCGGCGCCGCCCGAGACGAATTTGGCGCCGCTGGCGCTCAGGTTGAACGCATCGTCGCCCGCGCCGCCGAGATAGCGCCCATCCACGCCGGCGCCATTGACCACGCCGGTGATCGCGCCCGCCTGACCGCGATAGATGTTGCCGAGCCCCGCGAACACGACACTGCCGTCAATCAGGCCGCGGTTGACGACCAGAGACGCGCCGAGCCCAAATGTAACTCCGCCCGTCTCCGAGCCGATGTTGACCATTGTCGCTTGCCCCGACAGCGCGAGATCACCAAAGATTTCCCCTCGGTTCACGACCCGTAGCGTCCCGTTCGCGCCATGCGTGATCGCGGTCGCGCCTGTGGCGTCGATCACGCCTGTCGCGGTGTTGACGATCCTATCGTCAATCGACGCGGCGCCGTCGATGGAGATGGCGACGGATTGCCCGGTGATATGGCCCGAATTTCTGACGATCGCGCCCGCGCCGCTGATGTGAACATCGCCGGTTATCGAGCCCGTATTGGCGACCGTCGAATTGCTGAAGAGTTGGACGGCGCCGGCGATTTCGCCGGCGTTCAAGAGCCTGGTCGGCGTTTGAGCGAGATTAATGGCGTAACTTCCCAGACCTTCGATCAACCCACCCATTTGATTGACGATTGTCTCCAGCCCCGCGCCTGTCCCGCTCAGGTTGATCGCGTTTCCTGAAGAGGAAATTTTGCCGCTGTTGAAGATCTTCACGTTGTCGCCGAACCCGGTAATCGCGTCATCGGCGACGGCGGAGATCGTTCCCGAATTTTCGATCAAGACCGGTCCCAAGTTCGCGTTGCCCAGGCTAACGGCGTTGCTGTAGGACTCGATTACGCCGGCGTTGCTGAGTTGCAACTCGCCGAGCAAGGCTTCAATCGCATGGTCGAAGCCCTGAATGACGCCCCCGCTCGCGTTTACGATCCGATCACCGAAGCCCTGGCCGTCAATGGCGACTTTTCCTTGCAGGACGCCGGCGTTCTCGACGAAATTCAAGCTCCCCGTGAAGTGGATGGCGTGATCGGCGCCATAGATATAACCGGCGTTGAGGACGTGATGGTTGGTGCCGACACTAAAGTTTCCGCCTTGGAAGTCGACGCCATTGACGCCCGCAGTGATCTTCGCCCCGGGGCCGACCGAGACGGTATTGTTGATATCGTTGAGATAGAAATAGACGCCAAAGCCGCCGGCGACATTGCCCTGGATGTCGACCTCGCTGTTCCCGCCCGTGGTCTGATTGGTGATGGCGATGGAAGCGCCATCCATGAAAATGTTGACGCCGGGCGCGACCTGCAGGAATTCGTTGGCGTCGATGGGAATTTGCACGTTCGAGATCGAAGCGGAAATGAGCTTGTAAATCGAGAAAGACATCGATTCTCTCCCCCCGTAAAGGGACACGCGAGGCGAGCTTGTCGCTATTGTATATTTGGCAGCGTATCACCCCGCAAATACGGTAATGCAACTCGAAAGCATCGTCAACATTGCCGCGCATTGCGAACGCCCGCTTAAGCGCCGCCCCCTCCTCACCCCGCGAAGATCGACGCCCCCTGGTCCGCGCGCCCGACCTGACCCCGGAAGGCGCCGAACAACTCGCGCCCGACGCCAACATGTTCGCGCGACAGATCGCACTCAGCCGGCGCGCGGCCGGCGAACTCGGCCGCGTCCACCAGCACCTCCAACCTGCCGTTCACCGCATCGACCCGGATCCTATCACCGTCGCGGATCCGCGCGATGGCCCCACCGCTGGCCGCCTCCGGCGTCACATGCAGCGCGGCCGGGGCCTTGCCGGAAGCGCCCGAGAGGCGGCCGTCCGTCACCAGCGCGACCTTGAAGCCGCGATCCTGCAACACGCCAATCGGCGGCATCAGCTTGTGCAGTTCCGGCATCCCATTGGCGCGCGGGCCCTGGAACCGCACCACCAGCACCACGTCGCGGTTGAGTTCGCCGGCCCGGAACGCGGCGTGCAGTTCCTCCTGCGTATGGAACACCCGCGCCGGCGCCTCGATCACGTGCCGTTCGGCCGCGACCGCGCTCGTCTTGATCACCGCGCGTCCGAGCGGACCCTCCAGCACGCGCAGGCCGCCCGTCGCCTGGAACGGGTTCGCGGCGCCGCGCAAAACCGTCTCGTCGCCGCTCGTTTCCGCCGCCGGGCGCCAGACGACGGCGCCTTCCGCGTTGAGCGTCGGCTCGACCACGTAGTCGGCAAGGCCCGCGCCCCAGACCGTGCGCGCATCGCCATGCAGCAGGCCGGCGCCGATCAACTCGCGGATCAGCACGGCCATGCCGCCGGCGGCCTGAAAGTGATTCACATCGGCTTTGCCATTGGGATAGACGCGCGTTAGCAACGGCGTCACTTCGGCGAGGTCTGCGAAGTCGTCCCAGGTCAGCGCAATGCCCGCGGCGTGAGCCATCGCGATCAGGTGGATGGTCAGGTTGGTCGAGCCGCCGGTGGCGTGCAAGCCCACGACGCCATTGACCACGGCGCGCTCGTCGATGACGTGACCGATGGGCGTGTAGTTGTCGCCGCGCGCCGTCAGCTCCAGCGCCCGCCGGGCGCCAAGCTCGGTCAACGCATCGCGCAGCGGCGTGTTGGGATTGACGAACGAGGCGCCGGGCAGATGCAGCCCCATGATCTCCATCAGCATCTGGTTGGTGTTGGCGGTGCCGTAAAAGGTGCAGGTGCCGGGACCATGATAGGCCTGCGATTCCGCCTCCAGCAGTTCCGCCCGCGTCGCCTTGCCCTCGGCGTAGCGCTGGCGAACCATCGACTTCTCGTCGTTGGACAGGCCCGAGGGCATCGGCCCGGCGGGGATGAACACGGCCGGCAGTTGGCCGAACGACAGCGCGCCGATCTGAAGCCCCGGCACGATCTTGTCGCAGACGCCGAGATAGACCGAGGCGTCGAACATCTGGTGCGACAGCGCGATCGCCGTCGACAGCGCGATGACGTCGCGCGAAAACAGGCTGAGGTCCATCCCCGCCTCGCCCTGGGTGACGCCGTCGCACATCGCCGGCACTCCGCCCGCCACCTGCGCGCTCGCCCCGAGGCTGCGGGCGGCGCGCTTGATGAGTTCGGGATAGCGCTCATAGGGCTGATGCGCCGACAGCATGTCGTTATAGGCGGTGACGATGGCGAGATTGGCGCCGTCGCCGTCCCTCAGCGCCGCCTTGTCTCCAGGCGCGCAGGCGGCGAAGCCATGCGCGAAATTGGCGCAGCCCAGTTTTTTGCGCGCCGGCCCGGTCGAAGCCGCCTTGTCGATGCGTTCGAGATAAGCGGCGCGGGTCGAGCGGCTTCGGGCGGCGATACGCGCCGTCACCTCGCCGATGCGGGCTTGGCAAGCCATGGGGGACTCCTTAATTCTTGTCATCCGCCCCATAAGGCGCCGTTGCGGACAGATAAAGGCCGCGCCGCGCTCGGCAGCCTTGCGCGACAAGCAAGGCCCGCGCCGGCGACCTGCGGGAGTTGGTGCGGATTGGTGGAATTTCGTTAAAGCGATGGATATCGATACCAACGCGAAAAAGCTCGGGCTTACAAAATGGCCGCATTTTAAGCGTAGATTGAAAGCAGCCCCGGATCATTGTTAATTCTCTGGCCGTATATTACGTGTGGTGGACTGTGAGAGGGAAATGTCCGTATTCGTCGTTCTCCGAGTCAGCGAGCCCGCGAAGCTAAAAACGGCTATCGCGGAATCGTACCCTTACGACCATATTGAACTCGGGCCGGATGAATGGATGGTTTCGGACAAAGGGACTGCCATCGACGTCTCCAACAAATTGAAAATATCTGACGCTTCGAACGGCTTAGCTATCGTCGTGGGGGTTTCGGGATATTACGGACGCGCCCCAACGCCAGTTTGGGACTGGATGAAGGCTAAGATTGAGGCTTCTAGTGGCTAGATTGCCGAGAGGCGAGAGCGGCGAGGGTGTCCCGACATCGTTCCCGGAGACAACCCCCAGGGCATATATGCAGCCTGGGCATGATTTTACGTTGCAAATCGTAATGGAAATGCAACGAACGCTGGGCGAAATGTTCGGTAAACTCGACCGTGTCGTCGCGGATGTGAAGTCACACGGCGAAAAGTTGGATATAATCAGGAGTCAGATATCTTTTGTAAAGGGCGCGCTCTGGGTGCTGGGCGGGCTCATGGCGATCGCGATCACGGGCATCACCGTATATCTGCGCTACTTACCGAAGTGACAGAACCTCCTGGCGCTTTCAAATTTCAAACTGAGAATTTGCCAAACCTCGCGCCGGCTTGACACCCGCGCGCGCCTCTTCGAAGAGGACGCGGGGCCTGGAGCGCGTAATGTCCGAAAAACCGAAACTCCGTGTCATTCTCTGCTCGCCGCGCGGCTTTTGCGCGGGTGTGACGCGCGCTATTGACGTGGTCGAAACGGCGCTTAAGCTGCATGGCGCGCCGGTTTATGTGCGTCACGAAATCGTGCACAATAAATACGTGGTTGACTCGCTGAAGGCGAAAGGCGCGATTTTTATCAAGGAGCTTTCCGAGGCCCCGGCCGGCGCCGCGCCGGTGATTTTCTCCGCCCATGGCGTGCCGAAATCCGTGCCAGCCGAGGCGCGGCAACGCGGCCTCAACGCCATCGACGCCACCTGCCCGCTCGTCACCAAGGTGCATCGCGAGGCGCTGGCGCATTTCAAGCGCGGTCGCCACATCATCCTGATCGGCCATGCCGGCCACCCGGAAGTCGTCGGCACTCTCGGCCAATTGCCCGCGGGGGCGATCACGCTGGTCGGCGATCGCTCGGAGGTCGAGACGCTCGAACTCCCCGCCGGGAAGGAACTCGCCTTCGTCACCCAGACGACGTTGTCGGTCGACGACACCCGCGACGCGATCGCCGCGCTGAAGGCGAAATTCCCCTGGATTCAAGAGCCCCCGGTCGAGGACATCTGCTACGCCACCACCAACCGGCAAGAGGCGGTGAAGGCGGCGGCGGCGCTGGTCGATGCGGTGATCGTGGTCGGCGCCGAGAATTCCTCCAACTCGCAGCGCCTGCGCGAGGTCGCCGAGCGCGAGGGCTGCAAGGTCTCGCTGCTCGTGCCCAATGTGGCGGCGCTCGATTTCGCATCGCTCGAAGGCATAGGCTCCGTGGCGATCACCGCCGGCGCTTCCGCCCCGGAAATCCTGGTCGAGCAGATCCTCGACGGGCTGGCGGAGCGCTATGCGCTGGCGGTCGAGACCCTCACCACGCGCGAGGAAAACATGTTCTTCCCGCTGCCGCGAACTTTGCGCGATCCGGCGCCGGCGTCGCCCTGATGGCGGTCTATACCGAAGTCGGCGACGAGGCGCTGGCGCGCTTCCTCGAAGGTTATGACCTGGGCGCGCCGCTGTCGCTCAAGGGCATCGCCGAGGGCGTCGAAAACTCGAATTTCCTGCTGCACGCCGAGCGTGGCCAATACCTTTTGACGCTGTACGAGAAGCGGGTCGACGAGGCGGACCTGCCGTTCTTCCTCGGCCTGATGGAGCATCTGGCGCAACGCGGCGTGAATTGCCCGCAGCCGGTGCGCTCGCGCGACGGCGCGGCGATCGGGCGGCTGGCCGGCCGCGCGGCCGCGATCGTCACTTTCCTCGAAGGCCTGTCGGTGCGTCGACCGCTTGTAGCGCATTGCGGCGCAGTGGGCGAGACGCTGGCGCGGATGCACGCCGCCGGCGCCGATTTCATGATTTCGCGCCACAACGCGCTCTCCATCCAGGGCTGGCCGGCGCTGTTCGAGGCGGCGCGGGCGCGCGCCGACGAGGTCTCGCCCGGTCTGGCGCGCGAGACCGAGACGCAGCTTCGCTTCTTGCAGGAGATCTGGCCGAAGGGGCTGCCCAGCGGCGTCATTCACGCCGATCTCTTTCCCGACAATGTGTTCTTTCTGCGCGACAAGCTCTCGGGCCTGATCGACTTCTATTTCGCCTGCAATGATTTCCTTGCCTACGATTTGGGCGTCTGCCTCAATTCCTGGGCGTTCGAGGCCAGCGGGGAGTTCAACGTCTCCAAAGGCCGGGCGATGATCGAGGGCTACAACCGCGTTCGCCGGCTGTCGTCCGAGGAGGTCGAGGCGTTGCCGATTCTGGCGCGCGGCTCGGCTTTGCGCTTCATGCTGACGCGGCTGGTCGACTGGCTCAACGTGCCGCCCGGCGCGCTGGTGAAGCCGCACGATCCGCGCGAATATTTGACCAAGCTGCGGTTCCACACCGGCGTTAAATCGGCGCGCGACTACGGCTGGCGCGCGTGAGCCGGGTCGAGATCTGGACCGATGGCGCCTGCTCGGGCAATCCCGGTCCCGGCGGCTGGGGCGCGATCCTCAAATTCGGCGATAAGTCGAAGGAATTGAGCGGCGGCGAGGCGCACACCACCAACAACCGCATGGAGCTGACCGCCGCGATCTCGGCGCTGGAGTCGCTGAAACGCCCGTGCGAGGTCGATTTGCACACCGATTCGCAATACCTGCGACAGGGCGTCACGCTGTGGCTGAAGGGGTGGAAGCGCAACGGCTGGCGCACGGCGGACAAGAAGCCGGTGAAGAACGAAGACCTCTGGCGCCGGCTCGACGAGGCGACCGTCCAACATGAGATCGCATGGCGCTGGGTGAAAGGCCATGCCGGCGAGGAGATGAACGAGCGCGCCGATGAACTGGCGCGCGAGGGACTGGCGCCGTTCAAGCCGCGCTCAAAGCCAGGCTAGCCACGCCTGAACCTGGGGAATGTCGAGCAGCGGCCGCAAGGGCGCCGCGAGCCGCTCCCAACCGTGGCCGAGCAGCGAGGTCAGCAGGCGATAGGCGCACAGCAATTCCACCACCGCCGCGAACACTATGCTGACGACGACATAGCTGCGCTTCATCGGCATGTTGACTTGGCTGCGCGTCGCGGAATCGAACGGCTCCGCATTGACCCACGACACCGTCATGCCGAACAGCGAGACGACATTGAGCCCGTAATATTGCCAGCGTCGCGAAATGACGAAGGTGAAGCAATAGGACAGGCCGATACAGGCGACCACGATCTCGGTGTTGCGGTCGTGGATCGCGTCGAGCACGACGAATGAGACGAGAACGCTGACCACGCCGACAATGATCCGCAACAGAAATGCGATGGCGTTGTTCAAGGCTTCCCCCTGTGCCGCGCAAGCGGGCGTCGCGGAGGGATACATGAGGACAGGCCATGGCGCAAAAACTTGCCGGACCTGTGGACGGCGCCCAGGCGGCGGCTTTGCCTGGGGGTGCGCGCGGCCTATCGTAACATTATGCGATTTCAATTCATTCACGCCGCCGATCTGCACATCGACAGTCCGTTCGACGCGCTGCGCGCCAAGGACCCCGCGGTCGCCGTGATGTTCGCCGCCGCCGGCCGCAAGGCGGTGGAGCGGCTGATCGCCGAGACGATCGACAGCGGCGCGAAATTCCTCGTCATCGCCGGCGACGTGTTCGACGGCGACTGGCGCGACGTCTCGACCGGCCTGTTCTTCGTGGCGCAACTGGGCAAGCTCGATCGCGCGAACGTGAAAACCTTTCTCATCAAGGGCAATCACGACGCCGAGAGCGTCGTGTCGAAAACACTGACCTACCCCGCCAGCGTGCATATGTTCGACGGGCGCAGAAGCCAGACCCAACTGATCGAGCCGTTGCGCGTCGCCGTGCACGGCCGCAGTTTTTCCGACCGCGCGGCGCCGGAGGATTTTCTTGTCCATTATGCCGCGCGCCGCGAGGGCTGGCTCAACATCGGCCTGCTGCACACCAGCCTGGAAGGCTCGCCCGGCCACAACCCTTACGCGCCCTGCACGGCGCAGGATCTCGCCCGCTTCGGCTACGATTACTGGGCGCTCGGCCATATCCACGCCGCCGAAATCGTCAGTCGCG
Source organism: Bradyrhizobium sp. (assembly GCA_031367195.1). Lineage (GTDB taxonomy): Bacteria > Pseudomonadota > Alphaproteobacteria > Rhizobiales > Beijerinckiaceae > Roseiarcus. The sequence continues at coordinate 24,202 of JANLPL010000001.1, forward strand.
ACCCGTGGATCGTGTTTCCCGGCAATCTGCAAGGGCGCAACCCGCGCGAGACCGGGGCGAAGGGCGCCATGCGGGTGACGGTGGAGGATGGCCGCATCGTCGCGGTGGAGCCCATTGCGCTCGACGCGGCGCGCTGGGCGCATGAGCGGGTCGATGCGACCGATCTCGCGGAGGAGGCGATCCACGCCCGCATTGGCGAGGCGCTCGCCGCCGCAAGCGACGCCGCGCAAGGCCGCCCGCTCGCCGTCCGCCTGACCCTGACCGGCGCGACGCCCGCCCATGCAGGGCTCGTCGCGCGGCTCGACGATCTGCTGTTCAGGGCGCGCGAACTCGCCGCGCATGTGGCGAGCGACTGCTGGGTGGAGAAAGTGCGGCTGGAAACGCGCAGCCCGCCCGCCAGCGCCAGCGCCGCCGATGACCACGAAATCGCCGCCCTCGTCGCCGTCTCAGCCGAAGACCCCGAATTCGCCGCCGCCGTCGCGCAACTCGCGCAAAGCGTCGCCGAAAAACTGCCGCGCGAGTTGCGCGACGATTTCCTCGAACTCGATCCCGCCGTTCGCGCCGCTCTTGCCCGCGACCTCCTTGCGGGAGCGCGCGCATGAGGCTGGAGCGGCTGGACCTCGGCCCCTACGGCCATTTCGAGAACCGCACGCTGCATTTTTCGCGCGACGCGGCGCTGCATGTCGTGCTCGGCGCCAACGAATCGGGCAAAACGACGACGCTGGAGGCGATCGGCGACCTGATGTTCGGCGTGCGCGACCGCACGACCTACGCCTTCGCCTACGAGTATAAAGCGCTTCGGATCGGCGGCGCGTTGCGTCGCGACGACGGCGAACAGCTCGAACTGCGGCGGCGCAAGGGCGACAAAAACACGCTGCTCGACGCCGAGGGCAAGCCCGTGCCCGAGGAGCCGCTGCGGCGTGCGCTCGGGCTCGACCGCAAGACGTTCGAAAGCGAATTCGGGCTTAACCAGCGCAGCCTGCGCGAGGGCGGCGAGGCGCTGCTGCGCGCCGGCGGCTCGCTGGCGGAGGCGCTCGCCGCCGGCTCGGCCTCGCTCAGCGCCCTCAACGATCTGCGCAAGCGCCTGACCGAGGAGGCGGACGAGTTGTTCGGCGCGCGCAGGGTGGGGTCGAAGCCCTTTTATGTGGCGCTCGACGCGCACCAGAAAGCCGACGGCAAACTGAAGGCGGCGATTGTCACGGCCGACGCGCTGAAGGCCGCCGACGAGGCGCGGCTGGAGGCGCAGGCGCAAGGGAACGACCTGAAGGCGCAGCACCACGAACAGGGCGCCGCGATCGTTCGCCGCCAGCGCGCCGGGCGCGTGGCGGGCAAACTGCGTCGCCTCGATGCTTTGGCCGTGGAGATGGCCGCGCTCGCCGACCTGCCCGAAATCGACGCGACCGCGCTCGACGCCGCTTTGGCGACGGTGGAGGCCGAGCGCCTCGCGTATGCCGAACGCGAAAAATGGGCGGCGGAAGACGCGCGCGACAACGCCCTGCGCGCTAGCCTCGGCCTCGACGAGGCGCTGGTCGCGCAGGGGCAAGCGATCGACGATCTGCGCGAACAGCTCGGCGCGGTGCGCAAGGACGAGGCCGATCTGCCCAAGCGAATTGGAGCCCAGGCCCAAGCGCGCGGCCAGCTCGAAGATCTCGCGCGCCGGCTCGGCCTTGCCGACACGACCGCGCTGTTGACGTTCGCGCCGCCCGATGTCGCGCTGGTCCGGCTGCGTAAGCTGGTCAAGGACCGCCGCGCGGCCGAGACGCGCCACGCGGAGGCCGAACGTCGCCACGCGAACGCGCTCGCCGAGCAGCGCCGCCTCGGGCAGGCTGACGAAGCGCAGACCCTCGATCCGGCCCCGCTGAAGCGACGGCTCGACGCGCTCGCCGACGCGCTGCGCGACGCCGAGCTTTTGCGACAGGAACAAGCCTCGGCCACGGGCGAGACGCAAGCGATCGCAGAAGCCGTCGTCCGTCTCGACCCGCCCGCGCCGGACGCCGACGCGCTCGCGCGCCTGGCCCTGCCCGACGAAAAGACGCTCGAAGCGCGCGAGCGGGCCGAGCGCGAGGCCGAAGAATTTTTTCGCGCTGCGCAGCAGAAGCGCGAGACGGCGCGCCGGGCGGCCGAGGCGGCTGAAACCGATCTCGCCCGCCACGAGCGCGCCGCCGCAGGCGCCACCCGGGCCGACTGGGATGCCGCCCGCGCTTTGCGCGAGGCGGCGCTGGAGCGTCTGGGCGCGGCGTTGACCGGGCCGCGGGATTTGCGCGAAGAGCGGTTCGAGACGCTGCGCGCGCGCACGCTCGCCGCCGATCAGACGGTGGAGAACGTGCTCGGCGACACGGAACGGGCGACCCGGCTGCAAGCCGCCCGGGAGACGCTGGCGCTGCGTCGCGAGGAGTTTTCGCGCGCCGAGGCCGAACTCGCCGGAGCGGGCGAGGCGCTGGCGCGCGTGCGGACGGAGACGGCGTCGCTATGGCGGGCGAGCGGGATTGCGCCGCGCGATCCCGCGCACATGACGCGCTGGGGCGCGCGGGTCGCCGCGATCCTGCAACGCCGGACAGAACTCGAACGCCGCAAAGCGGAAAGCGCGGCGCTCGCCGCCAAAGTGGCGGCCGCGCGGGAGACTTTGCGCGATTGGCTCGCCGACGCCGGCGCCCGCCTGCCCGCGTCGGAAGCGTTCGAAGAATCGCATCGCGCCGCGCGCGCGCGGCTCGATGAATTGCAGGAGGCCAAGCAGGCGGCGGCGGAGGGCGCGGCCAAACGCGCGCAGGCGGAAAAGGCGGTCGCGGAATGGGCGGTCGAGCGCGACAAAGCGGGCGGCGACGGGCTAGCGCTCGCGCAGGGCTGGGCGAGCGCGACCGCCGCGCTGCGGCTCGCGCCTGAGACCAGCGTCGAGGAGGCAGAGGCGGCGCTCGACGCCTGGGCCGCGGTTCCGCTGCCGCGCCGCGAATTCGAGGACACCGGCCACCGCATCGCGACGATGAAGGCCGATGTCGAGCGGTTCGAACGCGAGGTCGAGGCGGTGGTGACCGCCGCCGCGCCGTCCCTCGCCGGGGACGTGGGCCGCGAGGTTCTGCCCAAGCTCCTGACCGCCCTGGCCGCTGCGCGCAAAGCGGCTGACGAACGAGCGCGGCTCGACGAGGCGGCGGCGAAACGGGCGAACCTGCGCGGCGCGCTTGAGGCGCAGAGCGCGACGCGGGCGCCCGTTCTGCGCCAAGTCCGCGCGCTGACCGGCGCCGAAGACGAGGGCCTGCCGGCGGCGCTCGCCCGGCTCGATCAGCGCCGGGCGCTGGAGGCGGAACGGGCGCGGCTGCGACGCGAACTCGCCGAAAACGGCGACGGGATCGAGGAAGCCCGGTTGCGCGAGGAAGCCGCCGGCTTCGATCTCTCGACGTTGACCGCCGATCTCGAAGTCGCCGAGCAGGATCAGAAAAGGCTGCTGCACGAAATCGGCGAGGCGGCGGCGGCGACGCGGGCGGCGCAGGAGCGTCGCGACGCGCTGGCGAAAGGACGCGACGCGGCCGAGGCCGCACGCGAGCGCACGGAGGCAGCGGGCGAACTCGTCGATATTGCGGAGCGATGGCTCGCCCGCGCGGCGGCCGCCAAACTGGCCCACCTCGCCATCGAACGTCATCGCGCCGCCGCGCAAGACCCCCTCATCGCCCGCGCCGGCGCGTTTTTCCGCGTCGCGACGGCGGAAAGTTTTGCGGGCCTCGGCGTCGGTTACGACGAGAACGATCATCCGATCCTTGTCGCGCGGCGCGCCGAGGGCAAGCCGGTCGAGGTCAAAGGCCTCAGCGAAGGCGCGCGCGATCAGCTGTTCCTGTCGCTGCGGCTGGCGCTGCTGGAGCGCCGCGAGGGCGAACCGCTGCCTTTCATCGGCGACGATCTGCTGGCCAGCTTCGACGACGAGCGCACCCGCTGCACGCTCGACCTGCTGGCCGAATTCGGCGCGCGGCGGCAGACGATCCTGTTCACCCACCACGCCCGCGTCGCCGAAATCGCGCGGACGTTTGCAGGGCGGGCGGTGGAGGTGATCGAGATTTAACCGCGAAGGCTCCCATGCGTTAGGGCGATGTTCATGCCGCCTGCCGCATAGAGATGGTGGAGGCCTGGCATGAGCGCGATCGAAACGACCATGGGCGGACGAAGCTTGCGGCGCCAGATTCCGGCCTTCGCGGCGGTCGGGGCGTTCGGCTTCGTCGTCGATTCCGGCGTCACCTACGCGCTCGTGCGCGGATTTGCGTTCGATCCGATGTTCGCCCGCGTACCCGCCTTCGCGCTGGCGACGGTGCTCAATTTCGCGCTCAATCGCTGGCTCACCTTCGCCGGTTCGCCCGCGCCGCTGCTGGGCGCCTTCCTGCGCTACTGCCTGGTCTGCGGCGCGGGCTTCGTGGTCAATTGGACGGCTTATGCGCTGTCGCTGTGGGCCGCCGTCGATCTGCTCGCGCTTCCCGTCCGGCCCGAGGCGCTGCCGATCTTCGTCGCGTTCGGCACCGGGGTCGCGATGTTCGTGACCTTCTTCGGCTTCAAGCGATTCGCGTTCCGCGCCTGAGCCTCACGGCGCGATGGGCGTCAAATCCTGCACGTGCTCGATTCTGCCGGCGAGAATGACGGCCTGGGTCCGGCTCTCGACGCCGAGCTTTTGCAGGATCGCCGAGACATGCGCCTTCACGGTCGCCTCCGACACGCTGAGTTCATAGGCGATCTGCTTGTTGAGCAGACCCTGGCTCAGCATCATCAACACGCGCACCTGCTGCGGCGTCAGCGACGACAGCCGTTTCACCAGCGCGCTCGCCTCCCGGTTGGCGGGCAATTTGGCGTCGAGGTCTGGCGGCGTCCAGCGGCCGCCGTCGAGCACGGTGCGGATCGCGGCGCGCATGGATTCGACATCGAGCGATTTGGGCACGTAAGCCGCTGCCCCGAATTCGAGGCAATGGCGCATCACGGCGCGATCCTCATTGGCGGAAATCACGATCACCGGCAGCCCGGGCCGCTCGGCGCGCAAATAGAGCAGGCCGGAAAAACCGCGAACGCCCGGCATCGACAGATCGAGCAGCACGAGATCGGTGTCGGGGTGGGCTTCCAGCGCGGCGGCGAGCGAATCAAAATCGTGGGCTTCGTGGATCTCGACGGTTTCGACCGCGCCGGCGACGGCCTGACGCAGCGCGCCGAGAATGAGCGGATGGTCGTCGGCGATCAGGATGCGTGTAATCTCGCTCAATACAACCTCCCCTTCGCGCCCTGTGCCCCCGCGCATTTTCGCAGACATCGCGCGTTTGTAACAGAATGTCACGCGCGGGCGGAAATGCGCCGCCCTATTCCGCCGCTTCGCGCATCTGCGCCCGGATGTTGGCGCGCAGGTCGTCGATCGAGACCGGCTGGCCGGCGCGCTGCACGCGCCAGAACGTCCAGCCGTTGCAGGCGGGCAGGCCCTGCACCAACGCGCCGATCTTGTGGATTGAACCGACCGCCGGGCCGAGTTTCAGCGCCCCGTCCGCGCGCACCAGCGCGCGATGGCGCCCCGAGGCGTCGGACAAAATCTCGCCAGGCTGTACCAACCCGGCCTCGATCAGACTGGAAAAGGCGACGCGCGGCTCCGAACGCCGGGTCGGCATCGGCGCGAGCGCGTCGGCCGCCAGCGGTTCGACGGCGGATATGCGCGCCTGCGCCGCTGCGGCGTAAACGGGATCGCGCTCCAGACCGATATAGCCGCGGCCGAGACGGCGCGCGACGGCGCCGGTCGTTCCCGAGCCGAAGAACGGGTCGAGCACCAGATCGCCGGCGTTGGAGGCGGCCAGCAACACGCGCGACAGCAGCGCCTCGGGCTTCTGGGTCGGGTGCGTCTTGCGGCCGTTTTCGTCCTTCAGCCGCTCGGCGCCGGTGCAGATCGGGAAAAACCAGTCGGAGCGAGCCTGGCAATCCTCGTTGCCGGCCTTCAGCGCCTCATAATTGAAGGTGTAGCCCTTGGCGTCGGCCGAGCGCGTCGCCCAGATCATCGTCTCATGCGCGTTGGTGAAGCGGCGGCCGCGGAAGTTGGGCATCGGATTGGCCTTGCGCCAGACGATGTCGTTGAGAATCCAGAAGCCGAGATCCTGAAGAATCGCGCCGACGCGAAAAATGTTGTGATAGGAGCCGATCACCACCAATGTCGCGTCGCGCTTCATCACGCGGCGCGCGGCGGCGAGCCAGCGGCGGGTGAAGGCGTCGTAAGTCCCGAAATCGGCGAATTTGTCCCAATCGTCGTCGACGCCGTCGACCACGCTCTGGTCGGGGCGCGACAGGCCGCCTTCAAGTTGGAGATTGTAGGGCGGATCGGCGAAGATCAGATCGACGCAAGATTGCGGGAGTCTATCCATCTCGGCGACGCAATCGCCGACCAGAATGGCGTCCCTTGGAGGGGCGGCCATCGTGGCGGGGCGTCCGGCCGCGGCGATCCCAGTACGAAGAACCTGAAGCTGGGCGGGGCGGCGAGACGCACCGACACGAGAAGCACGCATCTACGCTCACACTCTGTTACGCTTGCAGTTACGATTGGCTTTACGCGGGTCTTTGGCGAGGCCGCCGTCGACGCTTCGTTTATGACGCGCCAAGGTAAAGGTGGGGTTAGCCTCGCACAGGCTTCGGCGTCTCGTTTTCGGACGCCGTCACTTCAAATTTTGTGCGGTTTCAGATGCTTATAAGACTTCGTTAAGAAGTTGTGACGGGCTTCGATTGGAAGCTGCGTCGATGCAACAAAGAGGGGCCCAAACGCGCCAGAGCCTCGCGGTGAACGGCCGTCGCATAGCCCGCATGGGCGGCAAATCCGAAGCCTGGAAAATGCGCGTCGGCGCGCGCCATCAACCGATCGCGCGCGACCTTGGCGACGATGGAGGCGGCGGCGATCGATAGCGACCGCGCGTCGCCGCCGATGATCGCGCGCGCGGGGCAAACCAGCGGAACCGGCACGTCGCGACCGTCGATCAGCGCGAAATCGGGACGCACGGCGAGGCCGGCGACGGCGCGCGCCATGGCGCGCAGCGTGGCGCCGCGTATGTTGTAGCGGTCGATTTCCTCGGCGCAAGAATAGGCGAAGGAGACGGAGAGCGCGCTTTCCAGGATCAGCGGAAACAGGGCCTCGCGCCGCGCCCGGTTGAGTTTTTTGGAATCGTCGATTCCCTTCGGGATTGCGGCGTCGGCGGAAAAAATCACCGCTGCCACGCAGACCGGCCCGGCCAGCGGCCCTCGTCCGACTTCGTCGACTCCGGCGATAAATCGCGCCCCGAGCGCGCGGGCTTCGCGCTCGAAGACGAAATCCGGTCGCGCCTTCATCCCGCCAGCGGCCCCGGCTTCAGTCGCGCAAGGTCGAACGAGAGCACGTCGCGCAACAGGTCGATGAAGGCGCTCGCCGCATGGTCGGCGCAGGCCTCGCCTTTCTCCGCGCTCGCCCGGGACGCGTCGCTGGCGACCCCGGCGGCCGTGAGATCGCTCGCCATCCAGCCGAAGCCGACCGGCTGGGTGACGCGCAACTGGGAAAATTCCTGCTCGATCCCGACCGCCGCGCTGACAAAATTCTCGGCCCGCTCCATTTTGACGGTGTGCGGCTGGAACGCCAGCATCAGCGACGTTTCGACATCGCCGCCGTGGATGCCGTGCGCGCGCTCAACCGCCGAAAACATGCCCTCCGGCAGCCCGAGCCGATGCCAGGCGGCGTGCACCACGAGCATACGATGCTTGACCCGCAATTCGCGCGCGACAATGTCGATCACCGGCACGTTGCCGCCGTGCGAATTGATGAAGACCAGCTTGCGGCAGCCGGCGCGCGCCACGCTGTCGCCGATCTCGGTCCAGGCGCGGATGACGGTCTCGTGCGAAAAGGTCAGCGTGCCGGGAAATTCGATGTGTTCGTTGGATTTGCCGATCGCCTGCACTGGCAGATACAGCGCCGGCATGTCGTCGGGCGTGAGCTTGACCGCGCGGGCGAGATAGCCCTGGTTGATGAACATATCGACGCCGACCGGAAGATGCGGCCCGTGCTGCTCGGTCGCCGCCACCGGCAATATGGCGACATATTGGCTCATGTCGGCGTCGGCGAAATCGCGCCAGCTCCATTCCGACCAGTATTTCGGACGTCCCATGCCAGCTCTCCTCAATCCAGTCGCGCCGCAATCGCCTCGATCTCGACCTTGAACTCGGGCCGGGCAAATCCCTGCACGACGAGCAAAGTCGAGGCGGGCGGCGGATTGCTCACGAATTCATCGCGAACCTTCATGTAGCCGCCCAAATATTCGGCGGCGCTGACATAGGCGTTGATCCGCACGACGTCGGCCATCGACATGCCGGCTTCGCCCAGGATCGCCACGATGGCGCGGAAGCAGAGCCGGGCCTGCGCCTCGGCGCTCTCGGGCACCGCGCCGTCGCGCCCGACGCCGAGCTGGCCGGAACAGAACAGGTAGCGCGCGCCGGGCTCGACTTCGACGCCATGCGCGTATTGGGCGAAGGGCGGATGGATCGTGCTGGGGTTCAATCTGCGCAAGGCGGGACGCCTTATCTAGCGGGGAGGGGCGGATTTGGGGTTACCCCTTGCCATGCCCTCGCGCAAGAATGATGATGGCGCCGCAGTTGCTGGCGGCTAGGTCGGCTGTCTCGCCAAGGAGCGTGTCATGAATTTGAGGGGCGTTTGGATTGCCGCGGGCTTGAGCTTGGCCGCGAGTTCGGCAATCGCTGCCGACAAGGTGCGGTTCGGAACAAATTGGCTCGCCGAGGCCGAGCATGGCGGTTATTATCAGGCCGTCGCGGACGGCACCTACGCGAAATACGGTCTCGAGGTCGAGATCGTGCAAGGCGGGCCGCAGGCGGCCAACCAAATCCTGCTCGCCGCCGGCAAGCTCGATTTCTACATGGGATCGAGCCTGATCGAGGCGTTTGACGCGCTCAAGCAGAACGTGCCGATGGTGGTGGTGGCCGCCCATTTCCAGAAAGACCCGCAGATGGTGATGTCGCATCCCGGCGTCGGGCTCGACAAATTCGCCGATCTCGTCAATGCGCCGGCCTTCATCGCCAAGGGCGCGCCGTTCTATGAATGGATGGTGTCGGCCTATGGCTTCAAGCAGGAGAACGTTAAACCCTATACGTTCAACCCGCAGCCGTTCATCGCCGACAAACACGCGATCCAGCAGGGCTACATCACCTCCGAGCCTTACGCGATCGAGAAGATGGGTAAGTTCAAGCCTAACATCTTCCTGTTCGCCGATCTTGGCTTCTCCACCTACGCCACGACGGTCGAGACGCGCGCGGACGTGATCGCCAAGAAGCCGGACCTCGTGCAACGCTTCGTCGATGCCTCGACGATCGGCTGGTACCATTATCTCTATGGCGACAACAAAGCCGCCAACGATCTCATCAAGAAAGTCAACCCGGAAATGACCGACGACCAGATCGCCTTCTCCGTCGCAAAAATGAAGGAGTACGGCCTGGTCGATTCCGGCGACACGTTGACCCAAGGCATCGGCGCGATGACCGACGCGCGCATCAAGGACTTCTATGCCAAGATGATCAAGGCGGGGGTTGAGCCGGCCGATCTCGACTACAAGAAGATCTACACCTTGCAATTCGTCAACAAGGGAGTCGGGCTCGACCAGAAGCCGAAGTGAGCATCATGGTTGCGCCGCTCGCGCAATCCGCGCCGGCTTCGCAGGGGTCGGCGCCGCGCCTCGTGTGGTTGGAAGAGGTTGGCAAGACCTTCGCCAATGGTACGGTGGCGCTGACCGGGGTCGATATGGAGGTGCGGCGAGGCGAGTTTCTCTCGCTGCTCGGCCCGTCCGGCTGCGGCAAATCGACGATTCTTCGGTTGTTGGCCGGCCTGACCGGACCGACGCGCGGCGGGATCAACTGGAGCGAGCAGGAGCACGAACTCGGGTTCGTGTTTCAGGAGCCGACGTTGATGCCGTGGACCTCCGTGTTCGGCAATGTGTGGTTGCCCTTGCGCCTCAAAGGTCAGTCACGCGCGGTCGCCAGGCCCGCGGTGATGGAGGCGTT
>JANLPL010000007.1:0-1696 GCA_031367195.1 Bradyrhizobium sp.
GAATATTTTCAATGGCTTAAATGTTTCAAAATTCTGTTCCAAAACACAATGAGCATTTCAAAGTTGACTGGCCAATTATTTTTGTTTCATGTCGAGTTATCTTCTTACGACGATCGAAATTCGACACAGTCGATTATGCGCGACTATCTTTTTTGCCCGATGCTCGGCAATTTTACTCAAAAACGCCCGAGTGCAAATTTCTGTTCCAAATGTCTCGCCCCGAATGCGCCCGCCCCGCCCTTTGCGGACGCCGCGAGACGGCGCCGAGGCGCAACACTAACCCTCGCAGCGCAGCGCGATCGCGGAGACATTGTCGCTCGCGCCGCGTTGCAGCGTCAGCGCGATCAGGCCGTCGCACATGGCCTGCGGGTCGGTTCCGGCAAGCGCGGCGGCGATGTCGGCGTCGCCGCAATGCGCGGTGAGCCCGTCGCTGCACAGGAGGAAGGCGTCGCCGGGCGCGATCCGGTCGCTGACGAGATCAAGCTCCACCGCCTCCGTCACGCCGAGCGCGCGCGTGACCACGCTGCGGCGCGGCCAGGATTTGGCCTCGTGCGCGTCGAGCACGCCGCGATCCACCAGATCCTGCATCTCGGAATGGTCGCGCGAAAGCTGTCGCAATGCGCCGTCGCGCAGGAGATAGGCGCGACTGTCGCCGCACCACAGGCACGCGAAATGCGCGCCATGGACGAGCAGCGCGACAAGCGTCGTGCCCATGACAGCGTCGCCGCGCATTTGCGCATAGGCGCGGATGTCGCGGTTGGCCGCGATCACCGCCCGTTCGACTGCGGCAAGCCGCTCCTGCCCGGTCGGCGCGATGGCGAGCGCGCCGAGCGCCTGCGTCGCGATGCGGCTGGCGACGTCGCCGCCGTCGTGGCCGCCCATGCCGTCGGCGACCGCCCACAGGCCCGCCTCGGGACGCAGCAGAAAGCTGTCCTCGTTGCGCTGACGCCGCAGCCCGACATGGGTCGCCCCGGCGCCGCGGAGGATCGCGTCAGCCATCGCCCGCCGCCTCCTTCGCGAAGGCGCCGGTCAGCATGTCCGAAAACAGCGCCGGCGCCGGAAGCCCAACCACCGCCAGCGCCAGCGCTTGGTAACCCTCGCCGCCGACCGTCCACCAGAAACTCTGGCCGGCGAAAGCGCCGCGATGGCCGAACCTTCGCGCGGCGCGAAAGGCGAGCGAGGGCTGCGCGTCGAGGCCGCGCACCAGCACGACATTTTCCCCCATCTGCTCGACGCCCGAGATTTCCTCGACCCGCGACTGCAACGCAGGGCTCGGCAGCGCCTCCACCGCCCGCGCAAAATCCTCGAACGCGGTTTCCGGCGCGAGCGCGCACAGCAGCGCGGCCTCCGCCGCCTCGCACCAGGCGTCGTTGGCCTCGATCTCTGGCGGCGGCAGCAGCCCCTCGCCCTCGCCCGCAAACACCGCCAGCGGAAACGGCCGGCCCACGCCGTCGACGGAGGCCATCAAGGCGCCCACGATCGCTTCGCCGGCGAAATTGGCGCCGAGCCAGAAGCGCCAGATCGGCGCGCGGTTATAGGCGCCGGCCCAGCCCGCGCCGAGCTTCTGGCGCGACGTCGCCAGGCTCGCCTGCAACCAAGGCTCCCACGTCTCCAGAAAGGCGCGCGAGGCGCCGACGGCGACGAAGTCGCGCTTGGCCGGAAGTTTGCCGAAGAACCCCGCAGGCATGAGCGCCTC
>JANLPL010000002.1:0-14843 GCA_031367195.1 Bradyrhizobium sp.
CGCCGAGGTGGAATCCCGTCCAGTCGTGCGTCAAGGGCGCTTCGACAACGGGCGCGTGCGGAGATTTGTGCGCCGGCAAATCCGCCGCCAGCGACGACGAAAGCCCGGCGACGGCGGCGGTCAGCGCTGCGGCGAGGGCCAGACCTTGTTTGCGTGTATTTTTCATCAAACGGACTCGGAGTTCGCGTCTTGCCTCGACTATTAACGAGAATATCAATAACAAATGGTTGAGAAACTACCGGTCGGCGACTCTCCGTCAAGAAATCCGCGGCGCGCGGAATCGAACCCGACGCCGCCGGAAAGGCGAAGGCGCAAACCGCCGCTGCGGGCATAAAATGTTGAAATCCATCAACTTTCGTAGCTAAGGGCGAGCTTCCACAAGGTTTGTCCGTACCTTTCGAGGGGAAAAAGATCGGGTCGCCCGATGGGGGAGGGGGCCGAAAGATCCTCGAAAAAAATGTCGATGCGATTCTGCGCCCCCGCGACCGCTCGCCGCGGCGCAATTACCCAAGGGTGGGCGGCCTGCGCCGGACGCCCGCCAGCGCCCGCTCGATCGCCTGTGCGAACGATTCGATATCCGTTTGTCCGGACGCCCATCCCAGGCTTAGCCGCAAGGCGCCCGCCGCAAGATCCGGCGCGACCCCCATCGCCGCCAGGACATGGCTCGGCCCCACCTTGCCCGACGAGCAGGCCGAGCCAGAAGATAACGCGACCCCCTCCAGATCGAGCCGCATCAGCAGGGTCGCCGCGGTCAGCCCTCGCACAGAGAAGACGAGCGTGTTGGGCAGGCGCGGCGCCTGCGCGCCAAAAAACACCACGTCCGGCGCGAGCGCGAGCAGCCGCCGTTCGCAGGCGTCGCGCAAGGCGGCGAGCCGTGCCGCCTGCGCGCCCAATTCGGGCAGAACCGCGCGCGCCGCCGCGCCAAAGCCGGCGATGGCGGCGACATTCTCGGTGCCCGCGCGCTGCCTGCGTTCCTGCCCGCCGCCGCGCAGCAGCGGCTCGAAATGCAAGCCCTCGCGCAGGCCGATCAGCGCGCCCACGCCTTTCGGCCCGCCGAATTTATGTGCCGACAGCAGAGCTGCGTCGGCGCCGCGGGCGACCTCGCCGAGCGGCAGTCGCCCGGCCGCCTGCGCCGCGTCGCAGATCAACAGCCCGCCCGCTGCATGAACCAGCGCCGCCGCTTCGGCGATCGGCTGCAATACGCCGGTCTCATTATTGGCCGCCTGGATCGCCGTCAGCGCCGGCGGCCCCTCCAGCAGCTGCGCCAGGCCCACGAGGTCGATCCGCCCGTCCGGCCCGACGGGCGCGATCTCGGCGGTCGCGAAGCGATGTCCGCCGAGCACGCAAACGTGCTCGGTCGCGCCGACGATCAGCCGCTGCAACGGCGCGACGCCGGGCGCATGAACCCCCGACGCCAGCGCCAGATTGGCGGCCTCGGTGCCGCCGGAGGTGAATATGACGTCCCGCGCGTTTGCCCCCGCCAGCGCCGCCACCTCGCGTCGCGCGCCCTCCACCAGCCCGCGCGCCGCGCGACCGTCCGCGTGAATCGACGAGGGATTGCCGACCGCATCCAGCGCGGCGAGCATCGCCGCGCGCGCTTCAGGCCGCAAAGGCGCGGTGGCGTTGTAATCGAGATAGATTCGCATATGTTATCGCTTGCGGGTCGCAACGCTTGGCAGCGTGCTGTTTTTCCTTGCAAACGCGAGGCGAGCGCAGTTATGAGGCCCGACCCAAGCCCCGCGTTTCCTCTGGCGAGGTTTAAGCGCGCGCGGCGCCCGCCGCAAGCGGCGCCAGCGCCCGCGAAGCCCGAGAAACGCCGCTCGCCCGACTGGAGCCGCGATGCCCGAAGTGTTCTTTAATGGTCCCGCCGGTCGGCTGGAAGGCCGGTTTCATCCCGCCAAGCAGCGCGGCGCGCCGATCGCCATCGTGTTGCATCCGCACCCCCAGTTCGGCGGCACGATGAACAACCAGATCGTGTACTCCACCTATTACAGCTTCGCCGAGCGCGGCTTCTCGGTGCTGCGCTTCAATTTTCGCGGCGTCGGCCGCAGCCAGGGCGCGTTCGACCACGGGCAGGGCGAATTGTCGGACGCGGCCTCCGCGCTCGACTGGGCTCAGACCATCAATCCGGAAGCGCGCGCCTGCTGGATCGCCGGCGTGTCGTTCGGCGCGTGGATCGGTATGCAGCTCCTGATGCGCCGGCCCGAGATCGAGGGCTTCATCTCGATTGCTCCGCCGGCCAACCGGTTCGATTTCAGCTTCCTCGCGCCGTGCCCGTCGTCGGGCCTGTTCGTCCACGGCGACAAGGACCGCGTCGCGCCGCTGAAGGAAGTGCAGGGGCTGATCGAGAAGCTCAAGACGCAGCGGGGCATCGTGATCGAGCACGCCGTCATCGCCAACGCCAACCACTTCTTCGAAGATTGCATGGAAGATTTGCAGGAGACAGTCGGCGGCTATCTCGACCGGCGGCTCGGGATGCCGCGCCACACGCCCACGCCCGCCAAGCGCGAGGCCGTCAAACCTACGCCGACGCCGTCGGAATGAACGCGGTCGTCACGACCAGTCAGGCCGTCGCGGACGCCTGCGCGCGGATGGCCAGGCACCCCTTCGTCACGGTGGACACCGAGTTTCACCGCGAGACGACCTTCTGGCCGATCCTCTGCCTCGTCCAACTCGCCAGCGACGACGAGGCGATCGCCATCGACGCTCTCGCCCCCGGTCTCGACCTATCGCCCCTGTTCGCGCTGATGGCCAATCCCGACGTGGTGAAGGTGTTTCACGCGGCGCGGCAGGACGTCGAAATCTTCTGGAAGCTCGGCGGCGTGGTGCCAGCGCCGATGTTCGACACCCAGGTCGCCGCGATGGTGTGCGGCTATGGCGAGCAGGTGTCCTACAGCGAACTGGCGCGCTCGCTCACCAAGGCGCATGTCGATAAATCCTCGCGCTTCACCGATTGGCAGCGCCGCCCGCTGGCGCAGGCGCAGATCGACTACGCGATCGGCGACGTGACCCATTTGCGCGACGTCTATCGCGCGCTCGACGCCAAGCTCGCCGCGACCGGCCGGCGCGACTGGCTCGAAGACGAGATGAAGGTTCTCACCTCCGCCGAGACCTACGAGCAGCACCCCGAACGCGCTTGGGAGCGGTTCCAGTCGCGGGCGCGCAAGCCGCGCGATATCGCGGTGCTGATGGAGCTCTGCGCCTGGCGCGAGGCCGAGGCGCAATCGCGCGACGTGCCGCGCGCGCGGGTGCTCAAAGACGACGCGCTGATCGAGATTGCGCTCGCCGCGCCGAAAACGGTCGCCGAACTGGGAGCGCTTCGCGCGGCCCCGCGAAGCATTGAGCGCTCACGCGCGGGCGAGGACGTGCTGGCGGCGGTCGCGCGCGCGCTGGCCCGCGATCCCAAGACGCTGCCCAAGGTCGAGCGCGACCGGCGCGGCGGCGGCGCTGCGATCGTGGAGCTGCTGAAAGTTCTGCTGCGCCAGGCGAGCGAGGAAAGCGGCGTCGCCGCCCGCATGATCGCCACCACCGACGATCTCGAAGCCATCGCCCGCAGCGACCGCGCCACGGTGCCCGCGCTTCAGGGCTGGCGGCGCAAATTGTTCGGCGCCCGCGCGCTGGAGCTAAAGCACGGCCGCCTCGCTTTGACCGTCGAGCACGGCAAGGTCGTGACGCTGGAATGGCAGGAGCAGGAGGCGCCGGCCTAGGACGCCTGCTTCGCCGGCCGCAGCGTCGCCTCCGGCTCCTCGCCGATCAGCCGCGCCAGCAGCGCCTGCTTGCGTGTCGCCATCGCGACCCCAAGTGAGACCGGCAGCGTCACGCCGAACACGATGGCCGCTTTGACCAGCGCGGGCAGGGCCAAGTCGAGCAGCGCATATTGCATCCACACCAGCGGCGCGTAGTGGACGACGAAAATGCCCAGCGCATTGCGCGACAACGGCTCCAGCCAGCGGACCCTTTGCGCGCAGAACCGCACCGAGACGGCCATCAACAGCATGACGCCGGCGACGCTCGCCCCGACATAGGCCAGCGCCGACAGAACACGCATCGTCGTCGGCGCGAAAGCGGGGTAGGTCAGCACCACGCCCGTCAGCCCCATCCAGACAAACAGAAACGCCGGCGAAGCCGCGCCCAGCCGGCGCCAGCGTCGGCTCAACGCGCCGTCGGGCGCCAGCAACCCTTCGCCGAGCCCCGCGCCGCCGACCGCGGCGCCGGCGAAGAAATAGACGGCGTAGAGCAGCGGCCGCGAGGTCTGGAACGAGAACAGCCCGCGCTCGAACCATTCGAACGGGCCGTAGGCCAGGGTCAACGGCAAATAGCCGAGCGTCGCCGCCGCCGTGAGTGAGACGAAAAACCGGCGTGGCCGGAGCCGCGCGTCTTTGGCGAGCGCCGACAGCGCCTCCAGTCCGCGCGGCCACAAGGCGTAGAATGCGGCCATGCCGAGAGAAATGGCGAGCAACAGCCACAGGAACCAGGTCGGCCCGTTCGGCAGGAAGGGCAGATCGCGATAGGCGGCGAGGTAATCGGCGACCGAGCCCGCGGGATTGCGTTGGAGATAGACGGGATAGATGGCGATGGGCGCCAACACGAAGATGCTGAACAGGAAGGGAAGGCCAAGCCTGAACAGCCTGTCGGCGGCGAACCGTCCGGCGCCCTTGCGCTTCAGACTGGGCGCGACGAACAGGCCGGACATGAAAAACATCAGCGCCATCACATGCACGTCCTCCCACGCGCAATAAAGGTCGAAGCCGTAGAACCGACGCGAATCGACGATCGGGAAAGCCAGCCACATATACGGCGGCGCCCCGAACCCGGCCGGCGCCGCCGGCGTCGAGCCGAGATAGGCGAGGCAGGCGTGGAACGACACCAGGATCAAAATGAACATGCCGCGCAAGTTGGCTATCGCCAGACTCGCGTGCGCGTAAGCTGTCGGGTTACCTGTCGCTTTCATCCCCTGTTCCCCCCAACCCGCCTTTAATCGGAGCGACGACGAAAATGAAGCGTCATCGCGCGACGCGGTTGACGCGGGCGCGGCCGCCGTCGCATGTCGCAGTGTCTCTCGGAGCGAAGCGCCATGACCCTGCGACTCGTAATCGTCAACAAGGCCTATTCCTCCTGGTCGCTGCGACCGTGGCTGACGATGACCCATTTCGGGATTCCGTTCGAGGAGACGGTGATATCGATGAACCGGCCGGAAACGCGGGGCGAAATCCTGAAATTCTCGCCGACCGGCAAATGCCCGGCGCTGATCGACGGCGATGTGGTCGTCTGGGAATCGCTGGCGATTATTGAATACCTCGCCGAATCGTTCCCCGACTTAGCCATCTGGCCGCGCGACAAAGCGGCCCGTGCGCTCGCCCGTTCTCTCGCCAACGAGATGCACGGCGGCTTCGTGGCGCTGCGCAATCACTGCCCGACCCAGTTCCTGCGCCCGGTACGGAAAAAGGCGCTCAACGAGGCGGTCGAAGCCGATGTCGCCCGCATCGAAGCCGCCTGGGCCGATGCGCGCGCGCGCCACGGCGCCGGCGGCGCTTTCCTGTTCGGGGCGTTCACGGCGGCGGACGCGATGTTCGCGCCGGTCGTCAACCGCTTCCACACCTATGACGTCGACGTCGGCGCGCCGACGCGCGCCTATATGGCGGCGGTGATGGCGCTGCCGGCGTGGAAAGCCTGGATCGCCGGGGCGGAGGGGGAACCGTGGCGCATCGACTATTACGATCAGGTCTGAGGCGCGCGCCGCATCCGCGCGAATTCATGATGGGCGAGCGCAGGGTCGTCACGCGGGGGCTGATGGGCCGCCCGTGCGACGATTTGCACCACAGCGCCTTGATCGCCACGTGGCCGAAATCTTTCGGCGTGCCGGCGGCGATGTTCTGCGGCCTCAATCTGCTGTTCGCTGGCCTGCTGATGCTGGGGACGGAACCGATCGGCAACGCCGGGCGCGGGTTGTTCGCGCTGTTGTTCTTCTTCAGCGTCGAGACCCTCTCGACCAACGGCTACGGCGACCTGCATCCACAGACGCTTTACGGTCATGTGGTCGCCACGGTGGAGATTTTTCTCAGCCTGATGGCGACGGCGGCCGTCACCGGCCTGATCTTCGCGCGCTTCTCGCGGCCGCGCGCGCAGCTGATTTTCGCCCGCCATCCCGTGGTGCAGGCGCATGACGGAGCGCCGACGCCGATGGTGCGGCTGGTGAACGCGCGCAGCGGTTTCATCAGCGAGGCGACGGCGAAAATCTGGTGGCTTGGGCCGACCTTGACAGCGGAATGGCGCCGTTATGTTGGTTTCATGCCAATTTGGTTGTTAAAGGCGGAGAACCCCGCCTTCGCTTTGAGTTGGACCTTGTTTCATTCCATCGACGCCGACTCGCCGCTCTATGGCGACACGCGAGAACAGACGATTGCCGATGACATCAACATCGTTGTCGGCATCAGCGGCCTGGACGAGACGTCCTCGCAGACGGTCAATTCCCGCTACACCTACGCGGCCGACGATTTACGTTGGGAACATGAGTTCATCGACATGTTTCATCGCGATGAACATGGCCTATCCCAGGTCGATTTTTCCATAGTTCATGACACCGAACCTTACGTAACACAATCTGACTTGCATATGAGTTGCATGGAATTATTTGTCAAGGTTTACTAAAATTGCAGGAGAGTTGCGATATGGATGCGGTAGTTTGATTACCTTTGACGTATTAACTGGCTTCGAAAGGGGAACGGCATGACCATCATCCGCATCGCGCCGAAGGCGAAAGCTGAATCGGAAAACGCCGACAAATGGCGCGTCGCCCTGGCCGAACTGGCCGAGCGTCGGACCGTCGCCGCACAGGGCGGCGGCGCGAAGGCGCGCGCGCGCCACCTCGCCCGCGGCAAGTTGATGGCGCGCGAGCGCATCGCGCGGTTGATTGATCCAGGCTCCCCCTTTCTCGAAATCGGCGCGCTCGCGGCGATCGGCATGTACGAGGGCGACGTGCACGGAGCCGGGCTGGTGACAGGCATTGGCCGGATCGCCGGCCGCGAGACGATGATCGTCGCCAACGACCCCACCATCAAGGGCGGCGCCTATTATCCGATGACGGTCAAGAAGCATCTTCGCGCGCAGGAAGTCGCGCTGGAGAACCGGCTGCCCTGCGTCTATCTCGTCGACAGCGGCGGCGCCAACCTGCCGCATCAGGCCGAAGTGTTCCCCGACCGCGAGCATTTCGGCCGCATTTTCTACAATCAGGCGCGGATGTCCGCTGAAAGCGTCGCACAGATCGCGGTGGTGATGGGCTCGTGCACCGCTGGCGGCGCCTATGTGCCGGCCATGTCCGACGAGACCATCATTGTCGCCAATCAAGGCACGATCTTCCTCGCCGGCCCGCCGCTGGTCAAAGCCGCCACCGGAGAAACCGTCACCGCGGAAGATCTCGGCGGAGGCGATCTGCACACCCGCGTCTCCGGCGTCGCCGACGCGCTCGCGCGCGACGACGTTCATGCGCTCGCGCTTGCGCGCCGCGCGATCGCCAATCTCGGCCGCCGCGCAAAATCCGGCCTCGATCTCTCAGCCCCGCGCGATCCGCTGCATCCCGCCGACGAGCTGATCGACATTGTGCCGATGGACCTGCGCCGCCAGTACGATGTGCGCGAAATCCTCGCCCGCATCCTCGACGGATCGGAGCTTGACGAGTTCAAGGCGCGTTACGGGACCACGCTCGTCACAGGCTTCGCCCGGCTCAACGGCATGTTGATCGGCGTCGTCGCCAACAATGGCGTGCTGTTTTCCGAGAGCGCGCTGAAAGGCGCGCATTTCGTCGAACTCTGCGCGCAGCGCGGCATTCCGCTGTTGTTCCTGCAAAACATCTCCGGCTTCATGGTCGGCCAGAAATACGAGGCGGGCGGCATCGCCAAGGACGGCGCCAAGCTCGTCATGGCGGTGGCCTGCGCGAAAGTGCCGAAGATCACGTTGATCGTCGGCGGCTCGTTCGGCGCCGGCAACTACGGCATGTGCGGGCGCGCCTACAGCCCGCGTTTCCTGTTCATGTGGCCCAATGCGCGGATCAGCGTGATGGGCGGCGAACAGGCCGCGAGCGTGCTGGCGACGCTGCGGCGCGATTCGATCGAGGCCGAGGGCCGCGCCTGGAGCGCGGCCGAGGAGGAGGCGTTCAAGTCGCCGATCCGGGCCTCTTTCGAGAGCGAAGGTTCCCCCTATTTCGCAACCGCCCGGCTGTGGGACGACGGCGTGATCGCGCCCGCCGAGACCCGCCGCGTGCTGGCGCTCGCCTTTTCCGCAAGTTTCAACGCTCCGGTCGAACCGACCCGCTTCGGAGTGTTTCGTATGTGAGGACGCTATGTCGTTGCCGAGTTTTCAGGAACTGATGCTGCCGACCCTCGCCGTCGTTTGCCAAAGGCGGGAAGAGATTCCCGTTTCGCGCATCGAAATCGAGCTCGCCAGATCGTTGAGAATATCGAGCGAGGACTTGAGCCGCCTCGTGCCGAGTGGACAGCAATCGATCTTCGCCAACAGGCTCAACTGGGCGCGCTGCTATCTGGTCAAAGCCGGCCTCATCGAGCCGACGCGACGCGGATTCGTGCGCGGCGTCGAACGCGGCCAGGCGCTGCTCGCCGAGGGCGCGCTCGACATCGACGTCAACACGCTTGCGCGTTATCCCGAATTCGTCGCCTGGAAGGATCGTTATCCCGCCGGCGGCCCGGCCGCCGAATGCGAGGCGCCCGAGCGACCGGAAGAACGCATCTCCGCCAGTTTCGAGGAATTGCAGACGCAATTGTCGCGCGATCTTGTCTCGCGCGTGCATTCGCTGTCGCCTGTCTTCTTTGAGCGCCTGATTGTCGAACTGCTCTGCCGCATGGGTTATGGCGGCGGCAAACTCGAAATGGGCAGGGCGCTTGGGCGCAGCGGCGACGGCGGCGTTGACGGCGTCATCAAGGAGGACGAGCTTGGCCTCGACGTCGTCTATGTCCAGGCCAAACGCTTCGCGCAGGAAAAATGCGTGCCGATCCGCGAGGTGCGCGATTTCGTCGGCGGGCTTGAAGGCCACCACGCCAGCAAGGGCGTGTTTGTGACGACCTCCTACTTTCCCTCCACGGCCTACGACTTCGTTCACCGCATCTCCAAGCGCATCGTGCTGATCGACGGCTCGGAGTTGGCGAGCCTGATGGTGCGCCACTGCGTCGGGGTTCGCGTCACGGAAGTCTATCAGCTTAAGCGGCTCGACGAGCAGTTCTTCGTCGAATAGCAGACCGCAAACGAAAACCGCCCTCCCGAGGATGCCTCGGGAGGGCGGCTTTATGTAGCGGCGTCAGGCGTCAGTTGGACAGGGTGGCCGCCTGCACGACGCTCTGGAACAGGTTGGACAGCGCCTTGCCGATATCGTCGCCGATCGCGGCTTCGTAGAACATTCCCGACGAGGCGCAAGCCTGCAGCGCCGGAGCCACCTGCGGCAGGATCGGCGCGACATGGGCCATGTAGTAGGCGTTGGAGGGGACCGGGAGATAATCGGTATAGAGAATGGCGATCTTGACGCCGCGCGCCTTCAGCAACGAGCAGTAGTTGGTCGCGCCGTTGGCGTTGATCGGTTGGATCAGGCGGGCGCCGTTCATCTCGTCTTCGACGCCGTCGGTGACGAAGAACAGCACCGCCTGCGGCGTGTCGCCGGAGATGTTCGTGCCATTGCCGGGCGTGGGGATGGTGTTGTTGGCGCTGTTCACCGCATTGTCGTAATTGGTGGCGACGTCGTTCATGTTTCCGGCGGTGTTGCAAGCGGAGGTGCCGCAAGTCACGTCGTTGGAGTACATCTGCATGACGCCGAAGTTAGGCGCCGCAGAGGTCCAGCCGCTGATGTAATTCGGCGTCAGCGCCATCAGTTGATTGTTCGTCGTCGGGATCGACCACAGCGTGTCCATCGAATAGGCCGCGAAACGGTAGGTCGGAGGCGTCGTATAGATGCCGGAGGTCTGGTACGTGTTCGCATTCGTCATCAGCGAGGTGATGCCGCTGGTCAGTTCGTCGAGACGCAACGTGATCCCGTTCAGCCGCGCCATGGCGTAGTTGTCGATCTGGGTAATCGCCTTGCCCTGGGCGTTCGTGCTGCCGCAATATTGATTGCTGCTCTGCGTCGGTGAACTGTAAGTGGGCGTAGCCCCGCCGGTGGAGCATTGATTGCCGGCCGTGTCGCCGTTGTTGGTGCTGGCCTGATGACAGGCGAAGGCGCAGCCGCCGCCCTGCTTGGGCGTCAAATTCTGCATCTGCGTGATGCCCGCCGTCGTCGCCGGCAGCGACATCGAGGGCGAATTGTCGAGCAGCAGATAAAAATCGATGTTTGGCGGGACCGCCGCTTTGGCGGTGGCGTGTCCCGGAATGGTCATGCTCGACTGGTTGAGGACGCCGCTGAAGATCGTGCTGTTCCTTGCGGTATAGCTGATATCCACCTGGCGCACGGTCCCTGCGCCGTTGGGATGCGAGATAACCACCGTGGCGCTGGCCGTTCCAGCGATGAGCGTGGGGATCATCGCCGCGCGGGCGTTGAACATCGACACCGCCGCGGCGCTGGCCACGCTATCGGGCTGTTGCATCATCTTCGGCGTAAGGGCCGCCAAAGCGGAAGCGTCAGCGGCGGCGTTCAGCTTGGAGTGCACCACCGTCGCATTGTTGAAATCGACCGCCATCGCGATGCCGAAACACAGAACCGGCGCGCCGAGGGCGAAGATCATGGAGACGTTTCCGCCCGACGTGTGGCGGAAGCGATGAATGCGTTCGCTCATCTTGATCGACATTGTAAAGCTCCACCGCTTGACGTAACGGGACGGGATCTCGACTGATCTATCCCTTATTTGCAAAAATTTGTCCTGATCGATCGCGTAAATCAAGGGCCCCGCGTTCATTGCGCCTTAACCACGGCGCAAGATCTTTAGTTGTTCGGGTCGATTGTGATCTGCGTCGCGTTGCGGATCGTCAGCGTCTCATTCGAGGCGAGGGTGATGGGCGGTAACGCCAGTACGCCGCCGAACGGCTGGAAATTGTAGCTCACCTGACCATAGACGATATAGGTCGCGCCGGTCGCCACGATATTGGGGTCCAGGTTCATGACGGTGTTCGTCGGCAGCGCGGTCGCGTTGGACGAGGCGCGGCTCCAGACCAATATGCCCGTGTTGTTGCCTGCGTTGATCTGGAATTCCGATATCACGACCTTCAGATTGGTCGCATCTTCGGGATACATCACCAACTTCGAGACCGCAATGTCGGTATTGAGGCCGCTTAGCGGGAGCAGTTCCGCATTGGCGACATTGGTGTCCGGATTCCACGTGGTGCGCGCGACAAGATCGGTAGTGGTGTGCGCGGCGAGAACGACTTTGTGATAAGTTGTCAGGCATTGTCCCGCGGCCACCGCGAGCGACAACAGGATCAACGCGACGGGCGCGAGAATGGCCATTTCGACGGCGGCGATTCCGTTCGCGTCATCGAGAAAGGACTGCAACTTCCTTGGGGAGGACGGGCGATTGGAC
Source organism: Bradyrhizobium sp. (assembly GCA_031367195.1). Lineage (GTDB taxonomy): Bacteria > Pseudomonadota > Alphaproteobacteria > Rhizobiales > Beijerinckiaceae > Roseiarcus. Next base: position 11,508 of record JANLPL010000002.1, read on the forward strand.
ATGGGCGGGTTCCTCACGACGGTTCGACCTGGAAGACCTGTGTGGACACCATGAGATAGGTTCCATTGCCAAGGTTGCCGAAATTGAGCCCCAACATGCCGCTGATCACCGGCCATTGATACATGACGATCAGCATCATCTTCGCCGGCGCCGGCGCGATCGCGAAATTTGTGGGGTTTATCAGGGTTCCGCTTGCGTCGAATTGGGGCATGGCGGAGACAAGGTTGTTGTTGGCCGGGACCTGTTCGACGTCAACAATCAGATTGCTGCAGCTGAACAGCGCCGTGATTTGCGCGCAGATTGAGGTTTTGAATTGCGCCTTCGTCATATTTTTCGCCTGATTGGTCAACACCGTCCTCATGCCAGCTTCGCTGACTGTCGCGAGCGAGGATTGCGCGATGTAGATCACGGAGACCTGTATGGTGGCGAGCATGATGGCGATAAGGATTGGCGCCACGAATGCGAATTCGATCGCCGTGGAGGCGCGGTCGCAACAGAGATACCGCGTGATCCGTTTCGCGGAGTCGTTATCTGATAAGGTTGAAATGATTGCACGCATGGTTTGACGTCCAATATGGCGAACGTCAGAGTAGCCAGCGAGGTTTAAGAAAGCGATTACGCGATCATATAAAGTCGAGGGTAATTGTAGTTTGTATGGTTAATGCTGTTGCGACGCGGGTGCTCCACCGTAGATCAAATCAGCGAGTCTTGCGGCAGCGCCAAGCAATGTTTGGCTATGGCGCCGGAAGTCGTCAACCATATTTCATCGCGCCGCTCGGCGATGTAGCGCAGCGCGCGCCGCAAATGGCGTAAGCGATGCGGATATCCAACGATATAGGGATGCAGGGCGACGCCCATCACAAGCGGCGCCTTTGTCGCCAGCTCCCGCATTTCGTCGAACGCGTCGATGACGGCGTCGGCGAATTCCGCGCCCGTCGCCGCGCGGGCCGCGATCATCGGTATATCGTTAAGCTCCTGCGGATAGGGCACCGCCAGCAGTCGCTTGTCCCCGCGCGTGGCGAGAAACACCGGCTGTTCGTCCATCGCCCAGTCGAGCCCGTAACTATATCCCGCCTCCGCCAGCAGGTCGGGGGTGACGGCGGATTGCGAGATCCAGGGGCCGAGCCAACCCCCGGGGCGGCGGCCTTCTTCGCGCGCGATGCGCGCGGTGACCTCAGCGATGACGGCCGCCTCCTCCGCCTCCGTCATGGCGCCCTGGCGCTCCGAATTGGTGCGGCCATGCGCGACGATCTCGTCGCCGCGCTGGCGGAAGGCGGCAATCAGTTCGGGCGCCTCGTCATAGAGCCAGGTATTCACCAACACGCTCGCCGGCAGACGCTCTGCGTTGAACAGGTCAAGCAGGTGCCAGGCGCCGACCCTGATGCCATAGTCGCGCCAGGCGTAGTTCAGCACGTCCGGCTCGCCGTGCGAGGCCACCAGCTTGGCGCCGAGACCCTCATTGAACGAAAACGTCTCCAGATTGAGCGCGAAATAGACCGCCAGGCCATTTCCACTGGGCCAACGATAGAGGGGCCGATGCGGCAGGGCGCTATAGGCGTAGCGGCCGTGGTGCTTGCGGTGACCGATCACCGAGCGGCCTCCACCAACGCCGCGCCGATGCGCGCGATCGCCGCGTCGCGCTCGCCGATCGTCGCGCCCGTCTGCGTTATATATATGGCGACCACAAGCGGCGCGCGCTCCGGCGGCCAGATCGCCGCGATGATCCCGCGCGAGCCGTTGTCTCCCGCGCCGGTCTTGTCGGCGATGCGCCAATCCTCCGGCAGCGCCTTGCGCAACAGGGCGCCGGCGACCCGGTCCCCGATCATCCAGGTCTTGAGCCGCTCGCGCGCGGTCGGCTTCAGCGCGTCGCCCAGCAGGATTTTTTCGAGATCGGCGACGGCGGCAGCCGGCGTCGTGGTGTCGCGCGAATCGCCGGCCGCGCCTTCGTTGAGTTCAGGCTCGTCGCGGTCGAGCCGGCTTTCCGCGTCGCCGAGCGAGCGGAAGTAGGCGGTGACCCCGGCCGGGCCGCCGATAGCTTGCAAGACAAGGTTGGCGGCGGTGTTGTCGCTGTGCGAGACGGCGGCGTCGCAGAGTTCGGTCAGCGACATGGCGTCGGGCGCGATGCGGTTCTGCGTCACCGGGGAATAGGCGACGATGTCGGTCGATACGAACACGACGCGCCTCTGCATCGAGGCCTCGCCCTTGTCGGCCTTGGCGAGCAGCGCCGCGCAGGCGAAAGCCTTATGTGTGGAACTAAGCGGAAACCGCTCGTCGGCGCGATAGCGAAAGGTTTTCCCATCGGCCTTGTCGAGCACGGCGATGCCGATTTGGCCCTTCAGCCGCGTCTCCTCGGCCCGCACGGCCGCGAGCGGACCCGCCTCGTCGAACGCCCGCGCGGGCGGGGCGAAGGTCAGCGCGGCCAGCGCGACGCAAAGTCTCCTCATCGCCAGTCGCCGAAACGCGCTTGCAGCAGCGCCAGCGCCGCCACCGCGGCGGTATCCGCGCGCAGGATGCGCGGGCCGAGGCTGAGCCGCAGCACGTTCGGCAGCCGAACGATCATCGCGCGCTCCTCCTCGTCGAACCCGCCCTCGGGCCCGATCAGCAGGCCGACGCCGCCGTCGGGCGCCTCGCGCAAGGCGTCGAGCGGGTTGGCGACGGGCGCGTCCTCGTCGCAGAACACCAGCAGCCGGTCGCCCGGCCATTGCGCCAGCGCGGCGGGCAGCGGCTGGGCGGCGAAAATCTCGGGCCGCCAGATGATGCCGCATTGCTCGCAGGCCTCGCGCGCATTGGCCGCCAGCCGGTCCAGATTGAGCCGCGCCGTCTGCGTGCGCCTTGTGATAACCGGCCGCAGCGAGCGCGCCCCCATCTCGACCGCCTTTTGCGCGATATAATCGAGCCGGGCGTGTTTGAGCGGCGCGAACAGGTAATCGACCGGCGGCGGCGTTTCCTGCTCGCGCAGCTTGCTGGTCAGCGTCAGCGCCGCGCGCTTTTTCTCCACCGGGCCAAGTTCAGTCGCGAATTCGCCGTCACGGCCGTTGAAGACCAGCACGCGCGCGCCGGCCTTCAGTCGCAGCACGTTGAGAAGATAGTTCGCCGCGTCCGCCGTCAGCGCGACGACCGCGCCGAGGCGCAGATCGTCGTCGAGGCAGAGGCGGGGGGTGGTGAAATCGGTGCGGGCCACGGCGGCGCATGTAACACGCCCTCGCGGTCACGCGAACTGTCTCGTCAGGAGGTCTCCATGCGCCACATCATCGCTTTCGCCGTCTCCGTACTTGCCGCGCCGGCCATCGCCGCCGATTCCACGCGCCCGACAGTCGTGGAGCTGTTCCAGAGCCA
>JANLPL010000064.1:0-9486 GCA_031367195.1 Bradyrhizobium sp.
GCCGATCGATGCCGCGGAAATTGTCCATGCGGTCCAGTTCATGGCAAAGCGAGAATCAGTCAATCGATACTATGCCCCCAAACCCAACCCGTCGCTCAAAAAAACGCGTCCCCCCTCGATTAAGTCCGACAGGCTGCTAGACCGACGGGATCGGCGCCTTGATTCCAATCTTGTGCACAATGTCCATGACAAACTCCTCAGATTGAACGCCGCTCAAGCCGCCTTCGGCAGAGCCAGGATGTCTATCGCTCGCCCGGTTTCAAGGAAAGATTTCAGGTTTGAGAGCACGAGCGGCCAGCCGCGGCGGATGCCCTTTTCCATCCCGCCTCCGGATTCGAGTTCGTCGTGGCTGACCGTCAGGCGAACCATCTCGCCCTGCGGTTCGATCTCGAAGGTAACGCGGCTCGTTTTCGTCGAATCGTCCTTTTGCGACTCGTTTGCCCACGAGATCACCAAGCGCTTGGGCGGGGTGATTTCAATCACCTTGCCGACAAGTTGCACGACGCGCTTTTCATCGGCGCGAATGTGCCGCCAATCCGAGCCGACCTTCCAGTCGGACACGTTCTCATGGCCCCAGTAGCGCCGGGCGATTTCGGGTTTGGTGATCGCCTCGAACACTTTCTCCGGGGTCGAGAGGATATAGGTTACATAGACGAAGCTGGTCGCTTCCGGGTTCATTTTCCGTCTCCTTCGAGTTGCGCCATCAAGTCGTGCAAGAATCTCAGCCGCTGAGTTTCAAACTTCCTGACCCACCGCTCGTACATTTCGTGCAGCGGCATGGGGTTGATGAAGTGGAGTTTCTCCCTGCCCCGCTTCACCGTGCTCACCAAGTTGGCGGCCTCAAGGATTTCGATATGCTGCGTCGTCGACTGTCGGGCCATATCGAGGCCCGCGCACAACTCGCCGAGCGTTTGTCCGTTGCGCTCGTAAAGCCGGTCGAGCAACGCTCGGCGGGTCGGATCGCCGAGGGCCTTGAACACCACATCTCCCTGCGAGGTAGAGTTGGCCATGGTGCTTATATGCAGGATTTTACCTGCATGTCAATCCGGGTCGTTCGGTTGCGACAAAACCGAGATTTCCAAGGCGCCAAAAGCCGGAAGCGGCGCGCTTCTCACCTTGCTGGCCCACTACTCGGTCGGGATCGAGCCAGCTTTCACGTCGAAATTCACGAAGGTTCCCACGTTGCACTATATCGGCCGACCGAAGATGCCAAAGCACTCGTTCCCGACCTGATGAAATTCACCGTCCAGGTCCCGGCCGGCGCGTTCGGGCGCGAGGGCGACGGGTCGAGATGCATCTTGCCGTATGGATTTGCCCGTAGTGGCAATCTGACCGATACAGCCCCGGCCGGACGTGGTGGATATTTTTTCCTCAGCTACATGGGGCAATGGCTGTCTAACTAGCGCCGTTGTTTGGTCACCCCGGCTTTGGCGCGCGCCCGCGTGGCTCTCCGATGACGCCGACGATGCGCGCGCGGATGCGCATTTCATGCGCAATTTCGTCTTCCAAGAAGGTTTTTAACTTGAGGTTCTTGCGCAGCTTGAGATCCGCGGTCAGCTCTGCGATGGCGCTGTCGCACTCTTCGACTCGGTCCCACATTCGGTCCCACTTGGCCTTCTCCTCTTTGGTTATCGGCCCCTTGATCGTGACCTGACCTGACCCGACCTGACGTCGAAGATGACGTCATCGGGATGCGGGAGCGGCTCGGGCAGGCCAACGATCCCGAACTTGGCACGCCGCTCGAGCTCCTCTTCCCATTCCATCTTGTACTGCATCGCCGTCTCCAGATACGCGTCGTGAGAAGCCTTGTTCGCCCGTTCGGTCTCCGAAAGCAGCGTCGCGAACAATTGCTGGGAGCGCAGTTGGCCGCGTGCGGCGTTGACGGCGAGAGCCCGCACGACAGCCTTGGCCAGAGGGATCTTAACCTCACGCCGGCCCTCGGTGACCTTGATGGTCCGATAGGCCTCTTCGATGACGATCGCCTTGAGGCGCTCCTCGTTGAACGCCGGGATCTTGTTTCGGGCCCCTTTCGGCCGGCCTTTCGGGTTGCCCGAACGCCCGGGCTTGAACTGCGTTTCTGCCGGCGGCTTGCCGTAGCCGACGGGATAGATCGGCTCTTGGGACGGTGGCGTCAGGCGGCCCTTACGGTCCTTGGACATCCCAGCCTCACGAAGCGGAGGCCGAGGGTGTCTGGCAATCTTGACGAGGATTGCGCGATCGCCGGCGCGCCTCTCGCGCCGGCGCGCCGTCTTCCTCTCTCAGCGTCTCGACTTGCGCCGCCAGGCCAGCGCCGTCGTTCATAACGCCCGACGATCCGCGCTCGGCGTCGTTTTCCCTTCCCGCCGTCGCGACAGCCGGCCGTCCCGACAAAACGCCACACGCGAGCCGCTCTGCGTCGTCCCTGGCGAAGTTCTCCCATCGGGCCAGTATCCGGTCACAATAGACCGGATCGAGTTCGCAAATTCGCGCCCTCCGGCCGGTCTTGTGGGCCGCAATCATCGTCGAGCCCGAGCCGCCGAACAGGTCGAGGACGAGGCCGCCACGGCGGGAGACGTCCTTGATTGCGTCGGCGATCATCGCCACCGGCTTCACCGTCGGGTGGAGCGAGAGTTCGTCCATACGACCGGCTTTGCGCGTGTTAACGCCACGGTATTGCCAGACGTTGGTCCTGTAGCGCCCGTGTTGGCCCAGTTCGAAGCTGTTGATGTACGGGGCCGAGCCGTTCTTGAAAGCGAAGACCAGTTCGTGTCGCGACCGATAGAACGTCCCCATCCCGCCGTTGTCCTTGACCCAGACGATCAGGTTCTTGAGCTCCGCGTATCGGGCGGCGCCCGCCGCCAGCATCTCCTGCATGTGCCGCCAGTCCATGCAGATGAAGTGGATCGAACCTTCGACCGAGTGATCGACCAGATTGGCGAATGAAGTTGCAAGAAAACTCCTGAACTCGTCGGACGACATTTCGCCCGAAGCCATGGCGAACTCGCGATGCCGTATCTTGCCGAGCCCGCTCACGTTGCCCTTGATCGCAACATTGTAGGGCGGGTCGGTGAACACCATCTCGGCCATTTCACCGTCCATCAGAGCGGTCACGACATCAGGATTCAGCGCGTCGCCGCAGATAAGCCGGTGCGGCCCCAGGCGCCACAGATCGCCGGGCTCGCAGCGCGGCACGACCCCGCCCTCGTCCGGCAACCGGTCGTCCGCCGGGTCCCCCGGTTCTTCAGACGCCAGACCTTCCATCAGCTGATCGACCTCGGCGATCGTGAACCCGGTTACGCCAATGTCGAACGTGAGATCGGTCTGCATCAGCTCCTTGAGCTCCAGCGCCAGAAGCTCTTCGTCCCAGCCGGCGTTGAGAGCGAGCTTGTTATCGGCGGGCACATAGGCCCGCTTCTCGGCCGCGGTCATGTGATCTACCCGCAGGCACGGGACGGTCGTTATCCCGACCTCGCGCGCCGCCTCGACGCGGCCATGACCGGCGAGGATTCGGTTTTCCGCGTCGATGAGGACCGGATTGGTGAAGCCGAAGCGGCGAAAGCTGTCGGCGATCTGCTTGATTTGTCTGCGGCTGTGGACGCGGGCGTTGCGCGACCAGGGGCGGAACTGGTCGAGGAGCAGGCTTTCGAGGGCGCGGAGGGGCATGAGGGGAGCTCTGTATGATTTATCGTCTGCTATCGTATGATCAAAAAATCGGTTGCCGTCAATGCTCATCGCCGCTATCGTACGATTAATCGTACATTTCCGCTCGCATTCGAACAGCTCACTCCCCATGCCCCTCAGCGATCACCTTACCCGCCTCCGCCTCGCCAAGGGCGAATCCCTGCAGCAGGTGGCCGACGCCGTCGGCGCCTCGAAGGCCCACATCTGGCAGCTCGAGAAGGGAAAGACCGACAATCCGTCGATGACGCTGCTGAAAAATCTCGCCGATCATTTCGGCCTGGCGGTGGCGGCGCTGGTGGGAGAGGATCCGGGGGCGGCGGGAGCGGACAACAAGGTCGGGCGCATGTTCCGCCAGGCCGGTGAACTTGCGCCGGACGATCTTGAGCTGCTCGACGAGATGATGCAGACGTTGATCCGCCGGCGCCGGAAAACAGAGAGCGGCGCGGGATAGCGCGCGTGTCGCCCCTCGACCGCATGGAGATCGAAGAGGCCGGGCCCAATCCGGAGCGCCTTGCGGCGGCGATCCACGCGCAACTCGGCCATAAGTGTGGTCCGGTTCCGGTCTCCGAGATCGCCGGGGCGCTCGACATTGTGGACATCCGCGAGCACCCGCTTGTCGGTTTGGAGGGCGCGCTGGTGACGACGTCCGACCGCAACACCGGGGCCATTGTCGTCAACAGCCAGTCGAGTCCCGAGCGGCGACGGTTCACCCTGGCGCACGAATTGGGACATTTCCTCAATCTCTGGCACGAACCGAAGCATCCGAGCGGAGGCTTCTCCTGTTCTCGCTCCGAGCTGCGGCTCGGTTGGCGCAAGGGCTCGACGTCAACTCCCCGCCATGTTGTTCATGAGTTCCAGGCGAACCGGTTTGCGATAGGGCTCCTTGCGCCGTTCCGGCTCGTCCGCCCCTTGCTTTACGGCCTGCCTGATCTGGAGAAGGTCTTGAAACTGGCGGAGAGGCTGGAGATCAGCCGGGAGGCCGCGGCGCGTCGATACGTCGAATTGCACGACAGGCCGGCGGCGCTGGTGTTCAGCGCCGCTGGCGTCGTCCGTTACGTAGAGCGCCACCGCGAATTCCCGTTCGTCTCTTGCGGGCGGGGTGAGCGCTTGCTCGACTTTTCGGACCCCTGCGACACAGCCGGGGTGTCGGCTTACGTGGAGGTCGACGCGCGGGACTGGCTCATCCGATCGGCAGGCATTCCTCTCGTCGCCCAAACGCTGCGTCAGAGTGGCGGATATTCAATGACCCTCCTCGTCATCGACGACAGCGATGAGGACTTGCAAGAATAGCGGTTCGCGCCGAGCAGGCTCCGTGATCTCGTCTGAGGCGCCGCGGCCAGATCGCGCGAACGCTCTGCGCCCGTTACTCAGACCGGCGCTGTCGTCATTTCCCAGATTGCGATGCGGCGTTCCCTGATCCGGCGCAAGAGGTACCCTGCTCCGGGAACCAAATTCCCTGTTCGAATGAGTAGGGAATTTGTAGCCAATCCCTTGAAATAGCGGCGCTAATCGCGGCCTTTGCGGTCCAGCGCGGCCGTTTCGCGTCGAAATTCCCTGTATTTTCCCTGTTACCTGGGAATTCTCGCGCGGAGACCGGTTCGGGCGGACTGCGTGCTCCACCAACTGGTCCTAAGATTTGAGACGGTTTTCAGTTTTTCTGAAACCCTACGAGCTTTGCGTGGGTTAGGCGCGTCGCGTGCAAAACTTGCGCGCCGGAGACGCTCAATCCGAGACTTCGGCCATTTTCCGGGCTCGCGCTCTCCGACGGTTAAAAATCTTTTCCGTGGAATGAGGCTTACGGTTCGGCGGAGACGGGTTCGCCCTGAACGGGAGACAGGCTTGTTTTCTGGCAGTCGCGGCGGCGCTGCACATGAACGTCGAGGACTATAGCCCCGAGGCAACCGCTGGTGGGTGCGGCTGCACGAGAAGGGCGGCAAGCCGCTTCCGGCGACGCCGCCCGGACCGAGAATGTGTCCTGCCTATAACACTCGCAGCAACTCAACCCGTGGCCCCGACCTCCAGCGCCCGCCCAATATCCTCGACGAGATCCTCCACATCCTCCAGCCCGACCGAAAGCCGCAGCAGCCCCGGCCCGATGCCGAGCGCGGCGCGCTGCTCCGGCTTCAGGCGCTGATGCGTCGTCGTCTCGGGATGGGTGATCAGGCTCTTGGCGTCGCCCAGATTGTTGGAGATGCCGATGATCGAGAGCGCATTGGCGAAAGCGAACGCGCTCGGCTTGCCGCCCTCGATCTCGAACGCGACCAGCGTGCCGCCGCCCGACATCTGCTTAGCCGCGATCTCATATTGGGGATGATCGGGCCGGCCGGGATAGAGCACTTTGCTGACGCGGGGATGCTGGCCCAGGAAGTCAGCGATGCGCTCGGCCGAGCGCGTCTGCGCGGCGACCCGCACCGGCATCGTCTCCAACGATTTCAGCATCACCCAGGCGTTGAACGGCGACAGGCTCGGGCCGGTCTGGCGCAGGAAATTGTGGATATGAGTCGCGATGAACGCCTCGCTGGCCAGGATCACGCCGCCGAGCGTGCGCCCCTGTCCGTCGATATGTTTGGTCGCGGAATAGACGACGCAATCGGCGCCGAGCGCGAGCGGCTTCTGCAACAGGGGCGTGGCGAACACATTGTCCACCACCAGCGTCGCCCCGGCTTTGTGCGCGATTTCGGCGACGGCGGCGATGTCGATCACCTCCAGCGTCGGATTGGTCGGGCTCTCCAGAAACACGGTTTTGGTGTTGGGCCGCATCGCCTTCGCCCAAGCGTCCAGATCGCTCCCGTCCACCAGCGTCGAGGCGACGCCGAAGCGCGGCAGCAGTTCCTCGACGACATAGAGGCAGGAGCCAAACAAGGCCTTGGCCGCGACGACGTGATCGCCCGCCTTCACCTGCCCCATCAGCGAAGCCGTCACCGCCGCCATGCCGCTGGCGGTGGCGCGCGCCGCCTGCGCGCCTTCGAGCAGCGCCATGCGTTGCTCGAACATCGCCACCGTCGGATTGGAGAAGCGCGAATAGATGAAGCCCGGCGCGTCGCCCTTGAAGCGCGCTTCCGCGATCTCCATCGTGTCGTAGAGATAACCCTGCGTCAGGAACATCGCCTCCGACGTCTCGTCGAATTGCGAGCGCATCGAGCCGCCGTGGACGAGGCGAGTGGCGGGCCGCAAAGTCTGCGGGTCGCGGGTCTTGCGGGGAGAGACCATGGCCAAGCTCCAGACAGGCCGCAAGATCCGGATTTGCCAGGAAATCCCGATCTTTTAGCCCTTTGTTTAACGTGGCGGCAAGCCGACCGGCTCAAATGACCACGGGTTCGCGATTGTCATACGGCCCCCGCCTGAGCCCGTCAACGGGCCGCCGCTTTGCTCGCGTACAAAAGGCGATATAGGACGGCGCATGTCGTCCTTGTCCGGCCTCCTCCCCCGCCCCGGCGTCGCTGCGCTGATCGCCAGCGGCGCCATCGCCGCCGAGCGGATGATCGAGCCCTCGCAGATCCAGCCCGCGAGCCTCGATCTGCGGCTCGGCAAAGAGGCGTTCCGCCTGCGCGCCAGTTTTCTGCCCGGACGCGGAGCCAAAGTGCGCGAACGGCTCGAAAGCCTCTCGCCCGAGCGCATTTCGCTCGAAGGCCAAGGCGCGGTGCTGGAGAAAGGCATCGTCTATGTCGCCCCCTTAAGCGAGCGGCTCGCCCTGCCGGAGACGCTGGCTGGCGCCGCCAACCCGAAAAGCTCGACCGGCCGGCTCGATATTTTCACCAGGCTTATCGTCGACCATGGCGCCGCCTTCGACGAGGCCCCGGCCGGCTACCACGGCCCGCTCTGGGTGGAAATCTCGCCGCGCAGCTTTTCGGTGCGGGTCCGCGAGGGTTCGCGTCTCAACCAGCTTCGCCTGCGCGGCCCCGGCCGCGCCGTGCTCGCCGACGTGGACTTGCGCGCCCGCCACGGGGCCGCCGCGCTCGTTGATGCGGTGTTGGAATTGCGTGACGGCCTCGTGGTCCATGTCGGGCTGGCCGGCGCGGAGGGGGCCATCGTCGGCTTCCGAGCGATCAAGAACGGCAGCGTGATCGACATCGACCGCCCCGGCGCCTATGCGGCGGAAGATTTCTGGGAGCCGATCCGGGCGCGTGGGCGGGGTCGGCTGATCCTCGACCCCGACGAGTTCTACATCCTGGCTTCGCGCGAGCGGATGCGCATTCCCGCCGATCTCGCCGCCGAAATGGCGGCGATCGACCCTGCGCTGGGCGAGTTCCGCGTCCACTACGCCGGCTTTTTCGATCCCGGCTTCGGCTGGACCCCCTCGGGGGCGCCAGGCGCGAAGGCCGTGCTGGAAGTGCGCGGCCGCGACGTGCCGTTCTTGCTTGAGGACGGCCAACCGATCGGCCGTTTGGTGTTCGAGCCGCTGTCCGGCGCCGCGGACGCGCTCTACGGCGCCATCGGCGGCTCGAACTATCAGGGCCAGGGGCTGAAACTCAGCAAGCATTTCCGCCCCTGGAACGACGCGTGAGGCGCGCCAGCGCGTCCTTCGCGCTCTCTTGGCGGGCGTGCGATTGTAGCCGGAACGGGCCTTGCCATCGCCCGTCCTTATCCTGTATGAGCCCGCGACCCAAAGAACCGCCCGGCTGGGCTGCCGTGGCGTTTCTTTTTCGCGTGAATCCACGCGAGCGGCGTCGTGAGGCGCCGTTTCCAGCCACAGGGCGGTAACGCCCGGGAGAGCCAAATGCCCAAGTTGAAGACCAAATCGGGCGCCAAAAAGCGCTTCAAAATCACCGGGACCGGCAAAGTCGTTTACGCCCACGCAGGCAAGCGCCACGGCATGATCAAGCGCAGCACCAAGCAGATCCGCAATCTGCGTGGCACCAATGTGCTGTTCAAGACCGACGGCGACAACGTCAAGAAGTTCTTCCTGCCGAACGGCTGACCCCTTTTCCTTCCCGGAGATTTGAACCATGGCTCGCGTAAAACGCGGCGTAACCGCCCACGCCAAACATAAGAAAGTTCTCAAGGCCGCCAAGGGCTTCTTCGGCCGCCGCAAGAACACGATCCGCGCCGCCAAGGCCGCGGTCGATAAGTCGATGCAATACGCCTACCGCGACCGCAAGAACCGCAAGCGCGAGTTCCGCGCCTTGTGGATTCAGCGCATCAACGCGGCCGTGCGTGAGCAAGGCCTGACCTATTCCCGCTTCATCGCCGGCCTGATCGGCGCGGGCATCGAGGTGGATCGCAAGGTTCTCTCGGATCTCGCCATCACCGAGCCGGCGGCGTTCGCCGCCATCGTCGAGAAGGCCAAGCTCCACCTGCCCAAGGCGGCGTAAAGCCCCTCACCCTTTCCCTCTCCCCGCACGCGGGGAGAGGGGACGGCAAGCCGCGGAGCTATAGCCGCGCCAGCTCTGCGAGCGAGCCATGTCCGACCCCTCCGCCTTGCGTGACGAAATTTTGGCCGCCGTCGCCGCCGCGAGCGATGAGGCTTCGCTTGAGGGCGTGCGCGTCGGCGCGCTCGGCAAGAAGGGCTCGATCTCCGCCCTGCTCGCCACGCTGGGCAATATGTCGCCCGACGAGCGCCGCGGCGCCGGCGCCGCCATCAATGCGCTGAAGGACGAGGCGACCCAGGCGCTCGGCCAGCGACGCGCGCTGCTGAAAGCCGCGGCGCTCGACGCGCGGTTGAAGGCGGAAAGCCTCGACGTGACGCTGCCCGTCCGCCCGGCCGGGATCGAGACCGGCCGCATCCACCCGATCAGTCAGGTGTTCGACGAGGTGACGGCGATCTTCGCCGACATGGGTTTTGCGGTCGCCGAGGGGCCGGACATCGAGAGCGACGACTACAATTTC
>JANLPL010000070.1:0-12674 GCA_031367195.1 Bradyrhizobium sp.
AAATCAGGCGGTCATTTCGGCGTGGAAGGCGGCGATGCGCGGCGCGATCTCCGTGCGGTACTTCGAGCCGTTGAACACGCCGTAATGCCCGACATTGGGCTGCAAATAATGGCGCTTGCGCTCAGGCGGGACGTTGGCGCAAAGCGCGTGGGTCGCAAAAGTCTGGCCGACGCCGGAGATGTCGTCCTTCTCGCCCTCGACTGTCATCACGGCGCAGCGCCGGATCGCGCCCGGATCGACCAACTCGCCGCGATGGCGCATCTCGCCCTTCGGCAGTTGATGACGCACGAACACGGTCTCGATCGTCTGCATGTAATATTCGGCGGTGAGGTCCATCACGGCGAGATATTCGTCGTAGAACTCGCGATGCTTCTCGGCCGAATCGCCGTCGCCTTTGACGAGGTGCTGGAACATATCCATATGTGCATTGACGTGGCGGTCGATGTTCATCGCCATGAAGCCGGAAAGCTGGAGATAGCCGGGATAGACCTGCCGGCCGAAGCCGGGATAGGGGAACGGCACGGTTTGCAGGCAATTCTTGCGGAACCATTCGACGCCGCGCCGCTCCGCGAGCTGATTGACGGCGGTCGGGCTATTGCGGGTGTCGATCGGGCCGCCCATCAGCGTCATCGTGGCGGGCGCGCAGGGGTCGCCCTCGGCTTCCATCAGCGAAACGGCGGCGAGCAGCGGCACGGCGGGCTGGCACACGCCCAACGTATGCACGCCCGGCCCGAGCGCCTTCAGAATCTCTCTGAGATAGTCGATATAGTCGTCGAGATCGAACTGTCCCAGGCTAAGCGGGATGAGGCGCGCATCGGCCCAGTCCGTGATGTAAACGCGATGGGTGGCTAAAAACGCCTCGACCGTGCCGCGCAGCAGCGTCGCGTAATGGCCCGACATCGGCGCCACGATCAGCAGCGAGGGCTGCGTCTCGTGATTGGGCACGGTCGGGCGCACGAAATGCCGGACGTTGCAGAACGGACGCGACCAGACGACCTCCTCCAGCACCTCGTGCTCGACGCCGTCGACCTGCACCGTGTTGAGGCCGAAGATCGGCTTGCCGTAACGCCGCGTCATGCGCTCGAACAATTCGGCGCCGGCGGCGACGTTGCGGCCGAACGGCGTCGACGTCATCGGATTGAAGGGATTGCGGAACACGAAATGCGCCGCGTCGGACAAGGCGCGGGCCGGGGCCAGCGCGGCATGGGCCATCTCGTAGATCTGGTACTGATAGGTGCTGTTGAGCAACATAAGACTCCCGGATGGGGATATGGATTCCGCGATATCCAACCCCCAACCTAAGGTTCGTATGCGAACGGTACAATCCACAATTTGGGCTAGGCGCCTAGTCTAAGGGCAAAAACTTCGCAGGTGTGGCGAAGGCGCCGCTACTCTGGGATATTTTGCAACGCAGGATTGCAATTCGAAACGGGCGGCTTGCCTCGGCCAGTGCGGCGCCAGCAGGTCATTCGCGCTCCGCCACTACCCCATCGCCTGCGCCAATATCTCATAGGACCGCAGCCTCGCCGCGTGATCGTAGATCGCCGCCGCGACGATCAGCTCGTCCGCGCCGGTTTTTGCGATGAAGCCGTGCAGCCGGTCCGCCACCTCAGCGCCCGTTCCGACGAAGGAGCAGGCCAACATGCGCGAGACATGCGCCTTTTCCGGCGCCGTCCAGTAGGTCTCGATGTCGTCGATCGGCGGCCTAAGCTGGCCGCGCGTGCCGCGCACGAGATTGACGAAACTCTGCTGCGGCGAGGTGAACAGCCGCCGCGCCTGCGCCGCCGTATCGGCGGCGATCACGTTGCAGCCGACCATCGCATACGGACGCGCCAATTGCTCCGAGGGCGCGAACTTTTCGCGATAGACTTCGAGCGCCGGCTTCAGCGCCTCGGGCGCGAAATGCGAGGCGAAGGCGAAGGGCAGGCCGAGCATGGCGGCGAGTTGCGCGCCAAACAGACTGGAGCCGAGAATCCAAAGCGGCACCTTCAGCCCGGCCCCCGGCACCGCGCGCACCTTCTGATGCGGGGCCGGCTCGCCGAACAGCGCCTGCAACTCCATTATGTCATGGGGAAAATCCTGCGCCGCCTCGGGCGAGCGTCGCAAAGCCTGCAAGGTGAGCTGGTCGGTGCCCGGCGCGCGCCCCAGGCCGAGATCGACCCGGCCGGGATAAAGCGACTCCAGCGTGCCGAACTGCTCGGCGATCACCAGCGGCGAGTGATTGGGCAGCATGATGCCCCCGGCGCCGACGCGGATGCGCGGGGCGCCCTCCAGCACATAGCCGATCGCCACAGCCGTCGCGGCGCTGGCGATGCCGACCATGTTGTGGTGCTCGGCCAGCCAATACCTTGTATATCCCCACTTGTCCGCATGGCGGGCGAGGTCGCGCGAATTACGCAACGCGTCGCCGGGCGTATCGCCCTGCCGAACGGGAGCGAGATCGAGGATCGAAAGCGGGGTTTTCGACATTCTCCCTAGATCGAGCCTCTCGCCGGCAAGCGCAAGCGCGGCGGCGGGCTGAGAAAATATTTGCCAAAGCTTCGCACAATCGGCGCCTACAAACTAGGCGCCATGTTGACACCGCGCTACGATGCGCCGGCGCTGAGGGGGCGGGGCGGCTGGCATAGGCCTTGCTGCCCAGCCTGGGTCAGCACGAGCGGGGGTACATGGCGTCGGCGGGAAATCTGGAACTGGTCAAGGTCTCGAAACTCTACGGCGCGACCCTGGCGGTCGATGCGGTGGATTTGCGGGTGCCGGCGGCGGCCTATTGCTGCCTGCTCGGGCCGTCCGGCTGTGGCAAGACCTCGACGCTGCGGATGATCGCGGGCCACGAGAGCGTCAGCGCCGGCGACATTCTGATGGGCGACCAGAATGTGACCGTGCTGCCGCCGGCCAAGCGCGGCACGGCGATGATGTTCCAGAGCTACGCGCTGTTTCCCCATCTCACCTGCGTCGATAATGTCGCGTTCTCGCTGAAAATGCGCGGCGTGGAGAAGGCGAAGCGGCGCGCGCGGGCGATGGGGTTCCTCGAACTCGTGGCGATGACGCCCTACGCCGAGCGCGTGCCGGCGCAACTCTCGGGCGGGCAACAGCAGCGCGTGGCGCTGGCGCGCGCGCTGATCACCGAGCCGCGCGTGCTGCTGCTCGACGAGCCGCTGTCGGCGCTCGACACATTCCTGCGCGTTAGGATGCGGATTGAGCTGAAGCGGTTGCAGACCCAGCTCGGCATCCCCTTCATCCATGTCACGCACGGCCAGGACGAGGCGCTCGCGCTGGCCGATCTGATCGTCGTGATGAACAAGGGCAAAATCGAACAGGCGGGCTCATCGCGCGAGGTGTTTGAAAAGCCCGCGACCGAATTCGTCGCCCGCTTTCTCGGCGGCCATAATGTGATCCGCACCCCCGGCGGCCTGATCGCGGTGCGCGCAGACCGGGTCCGGTTCGCGCGCGAGGGCCAGGCGCGGCTTGCGGCGACCGTCACCGGCGTCGAATATCAGGGCGCCTCCTACGCCATCGCGCTGGAGGGCGGCGGCGCCAGCGATCTCTCGGCGGTGCTCGGCGACGCGGATTTCCTGAGCGCGCCGGTCGCTGTCGGCGACCAGGTCGGTCTCGTCTGGAGCGAGGCCGATGTTCAACCAGTTTCCCCCTCGACCTGAAGGTTGAGGGGATTGTGAGGAGGATGTCACCAGTGACCGACAGCAACGATATTTCGACCGGCGTCTCGCGCCGCGATCTCATCAAGAAGGGCGGCGCGGTCGTCGCGGCCAGCGCGCTCGGCTCGTTCCCCGCCCCTGCGGTGTGGGCGGCGGAGGAGAAAATCCTGCGTTATCTCGGGACCGCCGTCAACCAATCCGACGACATCACCAAGAGGGTGAAGGCCGAGACCGGAATCACGATCCAGAACATCGTCGCCACCACCGACGACGTGACCAAGCGCGTCATCACGCAGCCGAACTCGTTCGACATTCTCGACACCGAATATTTCAGCCTGAAGAAGCTGGTGCCCTCGGGCAACATCCTGGCGATGGACGCCAAGAAGATCAAGGAATTCGACAATATCACGCCGATCTTCACCAAGGGCCAGCTGCCCAATGGCAAAGTGATCGGCGACCAGGGCACGGCTCCAAAGAAGGTGATGTTCGTAGAGGGCGAGCACTCGTCGAACTTCTCGAAGACGCCGACGCAATGGGTGACGCTGATCCCCACCGTTTACAACGCCGACACGCTCGGCATCCGCCCCGATCTGATCAAGCGGCCGATCAGCTCCTGGGCCGAATTGCTGAACCCCGAGTTCAAGGGCAAGGCGGCGATCCTCAACATTCCCTCGATCGGCATCATGGACGCCGCGATGGTGGTCGAGGCGACGGGCAAATACAAATATCCCGACAAGGGAAACATGACTAAAGCCGAGATCGACATGACGATGGCCGTGCTGACGGAGGCCAAGAAGGCCGGTCAGTTCCGCGCGTTCTGGAAGGACTTCAACGAGAGCGTCAATCTGATGGCGTCGGGCGAAACGGTGATCCAGTCGATGTGGTCGCCGGCGGTGACCGCGGTGCGCTCGAAAGGCATCCCGTGCGTGTTCCAGCCGCTGAAGGAAGGCTATCGCTCCTGGGCGTCGGGCTTCTGCATGTCGAAGGGCACGACATCGAAGCAGCAGGAATGGGTGTATGAATTCGTCAACTGGTATCTCTCCGGTTGGGCCGGCGCCTATCTGAACCGGCAGGGTTACTATTCCGCGGTGCTGTCGACCGCGAAGTCGAATATGGAGCCCTATGAATGGGCCTATTGGATGGAAGGCAAAAAGGCGGAGAAGGACATTCACGCGCCCGACGGTTCGCTGCTGGAAAAAGCCGGCGCGGTGCGCGACGGCGGCTCCTACGACGACCGCATGGGCAGTGTCGCATGCTGGAACGCCGTGATGGACGAGAACGACTATATGGTCCGCAAGTGGAACGAGTTCATCGCGGCGTGAGATGAAGGCGACGTCATGGCCGGGCTTGTCCCGGCCATCCACCCGGTCGAGCGCAGACTCGATTGCAGGAGACTCGTGTCGTTGAGAGCCATCCGTGGAGCGGCGCGACGTGGATGCCCGGGACAAGCCCGGGCATGACGCCGCCGACGTGTCGTTTGATCTGAAGGCTTAGCATGTCCTCACGCAATCTCGACCGTTTCGGCGTTCCCGGCTGGCTGCAAGCGGCGCCGTTCGGGCTGGTGTTCGCCGCGTTCTTTATCGTGCCGCTGATCCTGGTCGTGATTGTCAGCTTCTGGGATTACAACGATTACCAGATGATGCCGGCCTTCATCACGCGCAGCTACACCGATAGCTTCGAGGGTTGCCTGACCAAGCTGCCCGATCTCTGCACGATCTTCAAAACCTACCTCTCGACGGCCAAATTCTGCCTGATCGTCTGGGCGCTGACGCTCGTCATCGGCTTCACCGTCGCCTATTTCCTCGCCTTTCACATCCGCACCCAGACGACGCAGATGGTGCTGTTTCTTGTTTGCACCATCCCGTTCTGGACCTCGAACGTGATCCGCATGGTGTCGTGGATTCCGCTGCTCGGGCGCAACGGGCTGGTCAATCAGATGCTGGTGGGCGGCCATATCGTCGACCGCCCGGTGGAGTGGTTGCTCTATTCGCAATTCTCGGTCGCGCTCGCCTTCGTGCATCTGTTCTCCTTCTTCATGGTGGCCCCCATTTTCAATTCGATGATGCGGATCGACCGCCATCTGATCGAGGCCGCCTACGACGGCGGGGCGAGCGGCTGGCAGATGCTGACCAATGTCATCATCCCGCTGTCGAAACCGGGCATCGCGATCGGCTCGATCTTCGTCGTCACCATCGTGATGGGCGATTTCATCACCTTCGGCGTGATGGGCGGGCAACAGATCGCTTCCGCCGGCAAGGCGATCGAGACACGGTTGAGCGCGCTGCAATTCCCGCCCGCCGCCGCCAATGCGGTGATCCTGCTCGGCGCGACCATGCTCATCATCGGGGTGCTCAATCGCATCGTCGACATTCGCAAGGAATTGTGAGCGATGAACGAGGGACGCTCGCCCGCCTTCTACGCCCTGAGCCTCTTCTTCGCGCTGTTCGTGCTGTTCCTCTATGGTCCGACCATCGTCATTTTCATCCTTTCGTTCCAGGGCCCGACCGGCGGTCTCACCTTTCCGCTGAACGGGGTGTCGGTGCATTGGTTCGGGAAATTATGGGCGGGCGGGGGCATCGTCGACATAGCGGGCGCGTTCAAGCGCTCGCTGGCGCTTGGCCTCGTCGTGATGATCCTCACCGTCGTTCTTTCGCTGCTGGCGGGGCTCGCGTTTCGCAAGCGCTTCGTCGGTTCGGACCTGTTGTTTTATGTCACTGTGGCGAGCCTGATCGTGCCCTCGATCGTCACCTCGCTCGGCATCGCGCTGGAGTTCCGGCTGATTGACGATCTCATCAAACAGCACGGACCCGCGTGGCTCGCCGACGGCTTCCAGACATCGCTGGGTAATTTCAC
Source organism: Bradyrhizobium sp. (assembly GCA_031367195.1). Taxonomy (GTDB): domain Bacteria; phylum Pseudomonadota; class Alphaproteobacteria; order Rhizobiales; family Beijerinckiaceae; genus Roseiarcus. The sequence goes on from JANLPL010000070.1 coordinate 6,507, forward strand.
CTCGGGCCTTGGCGCGCATCTCACCTGGACGCTGCCGTTCGGTCTGTTGGTGATGTTCGCGATCTTCAATCGCTTCGACGGGCGCTACGAAGAGGCCGCGCGCGATCTCGGCGCGACGCCGTGGCAGAGCTTGCGCTATGTGATCCTGCCGATCATCCTGCCGTCGTTGGTTGGCGTCGGTCTGTTCGGCTTCACGCTGTCGTGGGACGAGATCGCGCGCTCCAGCCAGGTGATGGGCGAGCACAATACGCTGCCGATGGAATTGCAAGGGCTGACCACGACGGTGACGACGCCCGAGATTTACGCATTGGGCACCGCCACCACCGGCGTCTCGTTCGGCGTCATCGCGATGGCTTTGTTCGCCATCGCGATCCTGCGCGCGCGACAGGCGCGGCATGGATCGGATGCGGGCCGCGCCTGAGTCTCAGGCCTTGATGAACGGACAGCCGCCCTTGTCGAGCGGGCGGAACGCGTCCTCGGGCGCGATGGCCGAGATCATCTTGAACGCGTCCCAAGGGCCGGTTGATTCCGCCGGCGACTTGATCGACATCAGATAGACGGAATGCAGGTGGCGCCCGTCCTCGCGGATCTTGCCCTTGCCGAACAGCGCATCGTCGGTCGGCATCGCCTTCATCGCGCCGACCAGTTTGATCCCGTCGTCCGCGCTCTTCAATTCAGCATAGGCTTTCATCAGATGCGCGGTCGCGGCGTACATGCCCGCCTGCATGTCATTGGGCATGAACTTCTTGGGGTCTTTTTCCTGGAACCGCTTGGAAAAGGCGCGCGTGCCTTCGTTGAAGTCCCAGTAGAACGGCGTTGCAATCAAGGCGCCGGCGGTGGGGCCAAGGCCAAGGCTGGGAATGTTGGTGATGTTGAGCACGAAGGTGGCGAGCTTCTGCTTCGGGGTGATGCCGAACTCATGCGCCGTCTTGAGCGCATTGTTGAGATCACCGCCGGCGTTGGCCAGAGCAATCACGTCGGCGCCCGAGGCCTGCGCCTGCAGGATGAAGCTGGACATATCGGCGGTGTTGAGGGGATGGCGCGCGTCGCCCAGAATTTTGCCGCCGGCGGCCTCGACCGCTTGCGCGCAATTGTCGCGCAAATCCTTGCCGAAGGCGTAGTCCGCGCTGATGAAATACCAGGTCTTGCCGCCTTGCGCGACCGCGGCGTGGCCGAGCGCATGGCCGACTTCGTAGGTGTCATAGGTCCAGTGAACGAAGTCTTTGGAGCACTTCGGCCCCGTCATCACGGAGGAGCCCGCGCCCGAACCAATCACGGCCTTGTTTTTCTCGGTGGCGACCGAGAGCACGGCGAGCGCGACCGCGGAATTGGGCAGGTCCATGATGACGTCGACGTGGTCCTCGTCGATCCATTTGCGCGCGATCGCAGCGCCGATGTCGGGCTTGTTCTGATGGTCGGCGGAGACGATCTCCACGGTAAGCCCAAGTTTGCTGGCGTAATCGTCGACCGCGAGTTGCGCCGCGATCACCGAACCGATGCCCTGATAATCAGCATAGACGCCCGACATGTCGTTCATCACGCCGATCTTCAGCGGCTTCAGGCCCGCCGCGCGGGCGAGGCGCGGGGTTAACGCCAAAGCGGCGCCGCCCAGCAAAATCTCTCTTCGGTTCATGGTCTTCCTCCCGTGTTGGCTCTAGAGCTTGCTCAGACGTTCGAGCGTTTCAACCAAACGACGTCGCTCGGGCTCGCCGAGCAGTTCGCGAATCGCTGCCTCCTGCGCAGCCTGAGCCGCCTGCGCGCGGTCAAGCAGCGCGGCGCCTGCCGGCATCAGTTGCAGCGCATTGGCGCGCCGGTCGGCGCCGGAGCGTAGCCGCTCGGCCAGGCCGCGCCGCTCCAGTTCGTCCATCAGCGCGACGAAATTGGGCCGCTGCACGCCGAGCGCGGCGGCGATCTCGGACTGACGCCGCGCCGGATTCTCTCGGATGGCGACGAGGGCGGAGAATTGCGCGGGGGTGAGATCGAACGGGGCGAAGCGGCGCGCGAAATCCTCGAACACGGCGAGCTGCGCGCGGCGCAACAGATAACCCACGGCTTGATCGAGTAAGCCGAGCCGGATCGCTTCGTCTGTCTCAACCATCGCGCGGCTCGCTCAACCGTCTTACGACTTCGTCTGGGATCTTGCGCGCCTTGAGTCGGTTGGGATCTTCCGGGTGCGCGCCTGACCAGACGCGGGTCTCGAACCCCTCGATGGCGAGTTGTTCGCCTTTGTACACGCGATGCTCGATGTCGAAGCTTGAATTGCGGATCGCGGCGACGCGGGTCTCTATGACGATGTCGTCGCCGTAGCTGGAGGGGATCAGGAACTTCGCCCGCGTATCGACCATGGGAAAACCAATCATGTCGAACTTCGCGCGCAGGTCCGATTTCTTCCAGCCCGCCGCCTCGAACAGATAATGCGTCGAGGCGTCGAACATCTGGAAATAGCGGGGATAGAACACGATGCCGGCGGCGTCGCAGTCGCCCCATTCGATATGGACCGTGCGTCGGTTGGAAAACATCAGCGAGGGCCCATGCGCAGCGCGCCGTCGAGGCGGATCGTCTCGCCGTTGAGATAGGCGTTTTCGCAGATATGCACGACCAGCGCGGCGTATTCCTCGGGCTTGCCGAGCCGGGCGGGGTTGGGCACCGAGCGGCCGAGCGAGTCCTGCGCCTCCTGCGGCAGGCCGAGCAGCATCGGCGTGAGGAAAATGCCGGGAGCAATCGTGTTGACGCGGATGTTGAACTGCGCCAATTCGCGCGCGATCGGCAACGTCATCGCCATCACGCCGCCCTTGGAGGCGGAATAGGCGGCTTGTCCAATCTGGCCTTCGTAGGCCGCGACCGAAGCTGTGGAGACGATCACGCCGCGCTCGCCGTCAGGCAGGGTTTCAGCGCGTGCGAGCGAGGCCGCGACGAGGCGGATCAGGTTGAACGAACCGACCAGATTGACGTTGATCACGCGCTGGAAGTCGGCGAGCGGCTGGGCGCCGTCGCGCCCAACCACGCGCTTGGCCGTGCCGATTCCGGCGCAATTGACGAGGATGCGGGCGGGGCCATGCGCGGCCTCGGCCGCCGCGACCGCCACCTCGGCCGAAGCGGCGTCGGATACGTCGCATTTGAATGCCGCGCCGCCGAGCGCGCGCGCGACCTCCTCCGCGGCCGCCTGGTTGATGTCGAACACGGCGACTTTCGCGCCCTTGGCCGCCAAAGCCTCCGCCGTGGCGCGCCCGAGACCTGAGCCGCCGCCGCTGACAATCGCCGCTACGCCCTGGATGTTCATCTCATTTGCTCCTATGACAGCCGAACTTCATTGTCGCCCGTATTGCGACCGTACAGCGCGTCCACGTCGGCCTTCCGATTCACCAGCAGCAGGCGCTGGTTGAGCGAGCCCTTGTCGGTCACCTCGCCGCGATCAATCGAGGGCGGCTCGGTCAGCAGCGCGAGCCGCGTCACGCGCGTGGAGGAGCCAGTCGAAGCGGCGGCCATGGCGCGCAGCTTTTCTGCGAATGCAGCCTTCACGCGGGAATCGTGCACGGCGGCTTGCGGTGGCAGCTCCGGCGCGATTTGCGCAAGCGTCGCGAAATTGGGGAACACCAGCGCGCCGACGTCGTCGCAATCCTGCCCGGCGATCACGACATCCTGCGCCAGTGGCTCGAATTGGTTGAGGACAGCGATTCTGAGCGGGCCGACGCTGACCCAGGTGCCGGTGGCGAGCTTGAAATCCTCCGACACGCGACCGTCGAACACGAAGCCGGCGTCCCAGTCGCCGGGTTCGGCGAGCTTCAGCGCGTCGCCGATCTGATAGAAGCCTTCCTCGTCGAAGGCGGCCTTAGTGAGATCGGGTCGGCGCCAGTAGCCGGGCGTGATGTTGGGGCCGCGCAGCCGACATTCCAGTTTGGTCCCGTTGGGGACGAGTTTCAGTTCGACGCCGCGATGCGGTACGCCGACCAGGCCGGGTCGGCTGAGGCCCTGCACGTTGACGAGGGCGCCGGGGCCTGTCTCGGTCGAGCCGAGCGAGGTGGTCCAGGGCAGCGGCTGGCCGGTGACGCGGGCGGACAATTCGCGATAGCCGTCAAATATGGGTTGGCTGAGGCCGGCGCCGGCGTAGAACAACATTTTTACGCGCGAAAAGAATGTCTTCCGCAGCGCCTCGTCGCTGTTAAGATGCGGCAGCAGTTCCTCAAAACCCTTGGGCACGTTGAAGAAGATCGTCGGTGCGATCTCCCGCAGGTTGTTCACGGTCGCGGCGATGCCGGCCGGGGTCGGGCGGCCCTCGTCGAGGTAGAACGTGCCGCCGTTGTAGAGGATGAGGCCGAAGCTCGAATTGGAGCCGAAGGTGTGCGCCCACGGCAGCCATTCCACCAGCACCGGCGGCTCGTGCTTGAAGAAGGGCAGCGCCTCGCGCAGCATCTCGTGCGTGGAGCACAACATGCGCTGGGTGTTGACGACGGCCTTCGGGTGGCCGGTCGAGCCGGAGGTGAGCAGGAATTTGCCGATCGAGTCCGGCGTCAGCGCGGCCCGCGCCGCGCGGGCGGCGGCCGAGATGGGGGTCGCGAGCAGGGCATTGAACGGCGTCGCGCCGGGAGCGGTTTCGCCTGTGATCAGGCCGATGTCGCGCGATTTCGCCAACGCGAGCGCGCGGGAATAGGCGCGCGCGTCGCCGGCGAAGGCGAGGCTCGGCGTCATCAGGTCAATAACGCCCTTCAGTTTGCTCAAGTCCTGGCTGACCAGCGAATAGGCGGTCGAGACCGGGCAGGTCGGCGCATTGACGGCCATGCCGCCGAGCGACAGAAGCCCGTGCTCGATGCTGTTGCCGGAGAGGATCAGCAACGGCCGCTCGACGCTGGCGCCGCGTTGCAGCAGCCACGAACCGATCCGCATCGTCTTGTCGAGTGCGTCGGCATAGGTGAGCGTGCGCCAGCCCCCGTCAGCGTCGCGCTCGGCGAGAAACGGGCGCTCGGGAGCGGCGCGCGCCCAATGTTCGAGCCGGTCGATCCAGCTGTCGGGATGGGCGGGCAGCGGCTCGGCGACGCTGACATAGGTCACGCCGTCGGGACGGGCGTCAACCACCGGCGTCAGGCGACCGAACAGCATCGTTTCCTCCTCAATCCGGCCGTTCGACCTTGGCGGCGCGTTTGTCGAGAAAGGCGCGCACGCGGGCTTTCGCCTCGTCCGAGCCTTGCGCGACCGCCGCCATCAGCGATTCCATGACATAGCCGATGCGCGGATCGGCCTCGGCGATGCGCGGCAGCGCCTGAATCACGGCGAAATTGGTGAGCGGCGCGTTGCCGGCCATCTTATGCGCCAGCGCGAGGCCCTTGGAATAGCCGGCGCCGTCCTCGACCAGATATTGCGCGAAGCCGAGCGGGGAGCCTTCTTCGGCCGTGTAAACGCGCCCGGTCAGCATCATATCGGCCATGCGCGACACGCCGATCAGGCGCGGCAGCCGGACCGAGCCGCCGCCGCCGACGAAAATGCCACGCTGGCCCTCGGGCAAAGCGTAATAGGCGGAGCGTTCGGCGACGCGGATATGCGCGGTCGCGGCCAGCTCCAACCCGCCGCCGACCACCGCGCCGCGCAGCACGGCGACGACAGGGAGCGGGCCGAACTCGATGCGCTCGAAACAGGCGTGCCAGGAGCGCGAATGCAGCACGCCCTCATGCACGTCACGCTCGGCGATCTCGCCGAGGTCGAGCCCGGCGGAGAAGTTGGGGCCGGTGGCGTGGATCAGCACCGCGCCAGCGTCGGCGGGGAGATTGGAGAAGGTTTTGTCGAGCGCGGCGATGGTTTTGTCGTTGAGCGCGTTGCGCTTTTCCGGCCGATCGATGCCGACGAGCAGCACGGGACCGTCGCGTTCGATTCGCAGCGGGCTCCTGTCCTCGGCCATCGTCTCTCCCCGTTTTAATGATTATGTCGCATAACTAATGCGGGGGGTCAAGGGGCTTTGGGAGGAGTGCGCCGAAGGGAATCCGGGGCTTTGGCGCGGAGTCTGACGTCAGCGACCTTGCCAACTGACCGCCGTCATGCCCGGGCTTGTCCCGGGCATCCACGCCCCTCCGCTGCAACGACGCGGGAAAATTACCTCCAACGTTGCGGCTATCTGCTCAAGCCGCGCGAAAGCTCGACGGCGTGGATGCCCGGGACAAGCCCGGGCATGACGAGTCAGCG
>JANLPL010000131.1:0-9168 GCA_031367195.1 Bradyrhizobium sp.
GCTGGGGCTCGCCGCCACAAAAGAGCCCGCGAGCTATTGGGACATCATCAAACGCGAAAATCCGAGGAAAAGCGCGGCGCCACCCAGTGGCTCCCAGCCACTACATATAGACGAACCTGAGTCAACGGAATAAGCCTCGGATGCCCGGTATGTATGAACGGCGACCACCGTGACGGCGATTCACCGATCAGCACGCGGATCGCGTAATCGAGGCGGTCGAACTGGCGGGCTGCGAATTCAGCTTTGTAGGCCTTGCAATAAGCGCCGAACGCTTCAACGTCCGCGAGAAAGCGCGGGCTTCGTTCGATGCGATACGGCATAGGTTAGCTCGAAGAAGGCGAGCCCTTGCGCCCCTCCAAGCCGCGCAGAAAATGCTGTCGCATTTCATCGCGGTTGTATGGCGCGCCGCGGCCTTCGGCGATCTCGCGTTCGGCCTCGACAAGCGAAGCGACGAGTTCGGCGCGCTCGTCGGCGGACAGCACGGGGACCTCCTCCATCGTCGTGACGGGGATGAGGGTGGTGCGCTGCCGTGTGTCCGAAACCTTGGTCATGGGCGAATCTTAGCACGGAAGGCGATGGCGTGCGACTTCGGAATCGTCGCTCCTCATACGGTGCGAAGGCGTGCGCGCATGGCGACTACAGCCTGGGCGCTGGCAACACGCCCCTGCCTCAAACCCGCGAGGCCGGCGTCGATGCCTTCGAGTTCCTCGCGTGAGGCGCGGTAGACGCCGAGTCGGCGCGCCTCAATGTCGCGATCATGGAGGAACGATATCATCGCCGTTACCATGTGTCACCGAACGGGAGCCGTAGGATGAGGTGCCCCGCTCCGGCGCGCTGGGCGTAGTGGTAAGTGGGGCTGGGGGGAACTGTTCGGGAGCGGTAAGGAACGGTTGGAACCGTCCGCGCCAGTTCGTCGTGGTGCTCGAAGAGCGCCCGACCCAATAGGTTTTCCCGCTTCGACGTCCGATAGGCGGAGTGCGTGGCTCGCTGATGTCCGAAGGCAGAAGAAAAGCTATTGGGTCGGGCGCGAAGCGCATCGCGAACTGGCGCGGAATCAGTGGTTTATCGTCCGCAAGTGGCGGAAACGGTTTCTGCCACCCTTTCTGCCACCTGATATATGTTTTCAGGTGGCAGAAAGGGTGGCGGTGAGGCGTTGGAATCGTCGGAATGGTGCTCTGAGAGAATATAGGACAAGCGCTTTTCCCACGCCTCGATCGCCGCGCGCATCTCGTCGAGATAGGCGTGGCGGTTGTAGATCGCGGCGACGCCGGAGACGGTGCCGGAAATGTGGTTGAGCAGTTTCTCGGTGACGTGGATTGGCGTTCCGAGCGCGGCGAGGTTCGTTGCGAAGGTGCGGCGGAGGTCGTGGAGCGTCCAGGGGGAAATGTTGCAGCGCTTGTCGAGCGCGACTTTCGGCCCGTTCCATCCGGCAATAACGGTGACGGGCTGACCTTTGCGCCGCAGCTTGGTGGCGGGGAACAGGTACGCGCTGGTGCGCGGAATTGCCTTCAGGACGGTGGCGACCAGAGGGCCGTAGGGAAAGATATGCTCGCGGTTGTTTTTGGTGAGCGACGCGGGCAAGGTGATGATCCGTTCCTTCTCATCAATCCAGTCTCATTGCAGCGCAGCGATCTCACCGCGACGTTGGCCGGTGAGGATCAAGAGCTCGACGATCTTTCCGTACGCGCCGTCTTCGGCGCGAGCGTTCTTCAGAACCGTGCGCAATTCGTTGTCGGATAGTACCCGTGAGCGGCTTTCCGTCTTTGCGGGGGCGAAGAGCGCGCCGCACGGATTGCTGTGCACGTAGCGGCGCTTCAGCGCCCAATTGAAAAACACCTTGATCGCGGTGAAGGCATGCTGTCGTTCCGATGGCCGATCGCCAAGCGGCTTCAATCGCTTCTCGATCTGCTCGCTCGTGATGTCCGCAAGCCGCGTCGTACCAAATGGGAAATGCGTCGTCAGCAGGCGCTTATATTCGAGAACTGTGCGCGGGCGGTTCGTCGCTTCGCTGTGCGCGAGAAATTCTTCGACGGCGGCGAGATAGCCGGTCGTGTTCGGTCGCACCTTACCGAGGGTCTTCTCCGCAAGCGCGCGCTTTGCGGCGGCGCGCGCCTCGGCAAGAGACAGGGTGGGGAACCGGCCAATGGTCTGCCGGCGGCCGCTCGCCACGAGCACGATGAATGATTTCGTGCCCTTTGCGGATATGCGGCAACCGAAGTTTTTGAGCGACCCATCCCAGAGCGTTAGCGTGCCGGAAGAGGGCGACTCAGCGGCTCTAATCGCCAACTCAGTGAGTGTGCGTGGCACCGATTTGGCACCGCGAAGGGGCGCGCTAGGGCGGATTTCCATGTTGCGGCATGTTGCACGCGGAAGGGATAAAAGCAAGCGTTTTCAGCTTGATGGGCATCAGTTTGTACCACTATGCGAAGCTATGAAAAACACCCAAAATCAGACTTTTAATCAGCAGCGGCATGGGAAACGCAGCATCGACGGCGAGCGTCAATTCCGGCTCAAGATCGTCGCGGATTCCGCGCGCGCGGGCCTGCAGGGCGTGGGTTTTCGCCAGCACGGCGCGGGAGTCCTCCAGCATCGCGCGGCCGACGTCGGTCAGGACGGGGGTCTTTCGCGAGCGGTCGAACAGCTTCAGTTGGAGCGCACTCTCCATCGCCTGCACGGCCTGGCTGATCGCGGATTGCACACGGCCGAGCTTTCGCGCGGCGGCGGAAAAGCTGCCGGTTTCGGCGACCGCGACGAGCACGCGCATCTGGTCCAGGGTCAGCGGGTCGAACATCCATCACCTCCGCCGATAGAAGTTAGCACATTTTTGTCAGTTGCAAAGATGCGGGCGCGCGTCCATGTCTGCTGCATCGCAGCGAAATCGAGGTTGTCACATGAATGCCCATGTTCCCGAGCCGAAAATCGTCGATGCCGCCACCCTCGCGCAGCTTTTCACGCAAGCGCGCACCCACAACGCCTTTCTTGACAAGCCGGTGTCCGACGACCTGCTGAAGCAAGCGGTCGATCTTGCCAAGATGGGGCCGACCAGCGCCAACCAGTCGCCGATGCGAGTCCTGTTCCTGAAGTCGGAAGCGGCCAAGGCGCGGCTCCTACCGCTGATGTCGGAAGGCAATCGCGCCAAAACCGCGGCGGCCCCGGTGGTCGCCATCACCGCGTTCGACGAGAAGTTCTACGATCACCTGCCGTTCCTGATGCCGCATGTCGATGCGAAGTCGTGGTTTTCGGGCAACGAGGCTTTCGCCAAGCGCAGCGCGTTCCAGAATGGCACGTTGCAGGTCGCCTATCTCATCTTCGCGTTGCGGGCGGTCGGGCTCGACACCGGGCCGATGTCGGGTTTCGACAATTCCAAGGTTGACGCCGAGTTCTTCCCCGAGGGACATGTGAAGTCGAACGTCGTCATCAACATCGGCTACGGCGACGCGACAAAACTGTTCCCGCGCAGCCCCCGCTTTACGTTCGACCAGATTGCAAAATTCGTCTGAATGTCGCGTCACGCGGCTAGCCGCGTGACGTTCGTCCTGGAGGGGTTCGTCATGAATTTCAGTATTATCCCGGCGTCGTACGCGCCGATCCTTCTGTCCGTGTTGCGGATTGCAACAGGGCTTTCTTTCCTGGAACACGGCACCGGCAAGATTCTTGGTTTTCCCGCCGGCCTGCCGTTCCTCGACAAGATTCCCACGCCATTGCTCTATTTCACCGGTTTCATGGAGCTGATTGGCGGCGCGCTGATCGTCATTGGCCTGTTCACCCGGCCTGTCGCCTTCGTGCTTTCGGGCTTCATGGCCGTCGCCTTTTTCCTCGGTCACGTTCTCCCGAATGGCGTGATCTTTCCGGCCATCAACTTCGGCGAAGCGGCGCTGCTCTATTGCTTCATCTTCCTCTATCTCGCCGCCGCCGGCGCGGGTCCGCTCTCGATCGACCGCTCCTAAGGTCAGCTTGACGGCCTCGTACGCGCACGACAGTCTCGCCGAATTCACGGGGAGACGTGCGACGAAGGCGACGATCATTGTTGCGGCGAGCCTCCTGCTCGTCGCACCTGCCTGCGCGCTCGAATCCGCCTCCGACGCCGACGGCGAACTCAATCCGCAGCAACTCACGATCGACTATTGGGTCGCCAAACTCGACCAAAAGCCGTTCGACAGGCGGATTTGCCAGTATGGCTATCCCGCCGCGAAGATGGGCAATCATCCCGCCGCGCGTCGCATCTTCGAGGCTTGCGCTAACGCCGGCGTCGCCGGGGCGATGCCCTGGATGGCGTGGACGGAGGAGAACGGCTACGACAAGCCGTCGAACCCGGAAGCGGCGGCCAAATGGGACCGGACGCTGGCCGAAACCGGATCCTCGCTCGGCGCTTTCAATTACGGGCTCGACCTGCTGCGCGGGCGCGGCGTGCCGCAGGACGCGATCGCCAGCCGCGCCTATATCGACCGCGCCGCGCGAGGGGGCGATGCGACGGCGAAGGAGCTTGCCGCCAGCGGCTACGATCCCGAGGCCGTCACGCCGGAGGCCGACAAGGAACGCTACCACAAGTTCGGCTACTGAGCCGTTCGCGGTCGCAAGACCATGCGCATCCCTTGCGATGGCCGCAGCGTGATGCGCTGCTGCAAGCCGACGGGATGGCCGGGGAACAGGTCGAGCCGCACGCGGCCGATGAGGTGCGCCAGCACGATCAGCCCCTCCTGCATCGCAAAGGCCTGACCGATGCAGACGCGCGGGCCGGCGCCGAACGGGATGTAGGCGTAACGGTCGATCTTCTCCCGCTCGCCCGGCAGGAAGCGCGAGGGATCGAAATCGTCGGGGTTGCGCCATAGCGTCTTGTGACGGTGCAGCACATAGGGCGGAATCAGGACGACTGTTCCCGCGGGGATTCGATGGCCGCCGAGCCAATCCTCCGCGATCGCCTCGCGCGAGAGATTGGCGGCGGGGGGGTAGAGCCGCATCGCCTCCTCGAACACGGCTTTGGTCACGGGAAGTTTTTCGGTCGGGTCGGTTTCATCCGAGGGGTCGAAATGCGCGTCGATCTCTGCCTCCACCCGGGCGCGCCACGTTGGCGACTGCGACAGCAGATAGAGCGTCCAGGTCAGCGCATTGGCGGTGGTCTCGTGGCCGGCGCCGATGAAAGTGACGATATTGGCGCGCAAGTCTTCTTCCGACAGGCCGCGCCCGGTCTCCGGGTCGGCGGCGCGCAGCAGCAGCGTCAGCAGGTCTTCCGGCGCGCTCGCGCCGGAGGCGATCAGCGCACGACGGGCGCCGACGATGTCGTTGACGGCGGCGGCGAAGAAGGCCAGCGATTCCTTGCCGCGGATGCGCCCGAGCCGGGGCAGGAAATCCGGCGCGCCGAGCACATCGAGCGGAGAAATGCGGCCGATCGTGTCGAAATAGCGCGTCACCGCCTTCTGAAACTGGCTCGCCTCGCGCGCGAGGCCCTGGCTGAACAGCGTCTGCTCCAGCACCTTTAGCGCCACGAGGCCCATTTCCTGGTCGGCGGCGATCACGGCGCCGTCGCGATGGGCGGCGATGGCGTCGACATGCGCGCGCGCGACCCGGTGCATCGCGGGGGCGAACGAGACCACCTGGCGCGGCGAGAACAAGGGCGCGAGTGCGCGCCGCTGGGCTTTCCACGTATCGCCCTCGGCGGTCAGCAGGCCGTTGCCCAGGCCCGGCCGCAGCACGCGCAACTGCATCGCGTCCTTGCGGTAATTGGCGGCATTATCGAGGAACACCCGCCGCACGGCGGCGGGATCGCTCACCACCGCGCGCCAGCCGAAATAGGTCTTGCCGATCAGAATCGGGCGCTCGAAATGCAGGTCCGACCAGATTTCCACGGGGTTGCGCGCCAGCGTCGCCAGCGTGCCGAGCGCGCCCAGAGGCTTCTTGCCGCGCCGGGCGGCGGGCGGGCGAAACAGAGGAGCGACCGCGATGTTCATGCACAGTCTCCGGCTAGAACGTCGTGCGCTGGCGCATAGCCGCCGAGAGCGTGCCGTCGTCGAGATAATCCAGCTCGCCGCCGACGGGGACGCCATGCGCGAGCCTAGATATCTTGACGGAATAAGGCGCCAGCAAGTCAGTGATATAATGCGCCGTGGTCTGGCCGTCGACGGTGGCGTTGACCGCCAGTATGACCTCCGCAACGCCGCCGGCGGCGACGCGCTCGGCGAGGCGGTCGAGACTGATGTCTTCCGGGCCGATTCCGTCCAGCGGCGACAGCGAGCCGCCGAGCACGTGATAGAGACCGCGCGTGGCGTTCGCCCGCTCCAACGCCCAGAGGTCGCCGACCGTCTCCACCACCACCAGCGTCGTGGGATCGCGCCGCGCGTCGGCACAGATGGTGCAGGGGTCGCGCGTGTCGATATTGCCGCAGGACGTGCAAGTGCGAATGCGTTCCTGCGCGATCTTCATCGCCTCGGCGAGCGGCGACAGCAATTGCTCGCGCTTTCGAATCAGATGCAGCGCCGCGCGCCGCGCCGAGCGCGGCCCTAGCCCCGGCAGGCGGGCGAGAAGCTGGATCAGGCGCTCGATCTCGGGGCCGGCGACCGCCATCAGAACGGCAGTTTCATTCCCGGCGGCAGCGGCAGGCCGGCGGTGACCTCCTGCATCATCTCCGCCGCCGCCCGCTCCACCTTGGCCTTGGCGTCGGCGAAGGCGGCGACGATCAGGTCTTCCGCCATTTCCGCCTCCTCCGGCTTCAATAACGAGGGGTCGAGCTTGATCGCTTTCATGTCGCCCTTGCCCGACAGCGTCACCTTGACCATGCCGCCGCCGGACTGGCCCTCGACCTCGATGCGGGAAAGCTCTTCCTGCGTTTCGGCGAGCTTGGACTGCATCGCCTGCGCCTTCTTCATGATGCCCATAATATCCATGATATCAGTCCTCGTCGAAATCGCTTCGGTCGATATAGCCGACATCTTCGTCGGTCGGCGGCGGCGCCTCGGGGACGGCGACTTCCGGCGCGCGCACGGCGACGATTTTCGCGCCGGGGAACAGGTCCAGCACCTTACGCACCACCGGGTGGGCGGCGGCGCCGTCGCGTTTTTCCTCTTCCTTGGCTTGGCGCTCCTCGCGCAAAGTCGGCGCGGTCGCCCCTTGCGCGATAGCGATCATCCAGCGTTCGCCGGTCCAGTCGCCCAGCTTCTTGGCCAGCGTCGCCGCCAGCGTCGGCGCGGCGGTGGGCGTGGGGGTGAATTCGATCCGGCCGGGCTCAAAGCGCACGATCCGCATGTCGTGCTCCAGAGCGCGGAGCAGCGCGACGTCGCGCTTTGTGCGGGCGAGCGCCACCACATCCTCGAACCGGACGAGACGGACGCCTTGTGTCGGCGCGGGCGCGGGCGCGGGGGCGAGCGCGACGCTGGCGCGGGGCGCTGCGCCGCCCAAAGCCGGCGCGACCGGTCGGGGTCGGGCGGGCAGGGCGCCGCCTTCGGAAAGCTTTCGCAAGGCCTCTTCCGGTCCAGGCAGGTCGGCGGCATAGGCGATCCGCACGATCGCCATGTCGAGCGAGGCGAGCGGCCGGGGCGAGTCTTTAACATCGCCATAACCGTTCATGATCAGCGTCCAGGCGCGGCTTAGGCTCCCCATCGACAGCGCCCCGGCGATCTCGCCCGCCGCCTGCCGCTCGACCTCGGCCACCGCGGGGTCGGCCAGCGCCGCCTCGCTGATCTTAACCCGCGTGACGTAGTGGCAGAACTCGCTGAGTTCGAGGATCATCTCGGCCGGGTCGGCGCCGGCGCGATAGAGCCGCGCGGTGATCTCCAGCGCCTGCGCGATCTCGCCGCGCATAGCGAGCTTGAACAATTCGACGATGTCGCCGCGATCGGACAGGCCGAGCATCCCCCGCAGGTCGGCGATTCGCACGCCGCCCGCGCCGCCGTGGGCGATCGCCTGATCGAGCAGAGAGAGCGAATCGCGCACCGAGCCTTCCGCGACGCGGGCGATCAAGGCCAGCGCGTCGGGCTCGGCCGTCACCTGCTCCAGCCCGCAGATCTTTACGAGATGGGCGACCAGCCGATCGCTCTCGATCCGCTTCAGGTCGAAGCGCAGGCAGCGCGAGCGCACCGTCACCGGCACCTTGTCGATTTCGGTGGTGGCGAACAGGAATTTGACGTGCTCGGGCGGCTCTTCCAGCGTCTTCAGCAGGCCGTTGAACGCGGCCTTCGACAACATGTGCACTTCGTCTATTATATAGACTTTGGTGCGCGCGCTGACCGGCCGATAGCGCGCGTTCTCGATGATCTCGCGCACGTCGTCGATGCCGGTGTGCGAGGCCGCGTCCATCTCGATCACGTCGACATGGCGCGATTCCATGATCGCCTGACAATGGAGGCCCAGTTCCGGCATGTCGATGCTGGGCCGTTCGATCCGGCCCGGCAGGTCGTAGTTGAAGGCGCGGGCGAGGATGCGAGCGGTGGTCGTCTTGCCGACGCCGCGCACGCCGGTCAGGAGATAGGCCTGATGGATGCGATTGGACGCGAACGCGTTGGCGAGCGTGCGCACCATCGCCTCCTGGCCGATCAGGTCGTCGAAGGTCGAAGGCCGGTACTTGCGGGCGAGAACCCGGTAGCCCGGCAGGTTGGCGGGATTGTCAGCCATGATAAAGGGGGCGGTTCAGAACGAGCGGCCGTCGACGCGTTTCGACGTCAGCGCGCGCGGATCAACCCCGTCGAGGCAGTTGACGTTGACCGCGACCATCTCGGTTCCATCCTTGCCCGCCGCGAAGGCGAACGGCTCGACGCCGCAAACCGGGCAGAACTGGTGGCGGATCTTTTCCTTGTTGAACAAATATTGCGTCGTCTCGCCCTCGCCCTTTGCTATCGTCACCTTGGCGCGCGGCGTGAAAGCC
This sequence comes from Bradyrhizobium sp., assembly GCA_031367195.1. Lineage (GTDB taxonomy): Bacteria > Pseudomonadota > Alphaproteobacteria > Rhizobiales > Beijerinckiaceae > Roseiarcus. The sequence goes on from JANLPL010000131.1 coordinate 8,852, forward strand.
ATCACCCAGCCCAGACGCTGACAGCGCGAACAATTGCAGGTGACGGTGGCGTCGAGGTCGAGCGCGGCCTGGAACCGAACCGCCTGACACTGGCAGGAACCGCTATAGAACTGTTCGGTCACGGGCTTTGCTCCCTGCCGCGCAAAAGTCGCGCGAAGCGGCTTCGCGGTTCCCGTAGGAGATTGCCGGCTTCGGTAGGAGGTTGGACAAAGACCCGCCCTGGCTCGTTAGGGCTGCTTCCTTCCGGACCTGACCCGGTTGGCGAGCGGTACGTCCTTCGCCAACCTCCCGCCGCCTATCTGGACCCTGCGCGCGCC
>JANLPL010000137.1:0-50339 GCA_031367195.1 Bradyrhizobium sp.
GCCTCGGCGGCGCGCCCGCTCAGCTGGCTATGCCTCAGCTCTTCGGCTTCTCGCCCTTGGCGCCGACGTCGCCGGCCGCCTTGGCGTCGCCCTCGCACATATAGGCGCCCTGCTTCGTCGTGCCGTAGCTGCGATGGCCGGCGAAGTGGTATTTGTGCGACTTGGTGTTGACCCATACGACGGTGTCGGTCGGGCAATGGCCCTTCGCCTCGCCGTCGGTCTTGAACTCGCCGGCGCCGGTGGCGGCGGGCGCAGTCTTTGCCATCGGCGTGGGCTTGGGCGACGCCGTCATTGTCGGCGTGGGCGTGGGCGCGGGAGCCATTGGCGCGGCGTTGGCGTGACGGACCTTGCAATCCTTAAGATATTCGGGCCAGGTCTGGGTACCCGTGGTTTTGGCGTCCTTGGCCGCCTTCCATTCCGCGCCGCATTCCTTCATTACGCTTTCGGCGCGCACGGGCGCGGTTACGAAAATTCCGGCTGCGAGAACGGCGGCGAGACCCGCCGCGATGGAAAATTTAGACATTCGCCTTCCCCCTGCAATCCTGACGCAACGCCGCGTTGCGCTCGTGCGGCCTTGCTTGTGAAGTTACGCCGCTGAACTCGACATGAACAAATTGCGGAATTTCTTGAGCTTGGTCGAGACGCGATGGCGCCCTTGCTCGTGATCGACCACGGCTTGGCTCGTCACCCAGTTCAGTTGGATCGCGCGGCGGCGCCCCGTTGTCGGTTTGTGGCCATGCCAGGAACGTTCGGAGCGCTTGAATATCAGCAATGTGCCGCCGTTCGGGGGCACTTCGGCGACGTAATCCTCAAGGTCGGCGCCGGAGCGCAAGATCCGCAATCGGCCGGCGTCCTCCTGCCAGTCCTCGTTCATATAGAGCAGAACGGTGATGATCTTGGTCTCGGAATCGGTATGGATCGACCCGTCCTTTTCGCGCACGAAGCCGCGCACGGTGTACATGGTCGGCCGGTCGGTCAGGTCGATCCCGAACTTGGCCTCGACCGCGCTCTGGAAACGGGGCCCGCGCAATTCCTCGATCAGCGCGGCGAAATGGCCGCGGATGTCAAGCTCGGAGGGCGGGTGCGAGCCGGGGCCGGGCACTTCAGGATAATCGGCGATCACGTCGGCGAAACTGTCGCGGCGCAGGAAGTTCGGCACGACGATGAAATCATAGGGGTCGCGTTCGAGCGGCATGCGCTCCATCGCCTCGAAATCGCAATAGGTCATCGGATCCTCTCACGCGGGCTCATATCAGAACGGCGACGCGCGGCCAAATCTCTGGCGCCGGAGGGTCGCGACGGATAGGACAAGGCCATGTCCGCCGCCCTGATGACCGTCGAAGCGCTTGTCCTGCCGCCCAAGGGCCGGTTGATCGGCGTCGATCTCGGAACCAAGACAATAGGCCTCGCGCTGTCCGACGTCGAGCGGCGCATCGCCACGCCGCTGACGACGCTGAAGCGGATCAAGTTCGGCCGCGACGCGGAGGGGCTGGCGGGACAGTTGCGCCAGTTTGAGGCCGTGGCGCTCGTGTTCGGCCTGCCGCTCGCCCTCGACGGCAAGGACAGCCCGCGCGCGCAGGCGACGCGGGCGTTCGTGCGCGAGTATTTGCGGCTTTATCCCACGCCGCTGGCGTTCTGGGACGAGCGCATGTCGACCGCCGCGGTGGAGCGCGACCTCATCGCCAACGACGTCTCGCGCGCCAAACGCGCTGAAGTGATCGACAAAATGGCGGCCGCGTATATCCTGCAAGGCGCGCTCGACCGGCTCGCTCATATGGCCGCAGCGACGCGGGGCGAGGGCGGAAATTCCTAAAAATCATTCGCAACTTGGCATTCCCGTGGGTCATGTTTTCTTCGACTTGCTGACGCTTTGCGCGGCGATGGGGCGGGTTTCGACGTTTTTTTACTTGTCTTGCACGGCGGCGCCGCGCGATAGTCGCGCGAAATTTGGAGCCAGAGGTGTGGGTGATCCGCTGATCTATCGTATGGGCGATCAGGACGACGTCGAGTCGGCGCCGGTCGAGCCCCTCGACGCGCAGGCGCAGTCGCGCGCGGTGGCTGAATATCTGGGCGATATGCTCAACCAGCTTGAAAGCATGGCGCGCGTCGCGGGCCTCGACCTGCTCACCTATCTGCTCTCGATGGCGCGGGTCGAGGCGGAAACCAACGCGCGCGTGGGCGTCGCGCGCCGCCGCGCAGCGGGACGTTAGCGCGCGAGCGCGCGGATCACGGCCTCGGCGGCGCTGAGGCCCGTCTCATAGGCGCCGTGGGCGGTGGAATAGCTCTCGCGCGAGCAGGCCTCGCCGGCGAAGAACAGGCGGTTATCCACAGGTTCCGCGAGACGGGCGCGGCTGGCGGCGCCGCCGGGCCGTGCGTAGGAATAGGAGCCGCGCGCGAAAACATCCGTCCGCCAGCCGTGAAAACGCAGCGGGCGGACGCGGTTGCGGAAATCAGCGCCGAACAGGCCGCTCAGTTCGCCGAGCGCGAAGTCCCACGCCGCCGCCGCGCCGCCAAGCTCCAGCGCATCCGCCAATTCGCCGCCGAAATCGGCTTCAATCAGCGGCCGGCCCATGGGGCGGAAATGATAGGCGGCCGTCGCGCGCCGGTCCGTGGCGCCGAAAGCGCGCGAATCCTCGGGAAAATCGTGCGGCTCGACTAACTCCATATAGAGCTTGTCGGAGAGGCCAAGCGGCAGGTCTATTGCGGCCTGAGTTTTCTCCGGCAAGGCAGGGCGGAACAGGTCGGGCGTTTGCGCCAGCACGTCGCTGGGCAGCGTGACGATCGCCGCCCGGCAGCGAAGCGCGCCTGTCCCGGTCTCGACGACGAGCGTCGCCCCGCTGCGGTCGATGGCCCGCACCGGGCAGCTTGTGCGGATCGGCAGGCCCTCAGCGAGCGCAGCGATCACGGCGCCGTAACCTTCGCGCACGCGCCAGTTGACGCCGCTGTCGGCGTAGAGCGCGAGGTCGAGGGCGGAGATTTTGGCCAGTTCCGCGCCGCTGTAATAGGTGCTGACCGCGTCGATCAGCGGGTTTAGCGGTTCGTCGGGATCGAGCAGCGCGTCGCAGGCGACGTCGGGGGCCTCGGGCGCGCGGGCTTCGACGCGCGCGCGGAAGCGTCCAATCGCTTCGCCGAAAGGCGCCATAAGCGCCTGATTCGGGCCAACCTGCGAGGCGGCGCGACCCCAGGGCGGGGGCGATTTGTCGATGACGCGGCCCTGCCGCTCGGCGATGGCGACGAAGGGGTTGCGGTCGGCCGAATGCAGCCAGCCGCAGCCGAGGTCGATGCTGTGGCCGGCGCCGATCTCGGCTGTCCAGGCGCGCCCGCCGGGCCGGTCGCGCGCCTCCAGCACGAGAAAGCGGGAACCCGTCGCCGCCAGCCGCGTCGCTGCCGCCAGCCCCGCCGCGCCGGCGCCGACGATGACCACGTCGAATTCGTCATGCGGCAATGAAACGTCCCTCGCTTGAGCCCAAGACGATAAGTAGCTCGCCGCCGCATCGGCCGCCACAGGCGCAATGCGAGGGCGCGTTGCTTCGCCGCGCCGCCGGCGCTACAGGCGCTGCGATGCAGCCCCTCGCCCTCGTCAACGCGCGCCTGATCGATCCCGCCAGCGGGAGGGAATCTCCCGGCGGCGTGCTCGTCATGGATGGGCGGATCGTCGGATTTGGGCGCGCGGTCACGGCGGCTTCAGCGCCGGAAGGCGCGCGGATCATCGATTGCGCCGGCGACGTGGTGGCGCCGGGGCTGATCGACATGCGCGCTTTCGTCGGCGAGCCCGGCGCCGAGCATCGCGAGACCATCGCCAGCGCCAGCGCTTCCGCTGCGGCGGGGGGCGTGACCACGCTGATCGCGCGGCCGGACACCTCGCCTTGTGTCGATGATCCCGCCGTGGTCGACTTCCTGATGCGCCGCGCGCGCGACGCCCGCGTCCGCGTCCTCCCCAGCGCGGCCATCACCAAGGGGCTGGCGGGCGAGGAAATGGCGGAGATCGGCCTGTTGCAAGAGGCCGGCGCCGTCGCCTTCTCCGACGGTCCGCATTGCATCGCCCATTCCGGCGTGCTGCGCCGCGCGATGACTTACGCGCGGGATTTGGACGCGCTGATCATGCATGTTTGCGAGGATCGCGGGCTGGCTGGCGGCGTGGCGGCGGAGGGGGGCTTGGCCAGTAGGCTCGGCCTCGGCGGCGTGTCGCGCGAGGCGGAGACGGTCGCGCTCGACCGCGATCTCCGGCTCGCCGCCCTGACGCGGGCGCGTTATCACGCGATTTTCGTCTCCAATACGCTCTCGCTCGAAGCGATGAGCCAAGCCAAGCAGGCCGGGCTTGCCGTCACCTGCGGCGTCTCGATCAACCATCTCACGTTCAATGAAAACGACATCGGCGATTACCGCACCTTCCTGAAGTTCAATCCGCCGTTGCGCGGCGAGGCGGAAAGGCTGGCGCTGGTCGAGGGGTTGGCGAGCGGCGTGATCGACGTCATCGTCAGCGACCATGACGGGCAGGACGTCGAGACCAAGCGGCTGCCGTTCGCCGAGGCCGCGCCCGGCGCGCTCGGGCTGGAGACCTGGCTTTCGGCCGCGCTGCGGCTGGTGAGCGCGGGCCAGCTGAGCTTGCCGAAACTGCTGCGCGCGATGTCGACGCGGCCAGCCGAGATTCTGGGGCTGGAGGGGGGGCGGCTCGCGGTCGGGGCGCCGGCCGATCTGATCCGGTTCGATCCGCACGAGCCTTACGTGCTCGATCCCGCCAAGCTGCATTCGCGTTGTCGCAACACGCCGTTCGATGGGGCGCGGCTGGAGGGCGTGGTGAAACTGACGCTAGTTGCGGGCGAGATCGCGCACGCATAGGTTGGCTCTATGTTGCTTTCGATCTCGCCGCTCGTCGCGGGGCTTTGCCTTCTGCTGGGCTATCTGTTCGGCTCGATCCCGTTCGGGCTGCTGCTGACGCGCATGGCGGGGACGGCGGACTTGCGCGGGCTCGGCTCGGGCAATATCGGGGCGACCAACGTGCTGCGAACGGGGCGCAAAGACCTTGCGGCGGCGACGCTTCTGCTCGACGCCGCCAAAGCGACGCTCGCCTATCTCGTCGCGTTTTGGCTTGCGCGCGACGACGCGGCGGGGTTGGCGGCGGCGGCGGGCGCGTTTCTGGGCCATCTCTATCCCGTCTGGCTGAAATTCAAGGGCGGCAAGGGGGTTGCGACCTTCATCGGCGGCCTGATCGCCGCGTCCTGGCCGGCGGCGCTGACCTTCGCCGTCGTCTGGCTCGGCGTCGCGGCGATCACGCGCTATTCCTCGGCCGCCGCGCTCGCCGCCAGCGTCGCCGCGCCGTTGGCGGCTTTCGCGCTCGGCGATATGCAGGTCGGGTGGGTGTTCGCCATTCTCGCGGCGCTGGTGTGGATGAAACACGCGCCCAACATCGGGCGGCTGGCGCGCGGGACCGAGCCGCGGATCGGGAAAGCGTGATGGCGAAGCCTCCGATTCTGCGTCTGACCGATTCGCAGCGTTTCGACTGGCTGCGCCTGATCCGCTCCGAGAACGTCGGCCCGCGGACGTTTCGCGCGCTGATCAACCATTCCGGCGGCGCCAAAGCCGCGTTGGTGGCTTTGCCGGAGCTCGCGCGCAAGGGCGGGGCGCGGCGCGATATCCGCATCGCCGCCGCCGAGGAGGTCGAGCGCGAACTGGCGCTGGCGCGCAAACTCGGGGTGCGCTTTGTCGCGCTGGGCGAGCCGGAATATCCGCCGGCGCTGCGCGCCAGCGAGGAGGCGCCGCCGCCGATCCTGGCTTTGCGGGGACGCGAGGAGGCGTTGCAGCAGCCCGCCATCGCCATCGTCGGCTCGCGCAATGCGTCGGCCGCGGGGCTCGCCTTCGCCGACCGGCTCGCGCGCGGGCTGGGGCAGGCGGGCTATGTCATCGTTTCGGGGCTGGCGCGCGGCATCGACCTGCGCGCCCATGTGGCTTCGCTGGAAACCGGAACGGTCGGCGTGCTGGCGGGAGGGCACGCGCGCATCTATCCGCCCGAAGCGATCCCGATCGCGCCGCGCATCACCGAGCATGGCGCTATCATTTCCGAGATGCCGCTGGAATGGGAGCCGCGCGGGCGCGATTTTCCGCGCCGCAACCGCATCGTGTCGGGACTGTCGCTCGGCGTCGTCGTGGTGGAGGCCGCGCGCGGCTCCGGCTCGCTGATCACGGCGAGGTTCGCGTTAGAGCAAAACCGCGAAGTATTCGCCGTGCCGGGCTCCCCGCTTGATCCGCGCGCGGAAGGCGCCAACGACCTCTTGCGCGAGGGGGCGAAGCTTTGCGCGCGGGTCGACGACGTGCTGGCGATCCTGGACCCGATGCGCGCGCAAGACCCGTTTGCGATGTTCCGCGAGGATGGCCCCGATTCCAGCGAGCCGTTATGGGGCGAGTTGCCGCTGCTCGGCGTCGACCCCGACGCCGCGCCGCGCGCCAAGCCGGCGGCGGCGTTCGACGAGGCCTCAGGCCCTGGCTTCGCGCCGAGCGAGGATCAGGCGATCGCCGAGGTGGAGCGCCTGCTCGGCCCCTCGCCGATCTCGCTCGACGAACTCGCCGCTGTGTCCGGCTTGCCACTGCAGCAGGTGCGGATGGCGGTGACGATGCTCGATCTCGCGGGGCGGATTGAGCATAGCGGCGGCGCGAGAGTGGCGCTGCTGGTGGGGGATGAATCGGCGGGCTAACTCGCCTCGATAGTCTCGACGCCTTTGCCAAGGAAGGAAGACCCGGCGACGCTGTCGCCGGAATAAACGATTTCCATTCCGCCGCTGGCGAGGATCATCGAACCGGGGTTGAAGTTCTGTGCGCCGATCAAGGCGACGGCGTTGTGTTCGACGGTGACCGCCGCCGAGACGGCGCCGCCGGTGACCTGAAGGTCGCCATAGCCCGTCACATCCAATAACGGGGCAGTGAGAGTCGCGCCGGCGCCGATCCGCATCACATTGTTGCGGGTTGTCGCGACGCCGGTAACCTGCGCGGTAGCGGTCGTCGTCCGTCGAGCCTCCGGCTCGAACGCCTGCGCGCAGCCCCCGCGGGCCTGTGCGGCCAAGCCGAAGCCGAGGCCAAAGGCGAAATCCTGCGTGCGCGGGCCGCCGTCCTGGATCGGATCGTCGGCCAAATCGCCAAGCTCTCCGCCCGCGTCGAACATGACCTCACCGACCTGCCAGACGGCGGGATCGTCATGTCCTTCCCGCGCGCAGGCCGTATCCGCGCCACCCCGAGTCTCGCCGAACTCGGAGACGTTCGAGGACGCTTCCAGACCTATATGACCCCGACGCCCACGCCTCGCCGCTCAGGCGGGCGGTTCTCGGCGCCCCGGCGACGGCTCAAGGCCAAGCGCCTGACGCGTCCGGCGTGTGAGGCTCAACGCCGCCAGTTCGTGCGACTTGCGTAGATAGGCGCATAAATCCTCGTCGCAGAGGCTCGAATCATCCACGCGCTGAAGCCAGGTCAGCCCCCGGGAGGCGAGATAGGGCGCCGGGCGCAGGCCGGGCGCCGATTTCATCATCTCGAACGCCAGCGGCGTCGCCTTGAAGGTGAAAGCCGGGCCGTTCTTTTCCCAGCCGCCGATCGCGAACACTTTAGCGCCGACTTTCCAGACATGCGCCCCGCCCCATTGCTCGACATAGGTCGCAGCCTTGAGCGAGCCGCAGAACTGGTCGAACTCCGGATAGGTCACATCCCGCCGAGATATTCGGCGACCGAGAAGATATCCTTGTCGCCGCGTCCGCACAGGTTCATCACCATCAGGTGATCCCTGGGCTTTTTGGGCGCGAGTTCGATCACGCGCGCCAGCGCATGGGCCGGCTCCAGCGCGGGGATGATGCCCTCCAGCTTCGAGCAGAGCTGGAACGCGTCGAGCGCCTCCTTGTCGGTGGCGGAGAGATAGGTCACGCGGCCGCTCTCCTTCAACCAGGCGTGCTCCGGGCCGATGCCGGGATAATCGAGGCCGGCCGAGATCGAATGGCCCTCGTTGATCTGCCCATCCTCGTTCATCAGGAGATAGGTGCGGTTGCCGTGCAGCACACCCGGTCGCCCGCCGGCGAGCGAGGCGGCGTGGCCGTCGGGCACGTCGAGCCCGTGGCCCGCCGCCTCGACGCCGAAAATCTCGACGCTCTCGTCGTCGAGGAAGGGATGAAACAGACCAATCGCGTTGGAGCCGCCGCCGATGCAGGCGATGAGGCTGTCGGGCAGACGGCCTTCGGCCTGTTGCATCTGCTCGCGCGTCTCGTTGCCGATCACGCTCTGGAAGTCGCGCACCATCGCCGGGTACGGATGCGGCCCTGCCGCGGTGCCGATGCAATAGAACGTGTCGGCGACATTGGTGACCCAGTCGCGCAAAGCCTCGTTCATGGCGTCCTTCAGCGTGCGCGCGCCCGATTGCACCGGCACGACTTCGGCGCCCAGCATCTTCATGCGAAACACGTTGGGCTTCTGCCGTTCGACGTCCACCGCACCCATATAGACCACGCATTTGAGACCGAACCGCGCGCAGGCGGTCGCCGTGGCGACGCCATGCTGGCCCGCCCCCGTCTCGGCGATGATGCGCGGCTTGCCCATGCGGCGCGCGAGCAGGATCTGCCCCATCACATTGTTGATCTTGTGCGCGCCGGTATGGTTGAGCTCGTCGCGCTTGAAGTAGATCTTGGCGCCGCCGAGATGCTCGGTCATCCGCTCGGCGAAATAGAGCGGGCTCGGCCGGCCGACGTAGTGGGTCAGGAAGGAACCGAGTTCCTTGTGGAAAGCGGGGTCGGTCTTTGCTTGCGCATAGGCCTTTTCGAGCGACAGGATCAGCGGCATCAGCGTTTCGGCGACAAAACGGCCGCCGAAAATGCCGAAATGGCCGCGCTCGTCGGGGCCGTTGCGGAAGGAATTGGGCTTGTCGATCTTGGTCAAGGGCTAAGCTCCCGTGCTGACAGCGACCCTTAAGCCTCGCCACGCCGGCCCGCAATCACTCCTGCTCGATCGCCTCGAACCCCGCCCGCGCCGCGTCGATGAAAGCGCGGATTTTCGCAGGGTCTTTCACACCGGCCGCGCTTTCGACGCCCGACGACACGTCCACGGAGCGCGCGCGGCTCTCGCGGATCGCCTGCGCGACATTTTCAGGCGTCAGGCCGCCCGACAGCATCCACGGCTTGCGGGGGTGAAAATTACGGACAAGGCGCCAGTCGAACGGCACGCCATTGCCGCCGGGAAGGATGGCGCCCTTCGGCGGCTTGGCGTCGATCAGCAGCGCATCGGCGGACTGATAGGTGTCGGCGAGCGCGAGGTCGGCGGCATCGGCGACGCCGATCGCCTTGATCGCCGAGACCCCGTATTTCTCCTGGATCTCCGCGAGCCGCTCAGGGCTTTCGCGTCCGTGCAGTTGAAAATAGTCCGGAGCGACCCGCCGCAGTATCGCTTCCAGCGTCGCGTCCTGCGCATCGACCGTCAGCGCGACGATCTCGGCGCGATGACGGGCTTGCATGGCAAGCGCACGCGCGGTTTCTAAGCCAACGAAGCGCGGGCTCGGCTCGTAGAACACGAAGCCGACCATGTCGGCGCCCGCGTCGAGCGCGGCCGTCAATGTTTCCGCTGTGGTGAGGCCGCAGATTTTGACGCTCGTCGACATGCGTTCAGGTTTCGCGCGGAACCGCCCGCGTGTCAAAGCCTCACGAATTGAGCGAGCGGGTTGAGCGCAGCCGCTCGGCGTAGATGTTGATCACCAAAGCCACCAGCAGGATCACGCCGCGGATCAGGATTTTCAGAAAACTGTCGATCTTGACGTAGTCGAGCCCGTTGTTGAGCACGCCGAGCACGAACAGGCCGACGATGGTGTTGCCGATGCCGCCGCGCCCGCCGAACAGGCTGGTGCCGCCGACCACCACCGCGGCGATGGCGTCGAGCAGGAAGGTGTCGAACTCGTTCTGCTGCGCGCTGCCGAAATAGGCGACGCCCAACATGCCGGCGATGCCCGAGCAGACGGCGGAGATCGTCATCACGGCGCCGGTGACGAAGCGCACATTTACGCCGGAATATTCGGCCGCTTCGCGATTGCCGCCGACCATATAGACGTAGCGGCCAAACCGCGTGTGGCTCAGCACGAGATGCGCGACCAGCAACATCAGCGCGGCGACGAGGATGATCCACGGCACGCCGTACAGCGTTTTCGAGCCGAGGGTCCGCACGATCGGCGGCACGTTATAGGCGATCTGGCCGCGCACCAGCACGGCCGAGAGGCCGGCGCCGATCTGCATCATGGCGAGCGTCATGATGAAGGAGGGAATGCCGATCTTGGTGACCCCGAAAGCGGTGATGAGCCCGAGGCCCGCGCAGGCGATCAGCGTCAGCGGTATCGCCAACACGCCGGGCAGCGGAAAATTCTGGATATTCACGTAGTCGGGCTGCGCGGTGAAGAAGGTCAGCACGATCGCGGTCGCATTGGCGATCGCGCCGACGCTGAGGTCGATCTCGGCGGTGAGGATGACGAAGGTCAGCCCGACCGCGATCATCGCGGTGACGGAGACCTGTTGCAGGATGTTCTCGAGATTGCCGAGCGTCGCGAACGACGGCGCGGCGATGCTGAAGAAGCCGACCAGCAGGATCAGCGTCGCGAACGGCGCGATATTGCGTAATTGATCGCGAAAGATACGGCCGAGATCGAAGCCGCGGGTTTTGGCGCCGAGGTCGCTATCGGCCATTTATGATTGCTCCGCATTCGTGTTGGGCGCGTCGGCCTGCCGCCTCCTTCTCCCCGCAAAGCCCGTCTTTGGACAGGCGTCTTTCGACGCCCTTTGCGGAGAGAGGGTAAGGATGAGGGGCGCTTCGGTTTGAACAACGCTCACGCCGCCGCCAGAAGTTTGTCTTTGCTGATCGCGCAATCCGCGAATTCGCTGGTGAGTTCGCCTTTGCGCATCACCAGCACGCGATCGGCGAGCGACAGCACGGTCTCCGGCTCGGTTGACAGCACGATCACCGCCATCCCCTCGGCGGCGAGGCTCTTGATGATATGCACTACGTCCTCTTTGGCGCCGACGTCCATGCCGCGCGTCGGCTCGACCAGCACCAGCGACTTGGGCGGACGGGTCAACCATTTCGCCAGCGCGACCTTTTGTTGATTGCCGCCCGACAATGCGCCAAGCCGCGCCTCGACGCCTGATGGCCGCACGCCAAGACGCTCGGCGTGAACTTTCGCCGCCGCGCGCTCGGCGGCGGGGCGCACGAACAGCTTTGAAAAATGTTCGAGGAACGCAATCGAGATATTGCGATAGATCGGCTCCTCGCGGAACAGCATCAAGCGCCGGCTCTCCGGCACGAAGCCGACGCCGGCGTTTTTTGCATCCGTCGTGTGTTTGAGCCGCGCGATCGCGCCGGCGAGCCGCAAGCGGCCCTGGTCGGGTCGCAGCTTGCCAAACAGCATCCGCGCCAGCTCGATCTGCCCGCAGCCCATGAAACCGTAGATCCCGAGCACTTCGCCCGCATGGGCCTGAAACGACACGTTGCGAAAGAAGGGCTCCAGCGTCAACCCCTCCGCCTCCAGCACCACCGGCGTCTGTTTGCGGGCTTTGAGCGCGATATCGTGGAGATAACTCTGCCCAAGTTCGTCGCGGCCGGCGCCGATCATGTTCTCGATGATCCACGTCTTGTCGATGCCGGGTCCAACATCGGCGTGGGCGACGCGCAGGCCGTTGCGGAACACCGACACCTCGTCGGAAACTTCGAGAATGTCGTCGAGAAAATGCGAGATGAAAACGATCCCGCGCCCGCTCTCGCGCACCCGACGCAGCACCGCAAACAACCGCGCGATCTCGGGGGGCGACAAGGCCGAGGTCGGCTCGTCGAGAATGATGATGCGCGCGCCGGAGAACAGCACGCGGGCGAGTTCGACCAGTTGCTGCACGCCGATGGGAAAATCGCCGAGCCGTGCGCGCGGGTCGATGTCGAGCCCGAGGTTCTTCAGTTGCTCGCTCGCCTCGCGCGCCATGCGCGACCAGGCGATGGTTCCCAGCCGGTTGAGCGGCTGGCTGCCCAGAAACACGTTCTCGGCCACGCTCAAGTCGGGCGCGACGCTGAGTTCCTGATGCACCATGGCGATGCCGCGCGCCCGGGCGTCGCGCGCGGAGCGGAAGTGGACGGGCTCGCCGTCCACCCTGAATTGACCGGAATCGGGGCCGTGCACGCCGGCGATCACTTTCATCAGCGTGCTTTTGCCCGCGCCGTTTTCGCCGGCGAGCCCGTGAATGCTGCCGGCTTTCAACGCGAAATCGACCCCGCTCAGGGCATGGACGCCGCCGAACGTCTTGACGATATCGTTAAGTTCGATCAGCGGCGCCATGTCGGCCCATCCGGAGCGGTGACTTGCGTCATGCCCGGGCTCGTCCCGGGCATCCACGCGGTCCATCAGCACGAAAGGCAACCATTTGCATCGCCCTCTTCCGTCGAAAACAGGAATATGGAGTTGTCACGCCTCGGCGTGGATGGCCGGGACAAGCCCGGCCATGACGGAGACCGAGTTCAGATCAGGAACTGATCCTCCATCCACAACATGCCGTCGGCGTTGGCCTTGGTGACGACGGGGCCGTCGGTGACGATGTTCTTCGGGATGCCGCCGGGGCCGGTCTTCTCCCCGTTCACCACCGCGTTGACGCCGGCGATGACAGCGCCGCCGTGGATGCGGCAGGAGGGATTGCGGACGGTCGCGAACATCGAGCCTTCCTGCACCGCCTTGATCGCCGGCGGCATGGCGTCGACGCCGCCGATCTTGGTCTCGGTGCGGCCCTTGGCCTGCATCACTTTCGAGGCGGCCAGCGCCATGTCGTCGTTATGGAAGAAGGCGGCGTCGATCTTGGGATATTTGGTCAGCAGCGCCTCCCAGATGCGCGCCACCTTGGTCACGTCCCAATCGGCGGGCTGCTCGTCGAGCACCTGAATCTTGGGGAATTTGGCGACGACCGACTTGAAGCCGCGCGCGCGCCCCTGCGCGCCGGTATGGCCTAGCGCTCCTTGCGTCATCACGATGGTGCCTTCGCCGTTGATGGCGTTGACGAGCGCCTGCGTGACCGAGGCGCCCATGAATTCGTTGTCGGGCGCGAGCAGCGTGTGGACGTTGATCTGGTCGAGCGGCGCGATCAGCGTGTCCATGTCGATGACGGGAATGCCGGCCTCGATCATCTTGTTGACGGGCGCGGTCAGGGTGCCGATGCCGAACGCCTGGATGGCGACGAAATCCCACTTCTGCGACGCCATATTGTCGATCGCCGAGCGCTGCTTGACCGCGTCGAGCTGGCCGTCGAACCAGGTCACTTCGACGTTGAACAGCTTGGCCCAGTATTCCGCCGCCTGCTTGCCTTGCGCGCACCAAGTCGCCTGCAGGCCGGCGTTGGAGAAGGCGGCCTTCAGCGGCTTCGACGACCGGCCCGCCTCTTTGGCGATCGCCGCCATCTGCGGCGTCATGCCCATCCCGCCGAACAACGCGCCGGCGCCGAGTGCTGCGCCCTTCATCAGATCCCGCCGCGAATGACGGCCCGAGCCCTTGATGCCCATGTTGCGTTTCTCCCTTCGCGCGACCGCTCTTGCGCGGTTCGCATCGAGCGACACGCTAACATGCCACTTTCGCCGCTGGCAACGGGGCCTTGCGACCTTTGTCTAAATCATGCCGCGCGGTTTAATCGTCCGCCCAGGGCGAATGGCGCCAGAACGGCAGCGCCAGGAAATAGACGGCGATGACGGCGAAGCCGACCTTCACCCAAAGATCGACGGCGAAATTCTGCCAGATGGCGACGGCGGACAGCGCCAGGAAAGCAAAGCACGCGACGATGTTGAGATAGCGCAGTTCCTTCACCCGCATCGGATGCACGAACACGACCGGCGCGAACATCGCCGCAACCCCGACGACGATCGCCGCGGCGCTGACAAGGGCTGGCGGCCGCAGCACGAACAGATAGATCGCGAACACATTCCACAGCGCGGGAAAGCCGCGAAACCAGTTGTCGCGTGTCTTCATCCGCGTATCGGCGAAATAGAGGCCGGAGGCGAACACGACAATGACGCTGAGCCAGAACGAGAGATTGAGCGGCATCAGATCGGAGCGCCACAGCGCCACCATCGGCACCAGCACATAGGTGAGAAAATCGATCACCAGATCGAGCACGGCGCCGTCGATGGCGCTCGCGGTTTCCGTCACTTTCGCCGCCCGCGCCAGTGTGCCGTCGATGCCGTCGATCAGAAACGCGAGGCCGAGCCAGGCGAAACAGGCCGGGAAGTCCCGATCGACGGCGGCATAGAGCGCAAGCAACGCCACCGCGCTGCCCGACGCCGTGAAAAGGTGGACGGAGAAACCCGCCGCCCGTCGCACGCGAAGAGGCGCGCGACCGCCCTCGATGTCCATCCCGCCTCCGATGACGCGCCGAAATGCCCAAGCGCAATATGGACGCTTAAAAGCACGCGTGCGAAAGAGAGACAATGGCTGTTTCTTCTCAACTGCGCTCGTTCGACGTGGCGGTAGTCGGCGCCGGGCTCACGGGCCTGGCCGCGACGCTCGGTTTCGCGAGAGCCGGATTTAATGTCGCCTGCATCGGGCGGCCCGAGCGCGGCGGTCCGGGCCGAACGGTCGCCCTGCTCGGACGCACGCTCGATTTCCTGGAAAGCCTCGACGTGCTGGCGGCGGTGGAGCGGCAAGCCGCGCCGCTGCGCGTGTTGCGGATCGTCGATGACACCGGCTCGCTGTTCGCGCCTCGGCCGGTGGAGTTTCGCGCCTCCGAGATGGGGAGAGACGTATTCGGCTGGAA
The DNA here is from genome assembly GCA_031367195.1 of Bradyrhizobium sp. Lineage (GTDB taxonomy): Bacteria > Pseudomonadota > Alphaproteobacteria > Rhizobiales > Beijerinckiaceae > Roseiarcus. The sequence continues at coordinate 14,772 of JANLPL010000137.1, forward strand.
CATCGAGAACGCGATTCTGGCGCGCTTGTTCGGCGAGACGCGCCGGCTCGAAACCGACGTCGCCGGCTTCGCCTTCGCCGGCGAGGCGGCGGAGCTGACGCTCAGCGACGGGAGCAGCGTGACGGCGAAGCTGGTGGTCGGCGCGGACGGGCGCGGCTCGGCCTCGCGCAAGGCCGCCGGGATCGACATGACGGAGCGCCGCGCTGGCCAGACGGCGCTGACGCTATCGCTGCGCCACGAGCGCCCCCACGGCGACGCCTCGACCGAGTTCCACACCCGCGAAGGGCCGTTCACGCTGGTGCCGCTGCCGCCGGCCCCTGGCGCGCCGCATCGCTCCAGCCTCGTCTGGCTGATGCGCGAGGCCAGCGCGGCGCGGCGGCTCGCCTTGAGCGACGCCGAGCTTGCGAGTGAAGTGCGCGCCGGCGCCCATGCGATGCTCGGCGATGTCGAGATCGAGTCGGGCCGCGGCGCCTTTGCGATGACGATGCAGCGGGTTGCGCGGCTCACCGCGCCCCGGCTGGCTCTGGTCGGCGACGCCGCGCACGCCTTTCCCCCGATCGGCGCGCAGGGGCTCAATCTCGGCCTGCGCGATGTCGCCGAGATCGTCGCGGCGACCGTTCAGGCGCGCGCCGAAGGCGCGGACTTCGGCGGCGCGGCGACGCTCGACGGCTACGCCGCCAGGCGCCGGCCCGATATCGCGCTGCGGACCTTGGGCGTCGGCGCTTTCAATGCGTCGCTGCTGGCCTCGTTCTGGCCGGTCGATGCCTTGCGTGGCCTGGGGCTCGCCGCGCTTGGCGCGGCGGCGCCGTTGCGGCGGCTGGCGATGCGGGAGGGGCTCAACCCTTTTCTGGCGCGCTGACGGGCGCTTTGTCTCCCCGCGCGAGCTTGCGCAGCGTGGCGATCTCGCGAAAATGCTCGCGCGCGGGTTGCGCGGGCACGCCGAACCAGCGCTGCCCTGCCGGCACGTCGTTCATCACGCCCGACGCCGCGCCGATCTGCGCGCCGGCGCCGATGTGGAGATGGCCGGCAAGGCCGACCTGACCGCCGAGCGCGACAAAATCGTCGATCACGCAAGAGCCGGAAATCCCGACCTGGCTGACGATGATGCAATGACGGCCGATCACGACGTTGTGGCCGATCTGCACGAGATTGTCGATTTTCGTTCCCTCGCCGATCACCGTGTCGCGGTTGGCGCCGCGATCGATGGTCGCGCCCGCGCCGATCTCGACATCGTCTTGAATGACGACGCGGCCGATCTGCGGCACTTTCAGGTGGCCGCGCGGCCCCAGCGCGAAGCCGAAACCGTCCTGTCCGATATGCGCGCCGGGATGGACGATCACGCGGTCGCCGATCAGCGCGCAGGCGATGGTGGCGTTAGCGCCGATCGCCGCATCGCGACCGATGCGGACGCGCGGGCCGATCACGGCGTTGGCGCCGATCACCGTGCCGGCGCCGATCTCGGCCTCCGGCCCGATCACCGCGCCGGGATCGACGATCACGTTCGCCTCCAGCCGTGCGGTGGGATGGATATGCGCCGCCGCCGAGACGCCGCGCTCGGCGAAGCCCGAGGTCGGCCGGGCGGCGGAGGGAAACAGCTTCGCCATCGCCTCGGCGATGGCGCGATAAGGCTGCGGCGTCACCAGCGCGGCGCAGCCCGCCGGCGCGTCGGGCGCATGTTTGGCGTTCAGGAATACGGCCGAAGCGCGCGAGGCTTTCAACTGCGGAAGATAGCGGGGATTGTCGAGAAAGGTGAGATCGCCGGGGCCGGCGGCGTCGAGCGCGGCGACGTCGGCGATGCGCTCATGCCCCCGCGTCGCGTCGCTCAACGCCGCCCCGGTCCAGTCCGCGAGTTCGCGTAAGGTCGGCGAGGCGGCGAGGGGAAAGAAGGCGATCTTTCGCGGCGTGGCCAAGCGGAACTCCTCAAGCGAAACCGCGCGGCGCTTAGCGCGGATTGTTGCCGGTGGCTACGGATTACGGCGTCGCCGCGCCCAATACAAAACCGCGCGCCTCGCGGCGCGCGGTTGATGGTCTTCCCGCTAGGCGACGATCAGAAGGTCGCGCCGCCGGTGAAGTTGAAATATTGCGTCTGGTCGAATTTGCCCTTCATCACGGGGTAGGCGACATCGATGCGGATCGGCCCGAGCGGCGACGCCCACAGGAGGCTTACGCCGAGCGAGGATCGGATCTTGCGATCGTCGTATACCGTCAAACAGCTTGGCTGCGACAACGGAGTAACTCCGGTCCCGTTTAGGATTTGCTGCTTTGTGTTCGGACAGTAGTTGTAACCGAGCAACCCGCTGTAGTCAGACCTGCCGTTGAACCCGGTCAGAATGCCCGCGTCGGCGAACAGCGCGCCCTTGAGGCCAAGTTCTCGCGGCAGGCCGAACAGCGGGAACTGGATTTCCGCCGTGCCGCCAATATAGGTCGTGCCGCCGAGCGAATTGGCCTGGATATTATTCGGGTCCGAGATGTCGCGCGGTCCCAGGCCGCCAGGCGCGAAGCCGCGCACCAGCGACGGCCCGAGGTTGAAATTGTCGACCAACGGCAGATTGCCCTTGCCAATCTGATCGATCCGGCCGCCCTGCACCCTGGCGAAGGCGATCAGATCGTCGGTGATCGGATAGTAATAACGGCCGTCGATGGTTTCGCGCGCGAAGTGCGACTGGCCGCCGAGGCCGGCGACATCCTGGTGGAAGTTCGCGTAGGCGCCCTGTGTCGGGTTGCGGCGGTTGTCGAGCGAGTCCCAGATCAGCGAATAGCCGACCAGCGAGGTCACCTGCTGCCCTTTCGAGGCCGCGTCCTTGATCGCCACCGATGCTTCGCCATTCCTTAAGCAATTCACCGAATCGGTAGCCACTTGAGGCGCGTTCGTGCCCGCAGGCGTGAAGGAGCCGCCCCAATTGCTTCCCGCCGGGAATCCGGGATTGCCGCAATCATTATACGGCTGCGAGCTCGAATTCGCGATCATGATCTGCGATTCGTACAGCGAGTAGTTCGGCTGAAACGTCAGCTCCTCCGTGATCGGCACGCCCAGGCGCAAGTTGATGCCGGTCGTCGTGGTCGAATAGAGCGCGAAAGTGTTCTGCAACTGCTGCTTGTGGTAGATGTCGAACCCGCCCGCGAGCCGCTGATCGAACAGATAGGGCTCGGTGAAGGTGATGTTCCAGCCGTTGCTGAACTGACCGCGCGAGGCGCTGAGCCGCACATATTGGCCGCGACCGAGGAAGTTGGTTTCGGTGAAAGCCACCTCGACCAACGGACCTTCGAGCGTCGAATAGCCGCCCGACAGGCTGACCGAACCCGTCGGCTTGTCCTCGACCGCGACGGTGATGATGATCCGATCCTGCGCCGCGCCCGGACGGGTCGAGACATGCACGGTCTTGAAGAAGTCGAGATTGGTGAGCCGGCGCTCGCCGCGTTCGACCAGCGCGTGATTGTAGGGGTCGCCTTCGCCGATGTCGAACTCACGTCGGATCACGTAGTCGCGGGTGCGGGTGTTGCCGACGATGTCGATGCGCTCGACATAGACCTTCGGCGCGTCGTCGATGGTGAAGGCGAGCGCGATGGTGTGGTTGACGTTGTCGCGCTCGCCATGCGGGCGCACGTCGGAAAAGGCGTAGCCGCGCCGTGCGAGTTCGCGCGTCATCGCCTCGACCGTCTTGTCGACCGCGGTGGCGTTATAGACGTCGCCGGCGTGCTGGGTCACATAATGGGCGAGATCGTCGCCCGAGACCTTGGGCAGACGCGACGTCACGCTGACGCCGGAGACATGGTACTGCGGCCCCTCGTCCATGCTGATCGTGACGATATAGCCCTTTTCCGAGGGCTGATAGACCACGGCGGTGTTGGTGATGCGGAAATCGGCGTAGCCGTAGCGCATATAATATTTGCGGATCGCCTCTTCGTCCGAGGCGAGAGTGTCGGGATTATAGACGTCGCTGGTCTTGAAGAACGACAGGAGATTCATCTCCGTCGTCTGCATCAGGCTCTTCAGACGCCAGTTGGTGATGTTGGCGTTGCCGATGAAGACAATCGTCCTGACGCCGGTCTTGTCGCCCTCGTCGACGTTAAACACGAGGTCGATGCGGCCGTTCGGCAGATTGACGAGACGATAGGTCACCGTCACTTCATTGCGGCCGATCTTCTTGTAGGCGTCCTTGATGCGCGCGACGTCGGCGTCGGCGACGGCCTTGTTGAAGGCGCTGTAGCCCTTGGACTGCACCTCGACGGCGAGCTGGTCGCCCTTGAGCTTGCTGTTATGCTCGAACGCGACGCGATTGATGATCTGCGAGCCCTCGACCACGTTGACGACCACCTTGTCGCCCACGATTCGCGCCGAGACGCGCGTGAACATGCCGGTGGCGGTGAGATCGGAAACGGCGCGATTGACGCTGGCCTGATCCGTGCCGGAGAAATAGCCCTTGACGGCGTCGATGTCGCCGCGGCTCGCGCCGGTGACGACAATCTTGCTCGCGACTGGCGAAAGCTCCGCGTAAGCCCTCTGTCCCGAAGCCAATACGCTGAGCATGACGACGAGGGCGACCATAAGCCCCCAAATCGCCGCTCTCGTCCCCGTCAGTCTGGACAAGTTCATTGTGCTCGACTTCCCCGTATCGCCACTCAAAGCTCGGCTCCGACATATCGCCGGCGCCTTATCGCTACGCGCTCGCTTGGCTCGCCGTACGCATTTCCAGCGGGAATACCGCCGGAAACATCGTCGTAACCCTCAATCTTTGCACGCAAAGAGAGAAGGTTACCGGGCTTTTACTCAATTCGCGAGAGCGTGCAAACGCTAATTAGACCGAGATTACACCATTTCCCGGAGGCGTGGCGCGCATGACACAGGCGTGGTTGACCCCGGGTTAACCCCTTGGGTTAGCCTTGGGGCTAACCGCGCCCGAACAGCCGCAGGAGGTCATGGGCTGTGGTGAAAATCATCAGGCTGCCGACCAAAGCCATGCCGACGCGCATACCCAATTGCTGCACGCGCTCGCTGACGGGGCGGCCGATCACCGCCTCGATGAGATAGAACATAAGGTGTCCGCCATCGAGCAGCGGGATCGGGAACAGGTTCATCAGCCCGACCGAGACCGAGAACAGCGCGGCAAGGTTGAAAAGCTCCCACAGGCTGATCTTGGCGATGGCGCCGGTGATCTGCGTCATGCCGACCATGCCGGACATCTGGTCGATCGATTCGCGCCCCGCGAACAGCCCGCCGATATAGGCCAGCGTCGCCCGGGTGATGAAGCTGACCTGCTGACCCGCCCAGCCCACGCATTGCGGCAGGTCGCAACGCTCAAACGTTACGTCCTTGGGATCGCGGGTCGCGCCGAGGCCGAGGTGGCCGATGCGGCGCTTGCCGAGCACGCCCTGATCGACCAGCATCACTTGCGGCGCGGCGTCGAGCGTCAGCGTCTTGCCGTCGCGATCGACGGCGAAGTGCATCTCAAGACCCGTGTTGAGCACGACGGCCTGCTGCAAATCCTGGAAAGACTTGATCGGGCGCCCGTCGATGCCGGAGACGAGATCGCCGACCACGAAACCCGCCGCCGCGGCGGGCGAGCCGGGCTCGACAAAGCCGATCCGCGCATTGTGGCTGGATTGGCCGAAAGCGTAGAACAGCCCCGTGAACAGGACCATGGCGAGCAGGAAATTGGCGGCCGGGCCGGCGGCGACGATGGCGGCGCGGTTATAGACGGGTTGCGCCGCAAGGGTTCGGGCGCGCTCGGTCGGCGCGACCGCGCCGAGCGCCTGTTCGTCCTGCCCGCTCGCCGCATTGGCGTCGCCGAGGAATTTCACATAGCCGCCGATGGGAAACAGCGCCAGCCGCCAACGGGTGCCTTTGGAATCCACCCAGGCGAGCAATTCGGGGCCGAACCCAAGCGAAAACGCCTCGATCTTCACGCCGCACCAGCGGGCGACGAGGTAATGGCCAAGTTCGTGGATGAACACGATGCCGTTCATTACGACAATGAACGGTACAATATACCATCCCAGCCAAATGACGAAGTCAGCGAGCGCATGCAGCATTGGCATCGTTTGGCCTCCGCGGGACGCGCTTCCGCCAAGCTGCGCCTCCGCCCAAATGGTTACTAGTTCGTTACTATGCCGCAGCGGCCCGCTCAGGCCAAGAGGGCGGCGGCCCGATCTCGCGCGGCATGGTGAATCGCCAAAGCGGCCTCGATGTTCTCCGGCGTGTCGATCTCGCCCGCGCCACGCATGGCGTTGAGCGTACGCTCGACAACTTGCGGCAGGGCGCCGAAGGCGATTTTGCCGTCCAGAAATCCGGCGACCGCGATCTCGTTGGCCGCATTCAGCGCGGTCGGCGCCCCCGCCCCTTCCGCCAGCGCCTCGCGCGCGATCCGCAGCGCAGGGAAGCGGTCGAGATCGGCGGCCTCGAAGGTGAGCTGCGACAGCGCGATCAGGTCCGGCGCCGCAACGCCGCTGGCGACCCGCTCGGGATGGGCAAGACAATGGGCGACGGCGGTGCGCATGTCGGGATTGGCGAGGCCGGCGAGGGTCGAGCCGTCCGCGAACGCGATCAGGCCGTGCACGATCGACTGCGGATGCACCACCACCGCGAGCTTTTCCGCTGGAATTGCAAACAGATGATGCGCCTCGATCAACTCCAGCCCCTTGTTCATCAGGCTGGCGCTGTCGATGCTGATCTTCGGTCCCATGCTCCATTTGGGATGCGCCAGCGCCTCGGCGCGGGTCGCGTTGGCGATGCGCTCGGCGCTCCATTCCCGGAACGGGCCGCCCGAGGCGGTGATCGTCATGCAGACGACCTCGGACGGGCTTCGCCCGCCGAGCGCTTGAAAAATCGCATTATGTTCGGAATCGAGCGGCAACAGCGTCGCGCCATAACGCTTGACGGCGCGGGTGACGGGCGCGCCGGCGCACACCAACGTCTCCTTGTTGGCGAGCGCGATCACGCGCCCCGCCTCGATCGCCGCATAAGTCGGACCCAGCCCGACCGCGCCGACAATCGCCGACACCACGAGATCGGCCGGCCAGCGCGCCGCCGCCTCCATCGCCTGCGCTCCGCAGGCGACTTCGATGCGATGGCCGGCGAGCCCGGCCTTGAGATCGGCGTAGCCGCGGGGATCGGCGATGGCGGCGAACTTCGCCCCCAATTCAATGGCGACGCGGGCGAGGCTCGCGCCGTCGCGCCCGCCCACCACCGCCTCGACCTGGAAGCGGCCGGGATTGTCGAGGATCACGCGGGCGCAGGATTTACCGATCGAGCCGGTGGCCCCCAGCAAAACGAGGCGTTTGGGGGCGCCGGCGCCGGACGCGCGCGATGTGAATGTCAAATCGAACCCCTCGTCGAACTCACCAATTCAACAGTCCGGGCGCGATCCATGGCCCCTGGGATCGCGTCCAGGCGAGCGCCGCCGCGAACGCCGCCGCTACGATGAAGCCATCGAGGCGATCCATCAAGCCCCCATGTCCAGGAATAAGTCGACTGGAATCCTTAACGCCCGCCCGACGTTTCAGCGCGGACTCATATAGATCGCCCGCCTGCGACAGCGCCGAGACGACCAGCCCAAGCTCCAGCAGCGGGACGATGCGGACGCCGCCCGGGACGGTCAAAGCCGCCGTCAGCGCCGCCAGAACGGAGGAAACCAGCGCGCCCGCCAGCGCCCCAGACCAGGTCTTGCCCGGGGATATCGCCGGCCAGAGTTTGGGGCCTCCCATCAATCGACCGCCGAAATAGGCGCCGATGTCGGTGCCCCAGACGATCGCGAACAGCCACAGAATCGCGGCAAGCCCCTCGGTCGGGCTGGCGCGCAACAGCGCCGGCGCCAGCATCGCGGCGCCGGCGTAGAGCACGCCGACACCCGCGCGAACGCGCCGCTCGGGGTCCGACGCCGCGCCGGCCGCCACCGCGCCCGCGAGCAGGATCAGGACAGAAATACGCGCATGGGCGTAGAGCGCCCAGGGCGCCGCCGCGACCAGCGCCAGCACGGCGGCGGTCACGCGAACGCCCTGCTTGTCGCCGCCGATCAGACGTTGCCACTCCCAGGCGACGCCGATGGCGGCGATCCCCCAGAACACGAGAAAGGGAAACCCACCGACCACGGTCGCCGCGAGGGCTGCGACGATCATCACCACGCCGGAAATCGCCCGCGGCTTCAGATCCTCGCCGATGACGAAACGCGGGCGCGTGTCCAGCGGGGCCATCAGGACGCTGATTTCACGGCCGCGCCCTCGGCCGCCAGCGCACGGCCGCCGTAGCGTCGGTCACGGGTGAAATATTCGTCAAGCGCCGCTTGCAGCGCGTTGCGATCGAAATCGGGCCAATGCAGCGGCAGGAACACGAATTCGGCATAGGCGGCCTGCCACAGCAGGAAATTGGAAAGCCGCTGCTCGCCCGAGGTGCGGATGATGAGGTCGGGATCGGGGATGTCGCAGGTCAGCAACTCATCGGCGAAATGCTCGACGCCGATCGCGTTGGGGTCGAGCTTGCCGCTCGCCGCCCTCACCGCAAGGCGGCGGGCGGCGTCGACGATTTCCTGTCGGCCGCCATAGTTGAACGCGACCACCAGCGTCAGACCGCGATTGTGTCGCGTCAGATCCTCGGCCTCATTCAGCAAAGCGGCGATGTCGGGCGCAAGTCCCTCACGGCCGCCGATCACGCGCACGCGCACGTCATTGGCGTGCAATTCCGCCAGATCGTTGCGTATATAGCGCTTCAGCAGACCCATCAGCAGCGACACTTCCTCGACCGGACGGCTCCAGTTCTCGGTCGAGAAGCTATAGAGGGTGAGGTAGGCGACACCGATCTCGATCGCCGCGCGCACCGTGCGCCGAACCGCCTCGACGCCGCGGCGATGGCCTTCGTAGCGGGGCAGGCCGCGCGCCTGCGCCCAGCGGCCATTGCCGTCCATGATGATGGCGACGTGCCGAGGCGCCTTGCGCGCGGAATGCAGATTTTCGCTGAGCGACGACATGCGGGCGGAGCCTTTCAACCGGCTAAACCTGCATGATTTCCTTTTCCTTGGTCGCCAGCAGCAGGTCGATCTCCTTGATCGATTCGTCAGTGGCTTTCTGCACTTCCGCCTCGTGGCGCTTGTTGTCGTCCTCGCTCAATGCGTGCTCCTTGAGCAGCTTCTTGAGCACATCGAAACCGTCGCGGCGAACATGGCGCACGGCCACCCGCGCATCCTCGGCGTATTTATGCGCCACCTTGACCATCTCCTTGCGGCGCTGCTCGTTGAGCTCGGGGATGCGGATACGCAGCAACGTGCCCTCGACGGTCGGCGACAGGCCGAGATTAGCGTCGCGAATCGCCTTATCGACCGCATTGACCATGGTCTTGTCCCAGACCGACACCGCGAGCGCGCGCGGCTCCGGCACGCTGATCGAGGCGACCTGAGAAATCGGCATCCGCTGGCCATAGGCTTCGACCTGAACCGGTTCGAGCAAGGCGGCGCTGGCCCGTCCCGTGCGTAAACCGTTCAACTCCGTCCTGAGGGTCGAATGGGCGCCCTGCATGCGCCGCTTGAGATCGTTCAAATCGAATATTGGCAACGCCGCCATGGGACCCCGTCCGATTAATTCAGCTCGACCGAGCGGGCGCAGCGATTCGCGGCGCGCCCGCGCCCGCGCCCGTCTCTATCACAGCTCCCCGCGCGGGATACAGCGCGATTGCGGCGCGTTCGCGTCTTGTCACCGGGCCGACACACGAATCTGAGCAAAGCACGGTCAGCCTCGGCCCTAAACGGAACCCCCGCCATGTCCCGCGAGCGCGAAGACCAAGCCGCCGTTCCGGCCGCCCGGCGCTATCGCGCTCTCTTCATCTCCGATTTGCATCTGGGCACGCGCGGCTGCCAGGCGGAGATCATTCTCGATTTCCTGCGTCACAACGACGCCGACACCATCTTCCTGGTGGGCGACATCATCGACGGCTGGCGCATGCGCGCAAGTTTTTATTGGCCGCAGGCGCATAACGACGTCATCCAGAAACTATTGCGAAAGGTGAGACGTGGCGCGCGGATGATCTTCGTGCCCGGCAATCACGACGAATTCGCGCGTCAATTTGTCGGATTGTCCTTCGGCGGCGTCAAAATCGTCCGCAACGCCAAATATAAAACGGCGGACGGCAAGATTTATCTTGTCATGCACGGCGATGAATTCGATCTGGTCGTGCGTCATTCCAAATGGCTCGCCTTCTTCGGCGACTGGGCCTACGATTTCGCGATCTTCGTCAACACCCATTTCAACGCCGTCCGACGTCGGCTCGGCTTCCCCTATTGGTCTTTCTCCGCCTGGGCCAAGCTGAAGGTCAAGAACGCCGTCAATTTCATCGGCTCGTTCGAAACGGCGCTCGCGGACGAAGCGCGACGGCGCGGCGCCGACGGCGTGATCTGCGGCCACATCCATCATCCCGTAATCCGCGATCTCGACGGGATCACCTATGTCAACACCGGGGATTTCGTCGAATCCTGCTCCTACGTCGTGGAGCATTACGACGGCCGGCTCGAAGCGCTGCGCTGGACGGCGCCGGCGCTCGCCGCGCCGTCCGTGCCCGTCGAGGTGGACGCGGACGCATTGTTCGAAGCGGTCTGATGCGGATCCTGCTGGCGACCGACGCCTGGCGGCCGCAGGTCAACGGCGTAGTGCGGACACTGGAGAACATGACGCAGGCCGCGAGCGCGTTGGGCGCCTCGTTCGAATTCGTCACGCCCGACGCATTCCCGACTTTCCCGCTGCCCACCTACGCGGAAATCCCGGTGGCGATCCCGAATTTTCGCGAGGCGGCGCGGCGGATCGACGCCTCGGGCGCCGACCATGTGCACATCGCCACCGAAGGCCCGATCGGCTGGGCGGCGCGGCGCTATTGTCTGGAGCGCGGCCGTCTGTTCACCACCGGCTACCACACACGGTTTCCCGAATATGTGCGCGCCCGCACGATGATTCCGGAGGAATGGACCTACTGCCTGCTGCGGCGCTTCCATGCCCCCTCGGCGGCGGTGATGGCCCCGACGCCCTCGATCCGCGACGACCTCGCTCGGCGAGGTTTCACTGCCGTCCGGGTCTGGACACGCGGCGTCGATCACGAGCTGTTCCGGCCACGACCTCAGCGCGACTTCGGCCTGCCCCGCCCCGTGTTTCTCTACGTCGGCCGCATCGCCGTGGAGAAGAGCCTTGAGGCGCTGCTGTCGCTCGACCTGCCCGGCTCGGTTGTGCTGGTGGGCGACGGCCCTGTGCGCGAGCGGCTGGCCCGGCGCTATCGACACGCCCATTTTCTGGGGGCGCGATTCGGCGAAGCGCTGGCGCAGACCTATGCGAGCGCCGACGCCTTCGTGTTTCCCTCGCGCACCGACACGTTCGGAATCGTGCTGCTGGAGGCGCTGGCGAGCGGGTTGCCCGTGGCGGCGTTTCCCGTCCCCGGTCCGCTCGACGTCATCGGCGACAGCGGCGCGGGCGTGCTGAGCGAGGATCTGCGGCAAGCCTGCCTGGCCGCGCTCGACATTCCCCGCGAGGCGGCGCGGGCGCGCGCGCTCGAATTCAGCTGGAGCGAGAGCGCGCGCCAGTTCCTCGGCCATATCGTCGAGCGACGCGTGGCGCTGCTCAACCTAACCGCTTGAAGCGGCTTTCAAGATCCTGCTCGTCGAGCTGGACCAATGCGGCGAAGCGATGTTCGAGCCCGCCCTTGCGCGGTCGTGGCGCCTCGGCGGGCTCGCGCGAGGTGAGCATCCCGGCGCGAACGCGGGCGTCGGCGATCGGCCTCAGATCCTTCAGCACATCGGCAAGCTGGCTAAAGATTTCCCCGACTCTGTCCGCTTCGAGCCGCCGCCGCGCCCACTCGACGTCGCCTTGCCGACTGTGCGCCTCGATCCGGTCGAGAGCGGCCAGAATGCGAGCGACATCGTCGGCGCGCTGGCGGCGGGCGAATTCGGCGAGAAAGGCGCGCCCCCTGCCCGTCGCCCTGACGGTCGCCTCGATCGCAGCGAATTCGGTTTCGAAGAGGGGTGAAGGCAAGGTCGCGGTCCCTAGATCGAAACGGGGATGCGCCCGACGCGGCTCGCCGTCGGCAGTCGCGGGGCGCCCATCGACGGGGCGGCCGGCATCGACTCTGAGGCAAGAATGGCGAAGATCATCGCGAGTTTGCTTTCCTGCCGCCGGCCGCTTTCGCTTAACGACCGCCATTGCGACGTGTTTAACAATAACGCCCGTACGCTTCGCACATCATCTATAACTGGATGGACATAAACAAAATATATCAATATTCGTCTCATAGTATCTGAAATAATTTCTTGCGTATCGTCGTTCTTTTGACAGCTTGTAACAATTTTTATACAAGACTAAAAATCAGCATTCCGTCATTGCGAGCGAAGCGAAGCAATCCATCTCGCCGAGATCGTAGATAAATTGGAAAGATTGGATTCTGCGAATGCATGGATTGCTTCGCTCCGCTCGCAATGACGGGTGTGCGACTTGATCGAAAGCGCTCTAGTGACGTAAGCCTCGTCCGCAGCGTCCACGTCCGCCGTCGTTCTTGCCTCTCCACCCCAGATATCTGCACGCAATCTCTCATTATCGCTTGAGAATTGCCCGTGGCTGGCGGAAGCTGTCGCGCCGCGCTCGAAGCCCGCGCGCTTGCGAAGCGAAAGCGTCCCCATTCGCCTCGCATCTCTTTTCTCGCGTCCGTCGGTGCAAAAACGGGGTTCCCGCAACCTCCCGCCACAGCTACAGGAAAAGGGACAGACCGGAGATGCATTGGACATGGCGGGCGCGATGCGCATTGGAAGCGGGGGACGCGTCGACCGGACGCGGATCCTCAACTTCACTTTCGACGGCAGGCGCTTTCAGGGGCTGGCAGGCGACACGCTCGCCTCGGCGCTGATCGCCCATGGCGTCCATCTCATGGGGCGCTCGTTCAAATATCACCGGCCGCGCGGCGCGCTTTCGCTGGGTTCGGAGGAGCCCAACGCGCTCGTCACCATCGACGCCGGCAAGGGCCGGCTGACGCCGAACCTGCGCGCGACGCAGGTCGAGATCTACGAGGGCTTGCGCGCGAGATCGCAGAACGCCTGGCCGTCGCTGGAACACGACGCGATGGCGCTCAACGGCGTCTTCTCCGCGTTCCTGCCGGCCGGCTTCTATTACAAGACCTTTATCGGGCCGAAGGGCGCGTGGGAGCATATTTACGAGCCCGCCATTCGTCGCGCGGCGGGTCTGGGCGTGGCGCCGACCGATCCCGACCCCGACCATTACGCATACGAGCATCGCCATTGCGAAGTGGCGGTCGTCGGCGCTGGTCCCACGGGCCTCGCCGCCGCGCGCGCGGCGGCCCGCACGGGCGGGCGGGTCATCCTATTCGATGAACAGGCCGAATTCGGCGGCTCGGCGCTCGCCGATTCGCACATGACCATCGACGGCAAGCCGGCGGCGGAATGGGTGGCGGACGTCATCGCGGAATTATCGGCGGCGCCGAATGTGACGCTGCTGTCGCGCACGCAGGCGTTTGGCTATTACGCGCAGAATTTCCTCGCCGCCGAGCAGCGCGTCACCGACCACATCGCCTATCCCGACCCCAAACTTCCGCGTGCGCGGCTCTGGCAGGTGCGGGCGGAAAAGGTGATCGTCGCCGCCGGCGCGCACGAGCGGCCGCTGGTGTTTCCCGACAACGACCGGCCCGGCATCATGCTGGCGGATTCGGCGCGTTCGCTCGCGGTGCGCTACGGCGTGAAGCCGGGCAACCGCATCGTCGTCGCCACCAGCCATGACGGCGGCTATCGCGCCGCGCTCGATCTGGCGCAGGCTGGTTGCGAGATCGCCATGATCGTCGATTCGCGGCCCGATCCCGACGGCGACTTGCCGCGCGCGGCGCGGGCGAAGAGGCTGCCGGTCGAGACCCACGCCGTCCTGCTCGGTTCGCGCGGGTCTTTGCGCGTGACCCACGCCCGCGTGGCGCGGCTGTGGTCGAACGGACGCCCCGGCCAACCCGACGACGTCGCCTGCGATCTGATCGCCATGACCGGCGGCTGGACGCCGAGCGTGCATCTGTTCTCGCAATCGCGCGGCAAGGTGAAGTTCGACGCCGCGTCGAGCAGTTTCCTGCCCGGCGATCCCGTGCAGAACATGGTGTGCGTGGGCGCCTGCTCGGGCGAGTTCGATCTCGGTCGGGCGCTCGCCGACAGTGCGAGCGTGGCGGGCGCCGACGCCTTCGGTCCCGGCACGCTGGGGCTGGTGGCGCCGCTGCCGGAGGAGAAACTCACCAAGGCGTTCGTCGATTTCCAGAACGACGTCACCGCGCGCGACATCAAGCTGGCGACGCGCGAGGGGATGGCCTCGATCGAGCATATCAAGCGCTACACCACCACCGGCATGGCGACCGATCAGGGCAAGACCTCCAACATGAATGCGTTGGCGATCGCGGCCGATTCGCTTGGCCGCGAGATCGCGCAGGTCGGCCTCACCACCTTCCGGCTGCCCTACACGCCCGTCACGTTCGGCATTTTCGGCGGGCCTTCGAAGCGCGAAATGCTCGATCCCGTGCGCGAGACCCCGATCCATAGCTGGTATGTCGGAAAAGGCGCGGTGTGGGAGGAGGCGGGCTTGTGGAAGCGCGCGACCCGCGTGCCGTTGGCCGGCGAAACGCCGCAGGAGACGGTCACGCGCGAGTGCCTGACCACCCGCGCCAAGGCTGGAATCATGGACGCCTCGACGCTGGGCAAGATCGAAGTGGTCGGCGCGCACGCGGCCGAATTCCTCAACCGGCTCTATATCAATTCGTTCACGAAACTCGGCGTTGGACGCTGCCGCTACGGGCTGATGCTGAACGAGACCGGCTTCATCTACGACGACGGCGTGGTGATGCGGATGGCGGACGACCGCTTCCATCTTACTACGACCACGTCAGGCGCGGCGCATGTGTTCGCCGTGATGGAGGATTATCTGCAAACGGAATGGCCTGATCTGAAGGCGCGGTTCACCTCCATAACAGAGCAATGGGCGACCATCGCCATCAACGGGCCGCTGGCGCGAGAAATCCTCATCCCGCTGGTTGAAGGGATCGACCTTGCGAATGCCGCCTTCCCGCATATGAGCGTGCGCGAGGGAAAGATTTGCGGCGTGCCCACGCGGCTCGCCCGCGTCAGCTTCACCGGCGAGATGGGTTTTGAAGTCAACGTGCCGACCGACTATGGCCTGGCCGTGCAGGAGGCGATCTGGCGCCAAGCGGAGCCACGCGGCGCCTGCGCCTATGGGCTCGACACGCTGCTGCGGCTGCGCGCCGAGAAGGGCTTCATCGTCGTCGGGCTGGAGACGGACGGCACGGTGACGCCCGATGACGTCGGCATGGGCAAAATGATCGCCCTGTCGAAGCCGGACTTCGTCGGCAAACGCTCGCTGGCGCTGGCCGACTTGAAGCGGCCGGGGCGCAAGCAACTCGTCGGCCTGTTGGCGGATGATCCCAGGCATCGGCCCGACGAGGGCGAGCAGATCGTCGGAGCGGAAAAGACGCCGCCGGGGACGAAGGCGCTCGGCCACGTCACCTCATCTTATATGAGCGCGACGCTGGGGCGCTCATTCAGCCTCGCGATGCTCGCCGACGGCCGCGCCAAGCTCGGGCAGACGGTTTACACCGTCGGGCTCGAAGGCGCGCATCCGGCAAAAGTCGTCGAGCCGATGTTCTACGACAAGGAGGGACTGCGCCTTGACGCTTGACGCTGTTCGCCGCTCGGTGCTCGACGGCTGCGCTTTGCCCGCGACCGGGCGCGTAAAAGTCTATCCGCTGCCGTTCGCGACGCGCCTCAATCTGCGCGGCGGCGCCGATGTGGTCGAGCCGGTGACGCGGGCTTTCGGCGTCGCGCCGCCGTCGCGGCCGATGGGTTCGGCGAGCGCGGGCGAACGCGCGGCGCTGTGGCTCGGGCCGGATGAGTGGCTGCTGCTGGCGGAAGCGGGCGCCGGCGATCTCATGGGCCAGCTCGAAGGCGCACTGGGTGGCGTGTTTCACAGCCTGGTCGATGTCTCGCAGCGGCAGGTCGGCGTCGCGCTGGAGGGTTCGGGCGCGGCGCGGTTGCTCGCCGCCGGCTGCCCGCTCGATCTCGACGCGCGCGCGTTTCCCGTTGGCATGTCGACCCGCACGCTGCTGGTGAAGGCGGAGATCGGCCTGTGGCGGCGCGAGGAGAATTTTTTCCGGATCGAGGTTCTGCGCTCGTTCGCGCCTTATGTCGCGCGTATTCTCGACCAAGCGGCGAGGGATCAGGGCTGAGACTCGCGCTCGGCCTCGACGCCGCCTGGACCGCGACCGAGCCGAGCGGCGTCGCGCTGGCGCAGGAATCTGCCGATGGCTGGCGGCTGCTGGCGGTCGAAAGCTCCTACGCCCGGTTTCGCGAGCGCGCCGCCGGCCGCGCGCCGGATTCCGCGCCGCGCGGCGAGCCGCCCGACGTCGCTTCGCTGCTCGACGCCTGCCAGCGGCTTGGGGGACGCGCGCCGGACCTCGTGGCCGTCGATATGCCGATGGCGCGGACGCCGATCGTCGGACGGCGGGCCAGTGACCTTGCGATCTCACGCGCTTTCGGCGCCGCCAAGGCGGCGACCCATTCGCCGAGCGCGTTGCGGCCGGGGCGACTGTCCGACGGTTTGCGCGCGGATTTCGAGCGCCAGGGATTTGCGCTTTGCACGGTTGAGGGGGTGCGGACGCCCGGCCTGATGGAGGTCTATCCCCACACCGCGCTGTTGGCGCTGACGGGCGAGCGCGTGCGCTTGACTTACAAAGCCGGCAAGACGACGATCTATTGGCCGGGCATTGGCTTGGACGAGCGGCGGGCGCGGCTGCGCGAAGTCTGGCGAGGAATTGCGGCGGCGCTGGACGCCCAAATCGCCGGCGTCGCCGAGGCGTTGCCGCCGCCTCCGGCCGAGACGCGCGGCCGCGCACTGAAGGCCTATGAAGATCGACTCGACGCGGTCGTGTGCGCCTATGTCGCGATCGCGGCGCTGCGCGGCGAGGTGCGGGCCTATGGTGATGATATTTCGGCGATTTTCGTGCCTGCAAGCGTTCCTTAACGCAGATTTGCAACTTTGTGCGCGCGAGCCCTTCCTCGGCGGCGTCGCTTCGCCCTCATTCCGGCGGGTTCGGCCGACATAGACGCGCGTTCGTCTAGGACAGGTGTATGGAAACCCGAGCCAATTTCATCGCCATCGGCGCGTTTACGCTGGCCGTCGTCGCCGGCGCGTTCCTGTTTGTGCTGTGGATGGCCGGCTACGGCGGGACGTCCAATCTGACGCATTACCGCGTCGTGTTTCAGGGCTCGGTGTCCGGTCTCGCGCGCGGCGGAATCGTGCTGTTCAACGGCCTGCGCGTCGGCGAGGTTAAGTCGGTCGATTTCCTGAAAGACGATCCTTCTCGGGTCGCCGCCGAAATCGAAGTCGACAGCCGCATTCCCGTTCGCGAGGACACGAAGGTCAGGCTGGAGATGCAGGGGCTGACCGGAGCGTCGGCCGTCGCCATGACCGGGGGCGCGCCGGACGCAAAGCCTGTGGCGACGAAGGGCGGCGAGTCGCCAACGTTGATCGCCGAGCCGAGCCAGATCCAGAACCTGCTCGTCAACGTGCAGAACATCTCGGCCAAGGCGGATTCGGTGCTGACGCGGGCGGACAAATTGTTCGCCGACAGCGGGCCGGCCTTCGCCGATACGATGAAAAACATCAACACGTTCTCGAAATCGCTCGGCGACGCCTCCAGCGGCCTGTCGGGCGCGATCACCGGCATCGGCCAGATCGGCGAAAAGATCGGGCCGCTCGCCGGCCGGCTGGAGAAGCTGACCGACGACGCCGACAAGTTGCTTCGCGTCGTGGATGCGGCGAAAGTGCGCCACAGCGTCGATGACGTGGCCGCCTTCGCCGCCTCGCTCGGCGACAAGGACGGGCCGACGCAAAAGGCGCTCGCCGACGCGGCGACGCTGGTCAAACATCTCAACGACACCGCCGCCAAACTTGACGCTGCGCTGACCGACGTCGATGCGGTCGCCAAGGCGTTCGACGCCAAGAAAGTCGGCCAGTTGGTCGAGGGCGCGGCGGCGATCGGCCAGACCCTTTCGGACAACCGCGGCAATCTCGACCACACGCTCAAGGATGCAGCGGAAATCGCCGCCAAGCTGAAGGATTCCGCCGACAAGGCCGACGGGTTGATGACCAGCGCGACGGGATTCCTGGGCTCGTCCGACACGAAAGGAGCTTTAGGCCAGGTGGGCGACGCCGCCGATTCGATCAAGCGGCTCGCCGATCAGATGAATCTGCGCGTAAGGCAGATGTCGACGGGGCTGGTCAGTTTCAGCAATTCCGGGCTGAAGGATTACCAGGCGATGGCGGTCGACGCGCGCAAGACGCTGACCGACCTCGACCGCGTCATTCTCAGCATCGAGAAGCATCCGGCGCAGCTTATTTTCGGGTCGAAATAGGCGGCTCCGGTTTCAGCTTCCCGAGATCCTCCACGCGGCGCGCCCAATGCGCCAGCATGAGATTGAGCCAGCCGCCGACATCGGTCAGCGGCCGGGGGTCGAGATGGTGGCGGCGCTCGCGCCCGCGCCGCTCAACCCGCACCAGCCCCGCGCGCCGTAGCACTTGCAAATGCTCGGAGACAGCGGGCCGGCCGACCGGCATATCGGCGGCGAGCTCGGACGCCGTGCGCGCGCCGGTGCGAAGCTCCATCAGGAGACGGCGGCGCAGCGGATGGGCGAGCGCGTCGAATACGTCGGGAACGGCCAGGGGCGCCTCCACAATGCGTCGGAATTTTCCGACGCATTAGCGAGATTTTTTTCGCCTGGAAATACCCATGCGCCGTCGCCTGTGCGCCCGGACGCCGCTATTCCTTTGATAAGTTTCAACTTTGAGGGTTTCCGGCGCCCCTCTTGTCCTCTCGTCAAAACGAGATCGCGCGCCGTTGCACGGACCGCGGCGTCATGTTACCTGACCGCCGCCGCGGGGCGACCGTCGCGCGGCGCGAAATCTTGGACCTCGACATGCGGAGCCGCCCGGCGCGAGCCGGATCGGTGATGTTTGTCGCAACAAGGGCGGCGCCTTGGCTAAGGAAAGCGAACACGTTTCGGGCGTAGCCGGGCGTTACGCGTCCGCGCTCTTTTCGCTCGCCCAGGATGAGCGCCAGACCGCCGAGGTCGCATCCGCCGTCGGCAGGATCGACGCGATGATCGCCGAGAGCGCGGACTTGCAGCGTCTGGTGCGCTCGCCGGTGTTCTCTTCCGCCGAGCAGACGAAGGCGCTCAATGTTTTGCTGGCGCGCGCGGAGATTTCAGGCATCGCCGCCAATTTCGTGCGCCTCGTCGCGCAGAAGCGCCGCCTGTTCGCGCTGCGCGACATGATCCGCGGCTACAACAAGCTTTACGACGTCGCCCGCGGCGTCATCCGCGCCGAAGTCACCAGCGCCGCGCCGCTGTCGGACGAACAGGTCGCCGCGCTGAAAGATCAGTTGCGCGGCGCCACCGGCGGCAAGGACGTCGATCTCGCCGTCAAGGTCGATCCCGCCATCATCGGCGGCCTCGTCGTCAAGCTGGGGTCGCGCATGGTCGACGGCTCGCTTCGCACCAAACTCAACGCCATTCGAACCGCTATGAAAGAGGTCGGCTGATGGACATCCGCGCCGCTGAAATCTCCTCCATTCTAAAAAGCCAGATCGCCAATTTCGGCGCCGAGGCGCAAGTCACCGAGGTCGGTCAGGTGCTCAGCGTCGGCGACGGCATCGCCCGCGCCTACGGCCTCGACAAGGTGCAGGCCGGCGAGATGGTCGAGTTCGAGAACGGCACGCGCGGCATGGCGCTGAACCTGGAGGCCGACAATGTCGGCATCGTCATTTTCGGCTCCGACCGCGAGATCAAGGAAGGCCAGACAGTCAAGCGCACCGGCGCCATCGTCGACGTGCCGATCGGCAAGGGACTGCTCGGCCGCGTCGTCGACGCGCTCGGCAACCCGATCGACGGCAAGGGGCCGATCCCGCACGAGAAGCGCGCCCGCGTCGACGTGAAGGCGCCCGGCATCATTCCGCGTAAATCGGTCAACGAGCCGATGGCGACCGGCCTGAAGGCGATCGACTCAATGATCCCGATCGGGCGCGGCCAGCGCGAACTCATCATCGGCGACCGCCAGACCGGCAAGACCGCGATCGCGCTCGACACGATCCTCAACCAGAAGTCGATCAACGTCGAGGGCGCCCCCGAGGGCGAGAAGCTCTATTGCGTCTATGTCGCGGTCGGCCAGAAGCGCTCGACTGTCGCGCAGTTTGTGAAGGTGCTGGAAGAGAACGGCGCGCTCGAATATTCGATCATCGTCGCCGCGACCGCCTCCGATCCGGCGCCGATGCAGTTCCTCGCGCCGTTCTCCGGCTGCGCGATGGGCGAATATTTCCGCGACAACGGCATGCACGCCGTGATCGTCTATGACGACCTTTCCAAACAGGCCGTCTCCTATCGCCAGATGTCGCTGTTGCTGCGCCGCCCACCGGGTCGCGAAGCCTATCCCGGCGACGTGTTCTATCTGCACTCCCGCCTGTTGGAGCGCGCCGCCAAGCTGAACCCTGATTTCGGCTCGGGCTCGCTGACCGCGCTGCCGATCATCGAGACGCAGGCCAACGACGTCTCGGCCTACATCCCAACCAACGTGATCTCGATCACCGACGGTCAGATCTTCCTCGAAACCGACCTGTTCTATCAGGGCGTCCGCCCCGCCGTTAACGTGGGTTTGAGCGTGTCGCGCGTGGGTTCCTCGGCGCAGACCAAGGCGACCAAGAAGGTCGCAGGGCGCATCAAGGGCGAACTCGCGCAATACCGCGAAATGGCGGCGTTCGCGCAGTTCGGCTCCGACCTCGATGCGGTGACGCAGCGCCTGCTCAATCGCGGCGCGCGCCTGACCGAATTGCTGAAGCAGCCGCAATATTCGCCGCTGAAGATGGAAGAGCAGGTCTGCGTGATCTACGCCGGCGTCAACGGCTATCTCGACAAGCTGGCGCTCAACAAGGTCGGCCCGTTCGAGACCGGCTTCCTCGCCGCGTTGCGCACCAAGCACAAGGATCTGCTCGAGTCGATCCGTTCGTCGAAAGACCTGTCCGATGCCGACGCCGCGAAGCTGAAGGCGGCGGTGGACGGGTTCTCGGCAAGCTTTTCCTGATCATTCTGGTTGAGAGGGCGCAATGCCGTCGTTAAAAGACCTCAGGAACCGCATCGCCACCGTCAAATCGACGCAGAAGATCACCAAGGCGATGCAGATGGTGGCGGCGTCCAAGCTGCGGCGGGCGCAAGCCTCGGCCGAAGCCGCGCGGCCATTCGCCGACAAGGTCGAGACCGTGCTTGCAAACCTCGCCGGGGCGACCGCCGGCGGTGGCGATGCGCCCCGTCTGCTCGCCGGCAGCGGCGCGGAGCAAACCCATCTCCTGGTTGTCTGCACCGGCGAGCGCGGGTTATGCGGCGCGTTCAACACCTCGATCGTGCGTATCGCGCGCGAGAAGGCCAATGCGCTGGCGGCGGCGGGCAAGACGGTCAAAATCCTCTGCATCGGCAAGAAGGGTTATGACCAACTGAAACGCACGCATGAGAAGCAGTTGCTCGAACTGATCGAACTGCGCGCCGTGCGCACGATCGCCTATGCGACGGCGCAGCCGATCGCGGCCAAGGTGATGGAGATGTTCGAGGGCGGCGAGTTCGACGTCTGCACGTTGTTCTATTCGCGCTTCCGCTCGGTGATCAGCCAAATCCCGACGACGCTGCAACTCATTCCGCCGGAACTCAAGGAGAAGGCCGAGAACGCGCCGTCCTACGACTATGAGCCCGACGAGGCCGAGATTCTGTCTCAGTTGCTGCCGCAGGCGGTGACGGTGCGAATCTATCGCGCGCTGCTGGAAAATATGGCCTCGTTTTTCGGCGCGCAGATGAGCTCGATGGACAATGCGACGCGCAACGCCGGCGAAATGGTCAAGAAATACACCTTGCGTTACAACCGCACACGCCAGGCCATGATCACCAAAGAACTGATCGAAATCATATCGGGCGCCGAGGCGCTCTGAAACTCTCGCAAAGGAACATCAGATGGCGAGCGCAAACAACATCGGCCACATCACGCAGGTGATCGGCGCGGTCGTGGACGTAAAGTTCGAGGGCGAACTGCCGGCGATTCTCAACGCGCTCGAGACCGTCAACAACGGCAATCGGCTCGTGATGGAAGTCGCGCAGCATCTGGGCGAGAGCGACGTGCGCTGCATCGCCATGGACGTTTCCGAAGGTCTGGTGCGCGGTCAGGAAGTCACCGACACCGGCTCGCCGATCTCGGTGCCCGTCGGCGAGGGCACGCTCGGGCGCATCATGAATGTGATTGGCGAGCCGGTGGACGAGGCCGGCCCGATCCCGATGGAGGCGCGCCGCTCCATTCATCAGCCGACGCCGGAATATGTCGAGCAATCGACGGAAGCGCAGGTACTCGTCACCGGCATCAAGGTGGTGGATCTGATGGCGCCCTACGCCAAGGGCGGCAAGATCGGCCTGTTCGGCGGCGCGGGCGTCGGCAAGACGGTTCTTATTCAGGAACTCATCAACAACGTCGCCAAGACCCACGGCGGCAATTCGGTGTTCGCGGGCGTGGGCGAGCGCACGCGCGAGGGCAACGACCTCTATCACGAGTTCATCGAATCCAAGGTCAACGCCGATCCGCTTCACCCCAACGAGGGCGTGAAGTCGAAATGCGCTTTGGTGTTCGGGCAGATGAACGAGCCGCCGGGCGCCCGCATGCGCGTCGCGCTCTCGGGCGTCACCGTCGCCGAGTATTTCCGCGACCAGGGCCAGGATGTGCTGTTCTTCATCGACAACATCTTCCGTTTCACGCAGGCGGGTTCGGAAGTGTCGGCGCTGCTGGGCCGCATCCCTTCGGCGGTCGGCTATCAGCCGACGCTGGCCACCGACATGGGCGCGTTGCAGGAGCGCATCACCACGACGACCAAGGGCTCGATCACCTCGGTGCAGGCGATCTACGTGCCGGCCGACGATTTGACCGACCCGGCGCCGGCGACCTCGTTCGCCCACTTGGACGCGACCACCGTTCTGTCGCGCTCAATCGCGGAAAAGGGCATCTATCCCGCCGTCGACCCGCTCGACTCGACCTCGCGCATGTTGACCGCCGCCGTCGTCGGGCAGGAGCACTACGACACCGCGCGCTCGGTGCAGCAGGTGTTGCAGCGCTACAAGTCGTTGCAGGACATTATCGCGATTCTGGGCATGGATGAATTGTCGGAAGAAGATAAGCTGACCGTCGCCCGCGCGCGAAAAATCGAGCGCTTCATGTCGCAGCCGTTCGACGTCGCCGCCGTGTTCACCGGCTCGCCCGGCGTGCAGGTGAAGATCGAGGACACGGTCAAGGGCTTTAAGGGCATCGTCGAAGGCAAGTACGATCACCTGCCTGAGGCGGCGTTCTACATGGTCGGCCCGATCGAGCAGGCGGTCGAGAAGGCCAAGCGTCTGGCCGAGGGCGGCTGAGGCTTATCGTAGAGCGCGAGCAACGGGACTAAACGCATGGCCGTGTTTCACTTCGAACTCGTATCGCCCGACAAGCTGCAGTTCAACGGGCCGGCGCAATCCGTGCTGGTTCCCGGCAGCGATGGCGATTTTCTTGTGCTGCGCGACCATGCGGCTGTTATGACGGCGTTGCGGCCGGGCGTCGTCGCGGTTGAAGACGAAAGCGGCAAGACGTCGCGCTTTTTCGTGCGCGGCGGCTTTGCCGACGTGAATCCGGGCGGGCTGATCGTGCTGGCCGAAACCGCGATGCCGGCCGAGGACGTCAATGCGGCCCATCTCGATTCTGAGATCAAGAACGCTGAGGAAGACGTGGCCGACGCCTCCGAGGACAACAAGCGCCTCGCGCAGGAAAAGCTCGACCGGTTGCGCGAGTTGAAAGAAGCGATGAAGCTTTGAAGCGCCTCTCCCTCTGCGCCGCCGTCTTGTGGGCAGGCAGTGCGGGGGCGGCGGAATTGCCGTCGCGCGCGGCGTCGAGACAGCGAGCAGCGTTTGCCTGAGGGTCAGTGGCGATGTCAGCGTCGGCGTGACGGCGGGCAATACCAAGCACTGACGGCTGCTGTCTTGCCGGACGCTTTGAACGCTTTGTTCTTTATACTAACGATTGCGCGGACGCGTTGCCATTGCGAGCGGAGCGAGGCAATCCACGGCTCCGCTGATGCGGTCCACTCAGGTTGACCAACGATCTCTCGTAGATAGATTGCTCCGCTCCGCTCGCAATGACGACGGGCGCCGACTGTTCGCCAACGCCAAATGCCCGCCGCCGCATCCCCGAGTTATTCGGGATGCGGCGATTGTTTCGTCAGCCTGCCGCCCGCAACGCCGCAAAGACGGCGTAGGGCGTCGCCGGCATGTCGATGTGGGCGATCCTGTGCGAGCGCCACAGGGCGTCGGCGATGGCGTTCATCACCGCCGGCGTCGAGCCGATCGAGCCCGCCTCGCCCGCGCCCTTCAACCCCATCGGATTGGTGTTGGAGGGGATGTTGCGGGTCTCGAAATCGAAATCGGGGAAATTATCGGCACGCGGCATGGCGTAATCCATGAAGCTGGCGGTCAGTAGCTGGCCGTTCTCGTCGAACAGGGCTTGTTCCGTCAGCGCCTGGCCCGCGCCTTGCGCGATGCCGCCATGCACCTGGCCGGCCAGCAGCAGCGGGTTGAGGGAGAAGCCGAAATCGTCGACCACGGTGTAACGCAACAGCGCGACGAGGCCGGTGTCGGTGTCGATCTCCACCTCGCAGGCGTGCGTGCCGTTGGGATAGGTGGCGCTTGGCGGCGTGAATTCCTCGATCGCCTTGATCTTGTCGCCGGTCGCCTGGGGCAGAGCGGCGATTTCGGCCAGGTCGATCGCGCGGTCGGTGCCGACGATGCGGATCTTGCCGTCGGCGATCTCCAAGTCCGCGACCGCCGCCTCCAACTTGTCGGCGGCCAGCTCCTTCAGCGACGCCGCGAGTTTGGTTGAAGCGCGGCCGACCATCACGGCGCCGACGGGAATCGAGCGCGAGCCGCCGGTGCCGTTGCCGGTGGGGATCGTCCTGGTGTCGCCCTGGATGACGTGGATGCGCTCCAGCGGCAGATCGAATTGCTCTGAGACGACCTGCGCGTAGGCCGTCTCGTGGCCCTGCCCCGTGGATTGGGTGCCGATGGCGACGGTAAGCGTGCCGTCCTTGTTCAGGCTGACGGAGCCCTGCTCGCCGTCGCCCCAGGCGGTGCATTCAATGTAGCTGGCGAAGCCGAAGCCGCGCGCCTTGCCTTTGGCCTTCGACGCGGCGGCGCGAGCTGCGAAACCCTCGCGGTCGGCCTTCTCCAGGCAGGCGCGCATCGCGCCCTCGAAATCGCCGACGTCGTAATCGCGGTTGGTCAGGGTGTGGAACGGCATCTGCGCCGGCCTGATGAAATTGCGGGCGCGGATTTCGGCCGGGTCCATGTTCATCTCGCGCGCGCAGACATCGACCAGACGCTCCAGCACATAGGCCGCCTCGGGGCGTCCGGCGCCGCGATAGGCGTCGACCGGCACGGTGTGGGTGTAGATCCCGCGCACGCGTGCGTGCAACTCGCCGATGGCGTAGGTCCCCGTCGCCATCGAGGCGCCGAGCCACGGGATATAGGGCGCGAACATGCTGAGATAGGCGCCGAGATTGCCGAGGATATCGACGCGCAGGCCAAGGAACTTGCCGTTCCCGTCCATCGCCATTTCAGCCGTGGTGATGTTGTCGCGGCCCTGCGCGTCGCCGACGAAATGTTCGGTGCGATCGCCGACCCAGGAGACCGATTCGCCCAGCCGCCGCGCCGCCTCCACGACGAGCGGATATTCGCGGTACATCATGTTCTTGGTGCCGAAGCCGCCGCCGACGTCCTTGGTGACGACGCGCAGCTTATCCGCAGGCATTTTCAGGATCTTGTCGCACAGCAGCATCTTGATGATGTGCACGCCCTGGCTGCCGAGATCGAGCGTGATCTCGCCGGTGGCGTGATCGATGTCGGCGCGGGCGGCGCGCGGCTCCATGTAATTGGCGACGACGCGCGGGTTGATCACCTTAACGCGCGCCTTGTGCGGGGCGCGGGCGAAAATGGCGTCGGTCCTGGCCTTGTCTCCGACATGGGTGTCATAGGCGACATTGCCGGGGGCGGCGTCGAACACCAACGAGGCGCCGGAGCGCAAAGCCTGCTCCATATCGACGACCGGGTCCAAAGCCTCCCACTCGACGGCGACCGCCTCGGCGGCGTCGCGCGCCTGAGCGACGGTTTGCGCCACCACCATCGCGACGATGTCGCCGACGTGATGCGCCTCGCCGCTCGCCAGCACGGGATAGGGCTTCATCGGCGTTTGCGAGCCGTCCGAGTTCTTGACCGGCGCCAGGCACGGCAACCCGCCGAGGCCCGCGAAATCCTTGGCCGTGTAAATGGCGCGCACGCCCGGCATCGCGGCGGGCTCTGCGAGATCGCCGATAGTGAACCGCGCATGAGCGTGGGGACTGCGCACGAAAGCGGCCTTGAGCGCCGACCCGTCGGAGGCATCAGAGGAATATTGGCCTTGTCCCATCACGAGACGGATGTCCTCGACGCGTTTGACGCTCTGGCCGGCGCCGAATTTTTTCACGCTCATAAAATTTGCTCCCGATTCGCGCTCAGTCCTACATCAAACGCCGACTGAATTTCGACACGGAATCTGCTCGGATTTGACCGCATTGGTCAAGGGTTCGTTAACGCGTGAAGTCGACAATCGCGAGATCGATTTCACCGGAATTTAGCTATGAGCGACGCAGCGGCCTCGGACAGCGCGATGCAGGGCGAAAACGGGGCGCGCGCGGCGCTGCCGGCGACGGTGGGGCCGACGCGACAGGAGGCGGACGAAGCGGCTGCGCTGAAGCTGTTGCCGTACTACCCCTCGCGCGAGGAAAACCCGTTCTACGCCGCGCGAGACGCGGATGCGTTTTTCTCCGCGCGGACGGAAAGCCCGCGCCCGCCGCGCGACTGGCGGCGGATCGGGGCGGCGGCGAGCCTGGCGGTATTGGTCGTGATTGGCGCGGCGGCGGCGGCCGCGCATTTGCGCGGTTTGCAGGTCGCTCGCGCCGGACAGGCGGAAACGCAAGCGCTGGCGCATCGGATCGACGCCATGACGGAGCGGCTTCAATCGCTGGAGGCCAACCGCACGCGCGACGAACTGGCGAGCCTGAAAAAAGTGCTGGCGGAGGTCAAGGCGGGCGCGGCGAGCACGCGCGACGTCGGCGGCGCGGTCGGGCAGATCGCAACGCGGATGGACCGGCTCGAAAAGGAACAGGGCGCGCGGCTCGACAAGCTCGCCGAACGCATCGACCAGAACGCGGCGGCGCGGCTGGCTGACGTGACGACGCGGCTCGACAGATTGGAGGCGAAGACGACCGTCGCCGTGGCCGCGCCGAATTCGGCCAAGCCGGCGGGAAAAACCGAGGCGGCGAAGTTTCCGGCCGGCGTCAGCGACGAGACGACCGGCGCCATCGACAGGCCGCGCGCGGCGCTGCGCGGGTTCCGGCTGTCGGAAATCCACAACGGTTATGCGATGATCGACAGCCCCAACGGCGAATTCGCGGTCGCGCCGGGCGACGTGATGCCCGGCGGCGGGCGCGTGTTGCGGATCGAACGGCACGGGCGCGACTGGGTGGTGGTGACGACGCGCGGGCAGATCGCCAGGGCGGCGGACTGACGCGCAGACCACTGATATAAAAGACGTTATTGCAGGATTGAGTGACGCGGGAGCGGACAAATCCTTGCACATCGCCGCCGACTGCGGCATAGTGTGTCAGGCTGGCGGCATCGAACGGGCGACTTTGCCCGCACCCGACCTCTGACTCCCGGAAAATTTGCAAATGGCTTCTGTCGCAGAGCCCGCGCGCAAACACGCGCGCGCCTCTCGTGGTCCCGCCGTGCTTGCCGCCATGATCAATGGCGTCAGCTTCGCGGAGATCGCCAAAACCGAACAACTCACCCTCAAGCGCTTGGAAAAGTTGGTGCGCGACGAATTGCGCAAGCGCTGGATCGCCCCGGCGCAGGATTACGCGCGACTACAGATCGCGAGGCTGGAGGCGATCGCCGCGCAACTGAAGGAGAAATCGAAGGACGGCGATTTGCCGACGATCGACCGGCTGCTGCGGGTGATGGACCGGCTCGACCGCTATCACGGCTTCAACAAGCTGGTCGCGCTGTCGTCGCCATCCGGCGAGGACGTGCGCGCGAAGCTGATCACGAAACTCACACAGGCGGCGCGCAAGCCGGCGCGTGAAGCATGAGGCCCGCCCGCCCCGCGTCGCGCCCGCTGAAGGCGCTGTTCGCCGACCTCGTAAAACTGGCGCCCCCAGCGCTTTCGCAGCAAATAAGTCGTCTGACGGAGGAGGAGGCCGAGAAAATCTACTATGATTGGTCGCTGTGGGCGCGCGAGGATCAGCGCACGCCCACAGGAGACTGGGTTTATTGGTTGATCCTGGCCGGCCGCGGCGCGGGCAAGACCCGCACGGGGGCGGAGACCGTGCGGGCCTGGGCGCGCGATTATCCGCTCGTCAACATGATCGGCGCGACGCGGCACGACGCGCGCGAAATCATGGTGACGGGCGAGTCCGGGGTGCTGGCGGTCTGCCCGCCTTCGGAGCGGCCGGTTTTCAAGCGCGCCTCCGACCGGCTCCAATGGCCGAACGGGGCGATCACGCAGATCTTCTCGGCGGAAGAGCCGGATCGTTTGCGCGGCAAGCAGCACATGAAACTTTGGTTGGACGAGCTTGCGGCCTGGCGCGACCCCGACGCGTTCGATCAGGCGATGCTCGGTTTGCGGCTCGGCGACAAGCCGCAGGCTATTATCACGACGACGCCGCGTCCGACGAAACTCATCAAACAACTGATCGACGACCCGAACGCCATCGTCACGCGCGGCGCCACCTTCGACAATGCGAAGTTTCTGGCGGATGCGTTTCTCGCCCGCATTGTTGCACGCTTCGACGGACGTGCGATTGGGCGGCAGGAATTCTATGGCGAGATTGTCGAGGAGGCGCCGGGCGCGTTGTGGACGCGGGCGCTGATCGAGCGGCAACGTCTGCCCGCCGACGGGCCGGCGACCGAATATTGCGAGATCGTGATTGGCGTCGATCCGCCGGCGCGCTCGGGCGCGAAATCCGACGAATGTGGGATTATCGCGGTCGGGCGGACCCATGGGGGAATCGTGCATGTGCTGGCCGATCTCACCAGTCAGGGCGAGACGCCCGGCCAATGGTCGGCGCGGGTTGCGGCCGCGTTTCGCCTTTACGCCGCCAATCGCGTGGTGGCCGAGATCAACAACGGCGGCGAGATGGTGACGCAGGTGCTGCGCCAGAGCGATCCCAACCTGCCAGTGCGGCAGGTGACGGCGACGCGCGGAAAGTTTCTGCGCGCGGAGCCGATTGCGACGGCCTATGAGCGCGGGATCGTGTTCCATCGCGGAATATTCGCCAAGCTGGAGGATCAGCTTTGCACGCTGACCGCCGATTTCGATGCTCGCGCCTCCGGCTATTCGCCCGACCGTGCGGACGCGCTGGTCTGGGCGATCGCCGATCTGATCGGGCCGGCGCCGAACCAGGCGCGCACAATGCTCGACTATTACGCGCGCGAGATGAAAGACGATCTCAGCGCCTGACGGTCGGGGGCGCCGCGAAATGCAGGGCGTCGCCGAGTTTGCGGTGGAATTCGACCGCGGTGAACTGGGCGTTGACGACTTCGGTCTTATCGGCCCGCGGCGCGGGGCATTGCGCGTCGGGCCGCGCCACGCCATAGGCCCGCAGGCCTGCGGCGAACGCGGCTTCGAGCTTCTCACGGGGCTGGGCGGCGGCGAAAACGTCAGTGACCCAGATATCACGGCCGGACTCGGCGACGCAGAAAGTCCAGCGGGTTTCCGCTGGCGTCGCGGCGGCGAGCAGGACGGCCAGCGCATAACGCATTTCGAAATCTCCCTCGCCCGCCTTAGCCAGACCGGCGCGGCGCAGCAAGCCGGGAGTTAGAACAAAAACAGAACATTTGCTTGACCGTTTACGCCGCTGCGGCTAATATGTGTATATTGGAGATCATGCGGGCGGCGGTGAGCCGCGGAGCCGCTCCAATCTTCCTCCCTTCGATTCTTCCTCCCCTCGATTTGACTGCGCGAGCGCCCCGGCTTTCCGCCGTGCGGCGTCGCGCTTTTTCGCCTGGAGTTGCGATGCCAACGCTCAATCTGTTTCTGCCGCTGACGAAAGTCGATGTCGACGGCCGTATGGTGCATGGCGTCGCCACCGCCGAAGCGCCGGATCGCGCTGGCGAGATTTGCGACTACGACACGACGAAACCCTATTTCGAAGCTTGGGCGAATGTCGCGCGCGAGGCGAGCGCCGGCAAGTCGCTGGGCGCGGTGCGGGCGATGCATCAGCGCATCGCCGCCGGCAAGCTGACCGACATCGCCTTCGACGACGCCGGCAAACGCATTCTGGTGTCGGCCAAGATCGTCGATGACGACGAATGGGAAAAGGTGGTCGAGGGCGTCTATACCGGCTTCAGCCAGGGCGGCCGCTATGTGAAGCGCTGGACCGACGAGACGAACGGTCTCACCCGCTACACCGCCGATCCCTCGGAGATTTCCCTCGTCGACGTGCCCTGCCTGCCCGGCGCGACTTTCCAGGTCGTGAAGGACGGAATCGTGGAGGAGCGCGTTTTCGCGATCGAGTCCCGGACCGTAAAGTTACAGCAATCGTCAGCGCCAAGGTCTGATGCGCCGCCGCCGCCTCCTGAGGCGCCGCAGACTTCCTCCTCCCCGGCGCTGGCGAAGGCCGCGCTCGCTCTCGCGAGCGCGGCCGACAAATTGGAGAAGGCGATCGAAGAGAATTCGCGCCTTCGCGCGGCGCTCGGCTTCGTGACGCCGCAACTCAACGCGCTCGCCAAACGCATCGCCGAACTCGAGGCCCAACCTGTTGCCCCAAAGGCGGCGCTGCGCGCGCCGCCACGCGAATGGGACGGCGGCCACGACAGCCGTCCGGGCGGTGTCGAAACGGCGATCAAGACGCTGAGCGAGCTGCCGGAGAAGGAGCGCACGATGGCGCTGATGAAGGTGAGCCTCGCCAACCCGCGCGACATGCGGCTCTAGGACGCGGATTGGCGCTCCACGCATATTGATTGTTCGTTGAACACAACCTGGTTGTCTGGTGAAGAGCTTGAAGCGGCGCTTCGCTATCGGAACCCTGCATCCGGCCGTACGCCGCGTCGCTTCGGCGCTCGACTTTTCTCTACCGCGAAAGCGACATCGTTCCAACTCCCGCACTCGCGGCGAACCCCCGCGTCCTCCGACGCATTGCCTCCTCACGTCACAGGAACCCCGCATGTCCCTCGCCGCCCTGACGCAAGAAACGCTTGATTTGATGAAAGCTTCCCTCGCCAAAAACGTCACGCTTTCCACCGGCCTCAGCGCTTACGATTTGCAGGCGCCGGCGAAGAACCTGTTTCCGGTCATCACGCCGTTGCGCAATTCGCTGCCGCGCGTGCAGCGCCAGAACCCCGGCGACGCCGCGCGCTGGAGAACGATCGCTTCCATCACCGGCTCGGGCTACGACGCCATGGGCTGGGTGCCGGAAGGCCAGCGCACGGCCAGCATGAGCTATACGGCGACGCCGATGGTGGCGCCTTATGTCACGCTCGGCGAGGAAGACACCGTCACCTTTGAAGCCGAAGCCGCCGCGATGGGCTACGAAGACGTCAACTCGACGGCGACGCTGCGCCTGTTGCAGAAGACCATGCGCAAGGAGGAGATCGCGCTGCTCGGCGGCAATGTCTCGGTTGCGTTGGGAACGCCGCCGGCGCCGCTGCTTTCCTCTATCGGAGCGGGCGCAACGCTTCCCGCCGCCACTTATTCCGTGATCGTGGTCGCGCTCGCGTTCGAGGGATATCGCAATTCCTCGATCAGCGGCGGCGTGGCGACGACCAAACTCATCACCGGCAACGACGGCAACACCTATACGCTGAACGGCGGCTCCTCGATGCGCAGCGCCAACGCCACCCAGGCGGTGACGCTCGGCCAGACCCTTTCGGCCACGGTCTCTCTGGTCAACGGCGCGGTCGCCTACGCCTGGTTCGTCGGCGCGGCCGGATCGGAAACCTTGCAAGCGATCACGACCATCAACAGCGCGACCTTCGCCGCGCCGTTGTTGACCGGTCAGCAGCTTGCCTCGACGATCTCCGCCGACAATTCGCGCAACGCCAGCCTGGCCTTCGACGGTCTGCTGAGCGTCGGCTTCAATCCCGCCAACAACGCCTATGTGCAGTCGTTGGCGACGGGACAGGCGGGTACGGGATCCTTCCTGACGTCATCGGGCCGCGGCTCGGTGATCGAGATCGACAATATGCTGGTGCAGATGTGGAACATCTCTCGCATCTCGCCGACCGTGTTGTATGTCAACACGCAAGAGCAGAAAAACATCAGCGCCAAGTGCCTGAGCAGCACCAGCGGTCCTTTGCTGCGCTACAACATCGACGCCGGGGCGCAAGGCGGCAGTCCTTACGGCATCTCCGCTTCCGGCGTCGTCCGCTGGTACTACAATCCGTTCAGCGTCGATGGCGGTTTCGACATCCCGATCAAGGTTCATCCCGATCTGCCGCCGGGCACCATCCTGGCGCTGTGCGAGCGGCTGCCGGTTTGGTATCAATCCAATCAGGTTCCCAATGTCGCGGAAGTCCTGACCCGGCGCGACTATTATCGGGTCGATTGGCCGCTGCGCACCCGTCGGCGCGAATATGGCGTTTACACCGAGGAGGTGTTGGCGGTTTACGCGCCGTTCGGCGTCGGCGTACTCACCAATATCGGCAACGGTTAATTGGCGCGACGGCGCCGCCGGCGCCGTCGTTTCTCACAGAATCGGGGCTTCGATGTCTGCTTACGACCTCACGACGCTCGCCAACGTGAAGGCGTGGTTGGGCCTGCACGCCCAACCGACTCCCAGCGATGCGATTTTGAGTTCGCTGGTCACGACGGCGAGCCGTACGATCTACGCCATATTAAGCCGGCGGTCGTTGCTGCCGGGCAGCTATACCGAGACGATCGACATCGAGAGTGACCGGGTCTATCTCGCCAACTGGCCGGTCATGCAAGTCAACTCAGTCATTCTTGAGGGCCTCGTTGTGCCTCCGGCGACACCCGCTAGCGTGCAGAGCTCGATCGGCTATCTGCTGCAACCGACCGACGGCGCGCCGCCGGGACGGCAGCAGGCGCTCGATCTGTTCGGGCGCCGCTATCACCGAATGCGCCAAGGCCTGGTTGTTTCCTATCAGGCGGGATACGCCGTCCAGGGCGAAGTCTGGACGACGCCCTCCGCGGCGCCTTTTCAGGTGACGGCGGCGGGGCCGTTCGGCGCGTGGGCCAGCGACCTCGGGGTCGTTTACGCCAGTTCGGGAACATCGCTTCTCGCCGTCAAGGGCGCACCGGCGTCCGGACAATATTGGGTCTCTAACGGCGTCTATCGCTTGAGCCCGGCAGACGCCGGCGCCGCCATTTCGATCTCCTACGGATATGTGCCGCAGGATCTCGTTCAGGCCGCGACCGAACTCGCCGCCGAACGCTTCCGCGCCAGCGAGCGTATCGGCTTGCGCTCGAAGTCGCTCGGGGGACAAGAGACCATCTCCTACGACGTCTCAGGGCTGTCCGCCTCGGTTCTCGCCCTGATTGCGCCCTACCGACGATCGGCTCTTTGATGTTCGCCACTCTCGAAGGCGCGGAGGCGCTCGACCAACAACTCGCCGCTTTGCCGGCTAACCTGCTGGCTCGGCTTGAAGCCAAGGCGCGCGATCTCGCCGCCGCGCTTGCGACCAAGGTGCGCGAGGAAAAGCTTTCCGGCCAGTCGTTACAATCACGGTCCGGCGCCTTGAAGGCGTCAATCGGCGCGGAGATTTCGCTCGACGGCTCCGGGCTCAACGCGACCGTTGGTTCGTTTGGCGATGTCAAATACGCGGCCATTCAGGAATATGGCGGACGCACCGGGGCGCATGAAATATTGTCCGCCAAGGGGCGGGCCCTGGCCTTCATGGTCGGCGGTGCAGCCCGATTTGCAAGACGCGTGCAACATCCGGGCTCCGTGATCCCCGCCCACAACTACCTGCTCAGCAGCCTGGACGAATCGCGCGATAATATTGTCGCCGACCTCGCAAGCGCCGCCAATGAGGCCTGGAGCGCCAGATGAGTCGAGAAGCCGCCTTCTGCGCGCTGTTCACGCGCGTCTGCGCCGCCTATGACTGGGGCCTCGCCTCGCGGCGCATGAAATTGTGGAGCGAGGCGCCAGCGAACTTGCGGCCTGCCTTGTTTCAGCTCGAGTCCGGTCCCGAGACCTACCAATGGAGTTCGTCGGCGACGCCCCAGCGCACCTTTGAGGCAAAGCTCTTTCTCTATTTCGACGCGCGCGACCCGGCGATTCCAGGCGCGTGCAGGATGAATGAAGCGCTCGATGCGCTCGACGCGGCGCTGGCTCCAACGGGCCTCGATCTCGCCAAAGGTCGGCAAACGCTGGGCGGGACCGTGCATGATTGCAGAATCGTTGGTGTGCCCGTGCGCGACACCGGCGATCTCGACGGCGACGGTCTGGCCGTGGTGAGTGTCCGCTTGATTGGCCCCTGACGCTTTGCCGATCGCCTATTTCCGACCCGTTTCCAAAGGACAATCTCATGCCATCAGGGGGCGTCGAAACGCCGATCCCGGAATCGATGTTCGCCCGCCTGGCATCGGCGACGCGCTACGTCATATCCGGGGCCGGGCCGGCAAGCTGGTTTGGGCCGCTGCAACCGCTGGCGCCCCAGGCGCCGGCGGAGGTGAAGGGGCGCCAATGGGACTATCCGTTTGGCGTCAATATCAACTATATTCCGCGCTCGGAGAGCGCGCTTTCGTTCGACAATCTGCGGTCGTTGGCTGACGCGCTGCCATTGCTGCGCGCGGTGATCGAGACACGCAAGGATCAGATCGCCGCGCTCAACTGGACGATCCGCGCCCGCGATCCGCGCAACGCCGAGGCCGCCGCCCGTCGCTGCGAGTCCGCTCGCGCGTTTTTCGTAACGCCCGACCGACGTCATGATTTCGCGACCTGGTTGCGGATTCTGATCGAAGACATGCTGGTGATCGACGCGGCCTGCGTCTATCCCCGCTACACCCGTTCCGGCGCGCTCTATTCGCTCGACGTGATCGACGGCGCCAACATCAAGCCGTTGATTGGCGAGGACGGCCGTTCGCCAGAGGCGCCCGGCGCCGCCTATCAACAAGTCCTGCACGGCGTGCCCGCCGCCGATTTCTCGGCTGACGAGTTGCTCTATCTGCCCCGCAACGTGCGCTCGCATCGGCTCTATGGCATGAGCCCGGTCGAGCAAATCGCGTTGACGATCAACATCGCGTTGCGGCGCGAGCAGGCGACGCTCGAATACTACAACACCGGCTCGATCCCCGATTCCTTCGCCACGCTGCCAAAGGATTGGACGGTCGATCAAATTAGGCAGTTTCAGGACTACTTTGATGCGCTGATGAGCGGCAATCTCGCGCGCCGGCGCATGGTCAAATTCATGC
>JANLPL010000150.1:0-20206 GCA_031367195.1 Bradyrhizobium sp.
GGGTAGGTCTGCAGAAAAAGCCGCAGACGGTGCTCGGACCCGAGCCGGAACGGGAGAACCTGATCGATCCTCCCAAGGGTTTGCGCGCGCCCGCCCAAGGCGTCGGCGCGAAAGTGGATAACTGAATCTACGCGCCTCGGCGCTGCGCGGCGCCGCCGCCATTTTGTTAACGCCTCTCCCGTATCGCTATTCACACACACGTATAAGTTGTGTTGTGGGCTTGACGCGCGGATTCGATGTGAAGCGGCCCGACGTCGTCGAACCGAACGCGCGGCGGCGCCCTGGGGGAACCTCGTTATGTCGCTCAACACTTCCTTCGCCGCCGCCGCCGGGGAATCGCCGCCTGGAGGCAGCGGGTCGCCGGCCGCCAACGGCAAATTCCTGTTCGAAATGATCGTCGCCGATTTGCACTGGAGTTCGGTTCAGGTCGCGACGCTCTGCATTATGGCAGCCGCCTGCACGGCGCCGGAGGCGCGATTCAGCCTGCGCAGTTGTAGGCACATCGCCTATGACGACACCAGCGTAATGCGACTGGCGCTGCGCTACAGCGAAGACGTCGGCATCAGTGCCGAGATCCGGCAAAAACTCGAAAAGCTTTATGCCGATCTCGCAGTCATGCAAAAGCAGATCCTGCCGTTCGTCGATTCCGTCAAATTGTCGCCCGCCCAACGCGATCAGCTACAGCGCCTGTTGCCCTCGATCCGCGGAATCGCGCTCGCCGCCGCGGATGCGCTCAGCCGTTTCGACGCGTCGTCCCGCGCGCGCCTGCATTCCAACTATGCCGACGACGGCGCGACGATCCGCCAGTTCCTCGGCCGCGCCGCGCGGGGCGATCTCGGCGAGATCGACCGTTTCGGCGTGCTCACCACGCCGCCGATCAAACAGCGCCGCACCAGCCCGCGCGTGGCGACAAACATTCGCTGCCGATTGGCGCTCGCCCAGGATGATGTCGAGGCCACGATCATCGACGTTTCGCGCAAGGGCCTCGGTCTTGCCTGCCAAACGACGCTGAATGATCAGCAGGAGATTGCCGTGTTGATCGGCGCGCGCCGGCTCGAAGGCGTCGTGGCGCGTATTCAGGGTCGCCAGATCGGCCTCACGTTGCGTACGCCGCTTGCCTTCAACGATCCGCTTTTCCAGGCCGGATGAGCGGGCGCCGCCGGGCGCCGCGCGGGCGCTCGGGCGCCCCCGCCGACACCAGCATCTTGCGAAATTCGTCGCGCTTCTCGTGAATCGAGGCGATGACCAAGCCCATGGGAATGCCGAGGTCGACCAGCACGGCTTCCGAGAGTTGCAAACTCGCCTCGATCGTCTCGGGCACCGCGTCGGAGACGCCGAGCGCGTAGAGCGTGCGCGCATGTTCGGCGTCGCGCGCGCGCGCGACCAGCGTGATGTCCGGCCGCAGCGCGCGGGCGATTTGCACCACCAGTTCGGCCTTTTGCGGCGCGTCCATCGTCACCACCACCGCGCGGGCCGCATCAATCCCGCAATTTCGCAAAAACTCGGCCCGCGTCGCGTCGCCGAAATAGGCGGGCTTACCTTCGCGTCGCGCTTGCGTCACGACATTGGCGTCGGAATCGATGGCGATATAGGGAATCCGATGCACGTCGAGCATCTCGCCGATCAGCCGGCCGACGCGGCCGTAGCCCACGAGTATCGCGCGACGCTGCCCGTCGTCGGGTGGGGCGACCTTGGCCTCTTCGGGAATGTTGCGGGATTTCCGCCGGGCGGCGAGCGCGCCCAGCGCCCGGCCGAGAAAGGGTATCGCCACCATCGACAGCGCCGCGCACAGCATCGCGATGCGGCCGCTTTCGGCGTCGATCAGTCCGCCCGTCAGCGCGACGCCGACCAGCACGAAGGCGAATTCGCCCCCCGGTCCCAGCATCAGCGCGACGTCGCGTGCGGCGAACGCTGGCGCGCCGAACCCCCGCGCCAGCGGATAGATCGACAGCGCCTTGATCGCGACAAAGACCGCCAGCGCGCCAAACACGGTCGCTGGCCTGGCCAGCGCCAGCGACAGATCGAGTTCGGCGCCGATCGAGACGAAGAACAGACCGAGCAAAAGGCCCTTGAACGGCTCGATGGTGACTTCGATCTCGCGCCGATATTCGGTCTCGGCCAGCAGCAGTCCCGCCAGAAAAGCGCCCAGCGCCATCGACAAACCGCTGACCGAAGCGATCAGCCCCGCGCCGAGCACCACCAGCAGGCAGGCGGCCATGAAGAATTCGGGGCTGCGGGTTAGCGCCACCGAGCGGAACAGCGGGCGCAAGCCCAGCCGGCCGATCAGAATCACCGCCGCCACCGCGAGAGCCGCCGGCGCCACCGTCAAAATCAGCCGCCACGCGAAATCGCCCGAGCCGCGCCCGCTCAGCATCGTCACCATGAACAATAGCGGCGCGACGGCGAGATCCTGAAACAGCAGCACCGCGAAGGCGTAGCGGCCGACCGCGCTGCGTTGCAGCTTGGCTTCCGCCAGCGCCGGCACCACCATCGCGGTGGAGGAGAGGGATAGCGCCGCGCCAAACACGATCGCCGCGGGCGGCTTTATCCCCGCAGCCAAAGCCGCGCCCGCGATCAGCGCGGTCGCGCAGACGACCTGCGCCGGGCCAAGTCCGAACACCAGCCGCCGTAAGCTCTTCAGCCGCTCGAAGGTCAGTTCGAGCCCGATGGTGAACATCAGCGTGACGACGCCGAACTCGGCGAGGCGGTTGATGACCTCCACGTCGGTCAGCAGCACGCCGTTCAGCCACGGCGCGCGGCCCGCCAGCCGCCCAAGGCCATAGGGACCGAGCAGGGCGCCCGCCAGCACGTAGCCCAGCACCGGGCTGACGCGCAGCCGCACGAACAGCGGCGCGACCACGCCGGCGGTCGCCAGAAACACCAGCGCCTCGCGGTAGAGGGCGAAGTCGCCAGTAGCTTGCAAGCGCGATTCCTTTCGAAGTCCACGCGAGCTTATTCCAATCCGGCGCTGAGGTAAGCGTGGAAATCCGGGCGAGCCTCGCTTAAGAGGGGCGTCATTGCCTCGCCTGGAGCCGCCATGAGCCCGCAAGACCGTCACGCCGCCGTCATCGCCACGATGAAGCTCGCGCCCGTCATCCCCGTGCTGACCGTGCGCGACGTCGCCGATGGCGTGGCGCAGGCCCGCGCGCTGGTCGCAGGCGGGCTGCCCGCGATCGAAGTGACCCTGCGCACCCCGGCCGCGCTGGAGGCCATCGCCGAGATCGCCCGCAGCGTGCCCGGCGCCCATGTCGGCGCCGGCACCATCGTCGATCCCGCCCAGATCCAGGCCGCCGTGGACGCCGGCGCGCGCTTTCTCGTCAGCCCCGGAACTTCGCCCGCGCTGGCGGCCGCGGCGGCGCAAGCGCCGATTCCGTTCCTGCCCGGCGTCGCCACGCCCTCCGAGGCGATGACGCTTCGCGCGCTCGGCTTTCGCGCGATGAAACTGTTCCCGGCCGAGGCGGTCGGCGGGGCGAAGCTGCTCGCTTCGCTCTACGCGCCGCTGCCCGACATCGTGTTCTGCCCGACCGGCGGCATCGACGCCGCCAAGGCGGCGATCTATCTCGCGTTGCCGAACGTGCTGTGCGTCGGCGGCTCGTGGATGCTTCCCACGGCGGCGCTGGAGGCGGGCGATTACGCCGAGGTGGAGGCGCTGGCGCGCGAGGCGGCGAAGCTGAAGGGTTAACCCGGATCGCCTATCCCTAAGCCCCCGCCGACGAGGCCGCATGTTCAAATCGTTGTACGACCGCTTGATCGCTTTGGCCGAAAGCCCGAGCGCCCCTTACGCGCTGGCCGCGGTCGCCTTCGCCGAAAGTTCGGTGTTTCCCATTCCGCCCGACGTGCTGCTCGCGCCGATGGCGCTGGCGCGGCCGCAGCGAGCCTGGGCCTATGCGCTGATCTGCACCGTCGCCTCGGTGCTGGGCGGAATATTGGGCTACGCCATCGGCGCCCTGCTGTTCGACACGCTCGGCCAGTGGCTGATCCATCTCTACGGCTATGGCGACCGGGTCGCGGCCCTGAAGGAGACCTACGCCAAATGGGGCGCGCTGGTGATTCTGGTGAAGGGCCTGACGCCGATTCCGTTCAAGCTCGTCACCATCGTCAGCGGCCTGCTCGGCTATAATTTCCCCTTGTTCGTGGCGCTGTCGATCGTTACGCGCGGCGCGCGGTTTTTCCTTGTCGCCGGCGCGCTCAATCTGTTCGGCGATACGTTGCGCGTCGCGCTGGAACGTCATTTCGCCATCTTCCTGCTTCTCAGCGTGGCGGTGGTCGTGCTCGGCTTCGTTCTCGCCGCGCACGCGCTCTGAACGAGAGGCGCCTTTGCTGTTTTCGATGGAAACGCCGCGCGACAGCGCATTGGCGATCGCCGGTCTGGCCTTTGCGACCATCGCCGGCGCGTGGATTTTTCAATATGCGGGCTATCCCCCCTGCGACCTCTGCCTGGAGCAGCGTATCGCCTATTACGCCGGCGCGCCGCTGGCGCTGCTGATCGCCGCCGCCGCCGCGCGGGCGCCGCGTGTGCTGCTGGGCGCCGGTTTCGCGCTGCTGGCGGCGATGTTTCTCTACAATGCGGGCCTCGCCCTCTATCACTCCGGGGTCGAGGCGAAATACTGGTCCGGCCCGACCGCCTGCACCGGCGGGGCGCTGGCGCCGGCGGGCGGCGATCTCCTGAAGCAGTTGGAGACGGTCAAGGTCGTGCGCTGCGACGCGGTGAACCTGCGCGTGCTCGGCTTCTCGCTCGCCAACTGGAACATCTTGATCTCGGCGGCGCTGGCGGCGTTGTCCGCCGCCGCGCTGCTGCGGAAGGGTCGCTAGAACGGCGCCTTGCCCAGCGGCAGCCCGTTGACCTTCATCACATGGTCCTTGCCGACTTCGCAAACCCAGACCAGCGACCCGTCCGGCCCCGGCTTGCCAAGTCCCTTGACCATCGCGATGACCGGCACAAGCTGCTTCTGCGCTTCCGGACCCATGCCCTGGAGCGCAGAAATCGTCTTATCGGCATGGCTCAGCTTGACGGTGATCGTTCCGGTCGGCTGATTGTTGGCGATCGTCGCCTTGCCCTCGAAGGCGAGGTCGAGGCTCGGGGCCAGGATATGCGCCGGCAAAATCTCGACGAGGATGGGCTTTGGACCCAGCAGCTTGGCGCCGACTTTGGCTTGATCCTCGGCGCTGAGCACCGGCCCGTCGCCCTCGAATTTGGCGTCGGCGAGCCATTCTTGAGCGGCGGATTCGACGTCGAACCCGGTCGCCTTGAAGCCAAATTCGAACGAGGTCGGAACGAGCGGAGCGTACATCGGCGGCAGCAGCCCGTCGGGCAGTTTTATCGCGCGGGCCGCGAAATGTTCGGATAGGCCGCTGGCCGCGCCGGCGTTGATGATCTCGACGCCGACGCCAGCGCCCTCGATCGCCACCGGACCGACCTCGCTGGTGACGTTCAGCTTGTCGAGACTGAAAGCTTCATTCATCCTGAAATGGTCGGCGAACAGCGCCGCGACCACCGATTTCAGCTTATCCGCGTCGCGCGCGAGATCGGCGCGCTGCGGGTGCGCGACCGCGAATTTCCAGGCGTCCAACAGCGGCGCAGGCTGGAACTCTGTTAGCGCGAGCGAAACCTTGCCGCCTTCGCCCTGGGCCGAGACGTGCACCGGCTTGGATTCGCCCTTCACCTCGGGATTGACCCCCTTGGGGTCGATGTCCAGGACGAGATTGAGGGTGGCGAAGGGTTCGTTTACAGTGAAAGTCAGGCCGGACGCACCGGTCTTGGTCGTGGAATCGAAACTGAGCTTGCCGAATTCGAAGAATTCCTCGATTCCCGGCCCTCGCTCGGTGAAGCTAAACTTGTCCGCTCCGCCTTTGATCGAGGAGATCCAATTCAGCTTGGGGTCGAGCAGCATGGTCTGCACAAATTTGGCGGCCTCGACCTTGATGTCTAGCTTGCCGCCGCCGGGCTTGCCAGGCGCGTCCGCATGGGCCGAGATCGGCGGAAACGACGCCAATTCGACCCGCCACTGGCCGTCGTCCTGCTGAAACACGCGGAATTTCATCGTCGCGGGATCGTAGGTTACGCCCACGCCCTTCATGGCGGCCGTTGCGGCGCCGAGGTCGAACGAGACCAGATAACCGGCCCCCTCCGTGGTAATTTTCACGGAGGGCAGGGTCGCCTTGCCGAGATAGGCGGCGATGAACTCGGTCACGGTCTTGGTCCCGGCGTCATTGGCGGCGACGTCGCCGGCAAAGGCCGGCGTACAAAAGGCGAGCGCCGCCGCGCCGCTTAGCCCGCGCAGCCGCGCCCATTTCATCTTCGCCATCAAAACCCCCAATGCCGCGCCAACGCGATGTTGCGCCCGCTGTTTACGGTACGAGCGGGCGCCGTTGTTATTTACCGGTCGCAAAAGCGCGGCGACAAGGGCTCAAGCCGAGGTCAGCGCTTTTTCCGGGCGATGCGGGATCTGCGCCCGCGCCACGCCCGCCTTCACCGCCGCCTGCACCTTTTCGAACGCCCGCACCTCGATCTGGCGCACCCGCTCGCGCGAGACGCCGAATTCGGTCGAGAGCTCCTCCAGCGTGATCGGATCGTCGGCCAGCCGGCGCGCCTCGAAAATGCGCCGCTCGCGCGGATTGAGCACGGTAAGCGCCTGTCGCAGCGCGCCCATGCGCGTGCTGCTCTCCTCGCGGTCGACAAGGGCTGCTTCCTGATTGATCGTGTCATCGACCAGCCAGTCCTGCCATTCGCCTTCCCCTTCCTCGCGCAGCGGCGCGTTGAGGGAGGCGTCGCCGCCGAGGCGGCGGTTCATGTCGATCACTTCCTGCTTGGCCACCCCGAGCCGCTGGGCGATGAGAGCGACCTGATCGTCGCGCAGATCGCCCTCGTCGAGCGCCGAGATCCGGCTCTTGGCCTTACGCAGGTTGAAGAACAGCTTCTTCTGGCTGGCCGTGGTGCCCATCTTCACGAGCGACCACGAGCGCAGGACGTATTCTTGAATCGAGGCGCGGATCCACCACATAGCGTAGGTGGCGAGCTTGAACCCCTTGTCGGGCTCGAATCGACGCACCGCCTGCATCAGTCCGACATTGCCTTCGGAGATCACTTCGCCGATGGGGAGGCCGTAGCCGCGATAGCCCATGGCGATCTTGGCCACCAAACGCAGGTGGGAGGTGACGAGCTTGTGCGCGGCGTCGCGGTCGTCGTGTTCGCGCCAGCGCTTGGCGAGCATGTATTCCTGTTGCGGCTCCAGCATTGGGAACCGCTTGATTTCAGCGAGATAGCGAGACAGGCCGGATTCACCGGCGATGACAGGGAGAGCGGCGGCCATTTGGTCCTCCTGACGACGGTCCGGATTCAAGGTCCGGGCGTCGGCGCGCCGAACGGCGTGCGATGCAGCATATAGTTCGGCCAACAATGACCGAAAGAGGGCATTTTCACGATCATCGGCGCCGTGCGCATGAATGTTCCGTCATGAATCGGTAATTCGCCGCGATCGCTTCCCCTTGCCTATACGCGCAGGGCGCTTTGAAGATCCAGGAAATCCCGCGGCGGCGGCCGTTCGAACCGCATCGTCTGCGAGGTTACGGGATGCTCGAAACCCAGGGTCTGCGCGTGCAGTGCCTGCCGATTAAGTGCGTCGAGCGCGGCCCGCGCGGCTTGGTCGAGCCGGTTCGCCTTGGTCTTGAACCCCGCCCCGTAGAGCGAATCGCCCAGCAGCGGGTGGCCGAAATGGGCGAGATGGACCCGGATCTGATGGGTGCGCCCCGTCTCCAGCCGGCAGCGCAGCCGCGCCGCCGCCACAAACTGCTCCTCGACCTGCCAATGGGTCACCGCATGGCGCCCGCGCCCCTGCGGCACCACCATCATGCGCTCGCGCGAATGCGGATGGCGTTCGAGCGCCGCGTCGATGGTGCCGGAGCGGGTGGGAAAGGCGTCCCAGGCCAGCGCGACATATTCGCGCACCAGCGAACCGGAGCGGCCGTGGTCGGCGAACAGTTCCGACAGGCGCCGGTGCGCCGCGTCGGTCTTGGCGACCACCAGCAGGCCCGAGGTGTCCTTGTCGAGCCGATGCACGATGCCCGGCCGCTTGACGCCGCCAATGCCCGACAGCGAGGCGCCGCAATGGTGGATCAGCGCATTGACCAGCGTGCCGCCGGAATGGCCCGGAGCCGGGTGGGTGACCAGACCCGCCGGCTTGTTGACCACGATCAGCCATTCATCCTCGAACACGATTTCAAGCGGAATATCCTCGCCCAGAACCGCCGTGTCCTCGGGCTCCGGCGCGTCGAGCGTCACCACGCCTCCCGCCGCGAGTTTGCGCGCCGCGTCCAGCGCGACGGCGCCGTCCACGGCGACGCGGCCCTCCTCGATCAGCGCCTTCAGCCTGGTGCGGGAAAATCCCTCCGCCGCTTGGGTGAGAAAGCGGTCCAGCCTTTCGCCCGCCGCCTCGGGCCCGACCTCGAACGAGGAGATTTCGCTCACGTCGCCTCGCGCGCGCGGCGCCTCGCCCGAGGAGCCGTGTTCTCTTGCGCCGGCGGGGAAACTAGCGGCCCCAGCGCGGCGACGATCGCCTCCATGTCGGGCCGTTCGCCCGGCCGGTAATCGTCGAGCGCGCGGCGCATCGCGGCGACATGGGCGGGCTTGTTGCCGCAACAGCCGCCGACGATGCTGGCCCCGGAA
Organism: Bradyrhizobium sp.; assembly: GCA_031367195.1. GTDB lineage: Bacteria > Pseudomonadota > Alphaproteobacteria > Rhizobiales > Beijerinckiaceae > Roseiarcus. Next base: position 8,663 of record JANLPL010000150.1, read on the forward strand.
TCGAGCGCGAGCCGCGCGTAATCGGCCATCAATTCCGGCGTGCCGGAATAGTGGATATGCGCGCCGTGCCATTGCGGCACGCCGGCGTTGGCCTTGGCGATCACCTTCGCCTCGGGGCGCCGCGCCGTCATGCCGAGCACGGAGACGAGCAGATCGGAGGCGCCGACGCCGCAATTGGCGCCGAAGGCGAGCGGAGGCGCCTCAAAACCCTCGAACAGCTCGGCATAGGCCTCGGGCGCAAGACCCATCATGGTGCGCCCGGCGGTGTCGAAGCTCGCCGTCACGGCATAGGGCATCCCGAGCGAGGCTGCGGCGCGGGCGGCGGCGCGGATTTCCTCCGTCGCCGACATGGTCTCGATCCAGACGACGTCGGCGCCGCCATCCTTCAAGCCCTCGATCTGTTCGATGAAAGCCTCCGTCGCCTCGGCCTCGGTCAATGGCCCGAGCGGCGCGAGAAGGTCGCCGGTCGGGCCGACCGATCCGGCCACGACCACGCGCCGGCCCGCCTTGTCGGCGACCTCGCGCGCGATTTCCGCCGCCAGCCGGTTGAGTTCGCGCACGCGTCCCTCAAGCTTGTGCAGCATCAGCCGCCGCCGATTGCCGCCGAACGAATTGGTGAGAATGATGTCCGAGCCGGCATCGACGAAGGCCTGATGCAGCGCGCGGATTTTGCCCGGCTCGGCCGCGTTCCACAATTCCGGCGTTTCGCCGGAGGCGAGCCCCATTTCGAACAGGTTGGTGCCGGTCGCGCCGTCCGCGAGCAGCGGTCGGCCTTCGGCGAGCAGGGTTTGCAGCATGGCGCGGCCTTTGGCTTCAAGTCGCGCCGAGATAGAGCCGCGCCGCCCCGACCGCAAGTGAACGGCGTGAAGTTCCAGGCCGCCTCCGCCCCGAATAGGGGCCGACACGCCACGCGAGCGGGCTAATGCGAAAGCGCGCGACTTGATTTCTGCGGCGCGGGCGGTCAAACGCGGCGGGCTTTAGCGTGTCAAACGAATGGATTTATTCCAAATGCCGTGGAAACTGACCATCGTCATGGCCGGGCTTGTCCCGGCCATCCACGTCGTCGGGTTATTCGCGGTCTGAATGAGCGACTGACGTGTTGGAGAAAATCTTCGCGCTTCGTGGAAGCGGAGCGGCGTGGATGCCCGGGACAAGCCCGGGCATGACGAATCAACGCGATTGGCCGTTGGCGTTGGTTCAGACAGACGCCGCGCAAGGTGCGGTTTCGGCGACGACGAGGCCCCCGGCTTTGGGTCCAAGGGCTTGGAGGATCATGTGAAGGTTCTTTTTGTAAGCGATAGTCTCGGGGCTCCCATTGAGCAGCGCGGCATCCACAATTTCAGCATGTCGCTGATCGAAAATCTTAAAGCCCAAGGCGCCGTGGTGGACCTGCTGGTCGAGCGTCCGCCGTCGCGCTGGCTGGCTGGCCGGATGAAATCGAAGGTCGTCGACCTCGGCGTGACCAAGAAATCGGTGGCGCTGGCCGAAGTGTTCCGTTTTTTCGGCCGCCGCACCTACAACACCGGTTGGATCAGCCGCCTGGCCGAGCGGCGATTCATGCCCCGGTTCTGGCTGAAACTGGCGGCCTGGGGCTTCATCGGCTTCGTGCGCGGCCGCGCCGGCGCGATCGTCAAGGTCGAGAACGATCCCAAACTGGTCGATTTCGTGCCGGCTACCGCCTACCATCTGACCATGCCCGACAATTTCGTGGTGGCGCCGGCGGTTTATACCGAAATGGTGCTGCGCGCCGCCTGGGGCCTGCCGCCTGATACGATCGACGCGACGGGCTACGATCTGGTCATCATCGACACGCCGATGTATTTCAAGGTCGAGGGCATCGACCCGAAATTCATCGTCTCCGTCGTGCATGACATCATCCCGCTGCGCGATCCCATGATGACGCCCTACTGGCGCAATCTGTTCCTGACGAAACTCGAAGGCGTGCTCGCGCTCAACCCGAATTTCGCTTTCGTTTCCGAGTACTCGCGCAATGTCTTCAAGCAGGGCTTCCCGAACTACAAGATGCGCCGCAGCTTCGTCTATTATCCCACTCTGCGCAAAGGCGTGGTGCGGCGGGCGACGGCGGCGATCAGCGTAAAGCAATCGCGCTACGCGCCGACCGAACTCGCCAATCTCGAGAAGAGCGTGGAGTTGCAGGATCGGGTGGACGCGGAGCGCGGATATGAAGCCGCGATGGAACGGCGGGTCGCGATGATGGCGCGCTACCAGCGCATGTCGCAGGTTCAGGACGCCTACATGCGGCTGGGCTGGAACTCGACGCTGCCCTATTTCGTCACCGTGGTCTCCGATGAGCCGCGCAAGAACATCCCCCTCATCATCAAAGCCTTCATCGCCTTGAAGGGCAGCGCCAACATGGTCGTGCTCGGCAATGTCGATGGCCGCCGCTACATCGGCGACGACGCCAACGCGATGGGCCATATTCGCTTCACCGGCTATGTCGCGGAGAGCGAAAAGGCGCGCATCCTAGCCGCGTCGGACGGCATGATCTTCCCCAGCTTCACCGAAGGCTTCGGCATCCCGATCACCGAGGGCGCGCTGTTCAGCAAGCCGGTGCTTTGCTCCGAAATCGAGGTGTTCCGCGAAGTGGCGGGCGACGAGGCGTTCTATTTCGACCCCTATCGCGAGGACACGCTGGTGGCTGCTGTCGAAGCTGTCATTGCCGATCCCGAGGAAGCAAAAGCCCGCGCCGCGCGGCTGAAGGCGCGGGTGCTGGAGATTTTCACCACCGACGGGGCCGCCGCGCGGCTGAAAGCGTTCCTGCAAGAGGCCGGGCTTTCGCCAAAGGCATAGTGGCGGAATCTTTAACGTCGCCGGGCCATTCCCTGAAGTCGAGGAATTGTCCGGCTTTCCCCGGACGAGGCTGTTCGACAGGGCGTTCCCGGTGGACCTCAAGGAAATCGACATTCTCGCCGACGGCGTCTCGGCGCATTGGTATTACCGCGCCAAGGCCGAAGCGATGCGGCGGCTGTTGGAAGGCGCGCGCGTGCGCAGCGTGCTCGATGTCGGCGCCGGCTCCGGCTTCTTTTCGCGCCATCTGCTGGCGACCACCGACGTCGCCGAGGCCTGTTGCGTCGATCCGAGTTACGAGGCTGACCGCGACGAGACCGAATCCGGCAAACCGCTGCATTTCCGGCGCAACGTGGACGCCGCCGACGCCGATCTCGTGCTGATGATGGACGTGCTCGAACATGTTGACGACGATGTCGGTCTTGCTGCGCAATATGTGGGCAAGGTCAAGCCCGGCGCCCGCTTTCTGATTTCCGTGCCGGCGTTCCAGTTCCTGTGGAGCGGACACGACGTGTTTCTAGAGCACCGTCGCCGCTACACGCTGCCCCAGATCGAGCAGACCGTCGCCAGCGCGGGGCTCGAAATCGTGGCGGGCAATTACTATTTCGGCGGCGTGTTCCCGCTCGCCGCTGGCATTCGGCTGGCGCAAAACCTGCGCGGGCAGGCGGCGGGCGAGGCCCGCTCGCAACTGAAACGCCACCATCCCATCGTCAACACCGCTTTGTCGGCGGTCTGCGCGCTGGAGGCGCCGTTGCAGCGCTGGAACCGAGCGTTTGGCCTGTCCGCCTTCGTGCTGGCGCGAAAATCCTGACTTCTCGCGCGCCCTGTCGTATGCTGCGGGCTTGGCATCGGCGGGAGGGGCGCGCATGGCGCGGGAGACATTTCTCGGGCTCGATATCGGCACGTCGTCGGTCAAGGCGCTGCTGATCGACGCCGATCAGCGCATTGTCGCCGAAGCCTCCGCCGCGCTCGACGTTTCGCGCCCGCATCCTTTGTGGAGCGAGCAGAACCCCGAGGATTGGCTGGAAGGCGTCGAGGCCGCCGTCCACACAATTCGCCGCCACGCGCCGGAAGCCTTCGCCCGACTCGCCGCCGTCGGCCTCAGCGGCCAGATGCACGGCGCGACCTTTCTCGACGCGAACGACAAGCCGCTGCGCCCCGCGATTCTGTGGAACGACGGCCGTTCCTTTGCCGAGTGCGAGGAATTCGCGCGGCGCGTTCCCGATTTTCTGCACCGCGCCGGCAATCTGGCGATGCCCGGCTTCACCGCGCCGAAGGCGATGTGGGTCGCCAGGCACGAGCCCTCCGTGTTCGCCGCCACCAAGCGGATTTTGCTGCCGAAGGACTACGTGCGGTTGAAGCTGTCGGGCGAGGCGGTCAGCGAGATGTCCGACGCCGCTGGCACGTTGTGGCTCGATATCGCGGGACGGCGCTGGGACGAGGAGCTAATCGCCGCCAGTGGCCTCACGCTTTCGCACATGCCGGCGCTGGTCGAAGGCTCGGAAGTGTCGGCCTATCTGTCGCCCGAAGTCGCCGCGTCCTGGGGTCTGGCGGGCGCCAAAATTCCCATCGCGGGCGGCGGCGGCGACAATGCGGCTTCGGCGGTCGGGGTCGGCGCGATCGAGGCGGGCGAGGGCTTCGTGTCGCTCGGCACTTCGGGCGTGATCTTCTCCGTCACCGACAAATATGTCAGCCTGCCGCAGCGCACGCTGCACGCGTTCTGCCACGCGCTGCCGGGACGCTGGCACGGCATGTCGGTGATGCTGTCGGCGGCGGCCTCGCTGAGCTGGGCCGCCCAACTCGTCGGGCGTGGCGACAAAATCTCAGCTTGCGTCGATGCGGCGGAAGTTTTCGCGCGCGATCCCGCCGCCTTGCGCGCCGCCCCCGTGTTTCTCCCTTATCTCTCCGGTGAGCGCACGCCGCACAACGACCCCGAGGCAACCGGCCTGTTCGCCGGCTTCACCGCCAGTCACGGCGCGGAGGCGCTGCTGTTTTCCGTGCTGGAGGGCGTCGCGTTCTCCTTCGCCGACGGAACCGACGTGTTGCGCGAGGCGGGCGCCGCGCCCAATATTCCGCTGTTGGTGGGCGGGGGCGCGCGCTCCGGCTTCTGGGGCCAGATGATCTCTGACGTGACGGGTCTATCCATCGACCTCGCCGCGGGCGCCGAGGCAGGGGCGGCGTTCGGCGCGGCGCGGCTGGGGATGCTGGCGGCCAAAGCCGGCGACGAGCGCGCCATCTGCGCCCGGCCGCAGACCCAGCGCCGTTTCACGCCCGATCCCGCCCGCGCGGCGCTGCATGCGCCGCGACTCGCCCGCTACCGCGCGCTCTACAAGGCGGAGCGGGCGACGCGCCTTTAGGGCCACCTCACGGTCGGTGGCATCGAGGACAGGATCGAATCGACATTGCCGCCGGTCTTGAGCCCGAAGATCGTGCCGCGATCGTAGAGCAGGTTGTATTCGACATAGCGCCCGCGCCGCACGAGTTGCTCCTCGCGGTCGGCCTCAGTCCACGGCTTGGCGTAATTGGCCGCGACGATGTCCGAGTAGGCGCTGAGAAAGCTTGCGCCCACGTCGCGGGTGAAGGCGAAGTCGGCGTCCCAGTCGCCCCCGTCGAGATAATCGTAGAAAATCCCCCCGATCCCGCGCGGCTCGTTGCGGTGTTTGAGCCAAAAATACTCGTCGCACCACGTCTTGTATTTCTCGTAAGGCGCGGAATGGCGCTCGCAGGCGGCGCGAAAGGCGGCGTGGAACGCGCGCGAATCGGGGTCGTCCTGCGTGCGGCGGCGGTCGAGCATGGGGGTGAGGTCGCCGCCGCCGCCGAACCACGCCTTTGACGTGACGACGAAGCGCGTGTTCATATGCGCGGTCGGCACGTTCGGGTTCCAGGGATGGGCGATCACCGACACGCCCGCTGCCCAGAAGCGCGGGTCGTCCTCGGCGCCGGGAATCTGCTTGGCGAATTCGGGCTGAAAAGTCCCATGCACGACCGAGGTGTGCGCGCCCATTTTCTCGAACACGCGGCCGCGCAGAATCGCCATCCGCCCGCCGCCACCGTCGGCGCCGTCGTGGTTGGCGCGCTGCCATTCCTTCAGCTCGAATCGGCCCGGCGCCGCCGCTTGCCGCGCGAACGGCCCCGGACAATCGCGCTCCAGCCGCTCCATCTCAGCGATCAGGCGCCGCTGCATCTGCGCGAACCCATCCGCCGCCGCGGCCTTGCGTTGCGCAATATCCGTCATCGCCAATGCCTGCTCCTCGTTTTTCCGCAATTTACCGGGAATTGAATAAACAGAAAAGCCATGAATTGTCTGAGGATCAGAAGGGCGCCAAAATTTTGGGCGTCCAGCCCAAGCAATAGGCAAGTATCGAAAAACACACGGAATGTTTCTCGTGGGGCCAGAATCCGATTGCTATTTCGCAACGCAACATTATCGTGACGTCATGCGCATTTCGCATGGGTTGAGCGAAGGACGCGAGACGCCATGGGGTCCACATTACGCAAAGGGCAGCGCCTGCGCCCGCTTCATCCCGCGCTCGCCGAACGAGAATGGGGCATTGCCGGCGACGAAGTCGGCGCCGTTCTGTGCTGCTATCGCACGGACCGCGCGGAGTCGGGCGTCCGGGTCGACGTCAAATTCAGCTCCGGCAGAATGGTGTGGGGCGCGCCGGCGACGGAGTTCTTCGTCATCGCCGAACCGCAGCCGAACACGCCCAGCGTCCATTAGAGCGCGAATATCTTCCCCGGATTGAACAGGTTCTGCGGATCGAACGAGGCTTTCACCCGCCGCATCAGATCGAGCGCATCGGGGCCGTGCTCGACGTCGAGATAGGGGATTTTCTTCTGCCCCACGCCGTGCTCGCCGGTGCAGGTTCCCCCCATGCCGATGGCGCGTAAAGCCAACCTTTTGCCGAACGCCTCCGCCTTCTCGATCTCATCGCGCGAATCCATGTCGATCATCGGCGTGACGTGGAAATTGCCGTCCCCGACATGGCCGACGATGGGCGCGATCAGACCATTCTGCGCGAGATCGGCCTGCGTCGCTTCGACGCAATCGGCGAGTCTCGAGATCGGCACGCAAACGTCGGTGGCGAACGGGCGCGCGCCGGGCCTCAGGCCGATGCAGGCCCAATAGGCGTCGTGGCGCGCCTGCCACAGCTTCGTGCGTTCTTCGGGTTGGGTCGTCCAGGCGAACGGTCCGCCGCCATTGCCTTCGGCGATCTCGGCGAAACGGCGCGATTGCTCGGCGACGCTCTCTTCCGAGCCGTGGAATTCGACGAACAACATCGGCGTGTCGGGCAGGGCGAGCTTCGAATAGGCGTTGCACGCCTGCACCTGCAACCGGTCGAGCAATTCGATGCGCGCGATGGGAATGCCGGACTGGATCGTCTCGATCGCGGTGACGCAGGCCGAGCGCACGTCGGGAAACGGGCAATGCCCGCCAGAGATCGATTCCGGAATGCCGGCAAGCTTCAGTGTCGCTTCGACGATCACGCCGAGCGTGCCCTCGGAGCCAACGAATATCCGTGTCAGATCGTAGCCGGCCGAGGATTTTTTCGCGCGGCTCGCGGTGTGCAGGAATTTCCCCTCCGCCGTGACGATGCCCAGCGACAGCACATTGTCCTTCATCGTGCCGTAGCGCACGGCGTTGGTGCCGGAAGCTCGCGTCGCCGCCATGCCGCCGATGGAGGCGTCGGCGCCGGGGTCGATGGGGAAGAACAGCCCGCTGTCGCGCAGATGCGCGTTGAGCGCCTTGCGGGTGACGCCCGGCTCCACCACGCAATCGAGGTCTTCAGCATGGACCTCCAGCACGCGGTTCATGCGGCTGAAGTCGATCGAGAGCCCGCCATTGAGCGCATTGACATGGCCTTCCAGCGACGAGCCCGTGCCGAACGGCACGATCGGCGCATCGTGCTTGGCGCAAATCTTGACCGCGTCGATCACGTCGTCGCGGCTTTCCGCGAACAGCACGGCGTCGGGCGGCGCGTTAGGCAGCCAGGTCACCGTATGCCCATGCTGCTCGCGCACGGCCTGGGAGGTGACGATTCTGTTGCCGAACCGGGCGTTGAGGTCGCCGACCAGGGCTCGCACGGTCTCGGGCGAAAGCGGACCTTCGCGGCGGCGGATTTCAGCGGTCATCGGCGGGGTCGATCCCTTGGGCGCGGTTGGTGTCGGCCGCATATGGCGCCAAAATCAGCGGTCCCGCAATCTTTCGCTCAGACGAATTTCGTCTGGTCGCCTTGCGGCGAGGACGGCGAAGCGCTTAATCCGTCGATCCCGACGAGAGTGCCCCCCTTGCGAGATCCGCGCGCCTTTCTGAACGAATTATTCGCCGCCGCGATCGACGCCGCGCGGCCCGCGAAGTCATTGGCGGCGTTTTTGCCCGAACGCCCGCGCGGCCGCACCATCGTCGTCGGCGCGGGAAAGGCGGCCGCCGCGATGGCGGCGGCGGTCGAGGCGGCCTGGGATGGACCGTTGGAAGGCCTGGTCGTCACCCGCTACGGCCACGGCGCGCCGACCCAGCGGATCGAAGTCGTCGAGGCGTCCCATCCCGTGCCGGACGCCGCGGGCGAGCGGGCGGCGGCGCGGATGCTGGACCTCGTGCGGGGCCTGAGCGAGCACGATCTCGTGTTGTGCCTGTTGTCGGGCGGCGGCTCTGCGCTGCTGGCCGCCCCCGCGCCCGGCCTCGATCTCGCGCACAAGCGTGCGATCAACAAGGCGCTGCTGGCGAGCGGGGCCGACATCGGCGAGATGAATTGCGTGCGAAAACACCTGTCCGCCATCAAGGGCGGCCGGCTCGCCGCCGCCGCCGCGCCGGCGGGGGTGGGGAGCCTGGTCATATAAGACGTGCCGGGCGACGAATTCTCGGTCATCGCCTCCGGCCCGACGGCGCCAGACCCGACCACTTGCGCTAACGCTTTGGCGATCCTGTCGCGCTATGGCGTCGCCGCGCCGGCGCGGGTGATCGCGCATCTGCAAGACCCCGCCTCGGAGACGCCCAAGCCCGGCGACCCCGTATTCCAGCGGGTCGAGAACCGCCTGATCGCCGCGCCGATGCAAGCCCTGCGCGCGGCGGCCGAAATCGCTCGCGCGGCTGGGGTCGAACCGCTGATTCTCGGCGATGCGCTGGAGGGGGAAGCGCGCGAACTCGGCAAGGCGTTCGCCGGAATGGCGCTGTCTTGCCGCGCCCATGCCGCGCCGGTCCGCCCGCCCTGCGTGCTGCTGTCGGGGGGCGAAACCACGGTGACAGTGCGGGGTAAGGGCAGGGGCGGCCGCAACGCGGAATTCGCGCTCGCGCTGGCGTTGGGCTTACGCGGCGCGCCGGGGATTTACGCGCTGGCCGGCGACACCGACGGCATCGACGGCAGCGAGGATAACGCGGGCGCCTTTGTCGCGCCCGACACGCTCGCCCGCGCGGGGCTCGACGCACGCTCCCGGCTCGATGATAACGACGCCTATGCCGTGTTCGCCGCGGCGAACGATCTCGTCGTGACCGGGCCGACGCTGACCAATGTCAACGATTTCCGCGCCATCCTGGTGACGTGACCCTCTGAAAGGCTTCGCCCTTGTCCGAAAATCCGCTACTCGCCGCATGGGACACGAAGTTCGGCGAGCCGCCGTTCTCGAAAATCGCGCTGGAGCACTTTCGCCCGGCTTTCGACGCGGCGATCTCGCAGTGGCGGGCCGAACGCGAGGCGATCAAGGCCGATCCCGCGCCGCCCAGCTTCGACAATACGATCCTCGCGCTGGAGCGCTCCGGCTTGACGCTCGACCGGGTCGGGCGCGTGTTCGGCCATCTCGTCGGCACGGCTTCGGGCGACGAGATCGAGGCGATCCAGCGCGAGATCCAGCCGCGACTGGCGCGCGAGGAGGCCGACATGCTGCTCGACGATGCGTTGTTCGCCCGCGTCGAGGCGGTTTACGAGGCGAGAGACAGGTTTGACGCCGAGGCTCGACGCTTGGTCGAGCGGCGCCGGCTTGCGTTCAAGCGCGCAGGCGCTGGGCTGCCCGAGCCGAAAAAACAGCGCCTCGCCGCCATCGCCGAACGTCTCGCCGCCCTCGGCGCCGCCTTCGGCCAAAACGTGCTCGGCGACGAAAAGGCTTTCGCGCTGGCGCTGGAGCGCCAAGCCGATCTCGCCGGCCTGCCCGAGGCCGCCGTCGCGGCGGCGTCCGCGGCGGCGCAGGAACGTGGCCACGCCGGCAAATGGGTCGTCACGCTGTCGCGCTCCTCGGTCGAACCGTTCCTGCAATTTTCCGCACGGCGGGATTTGCGCGAGAAAGTCTGGCGCGCTTTCGTAGAGCGCGGCGCGGGCGGGCTTAAGCGCGACAATGCCCCTGTCATGAGCGAGATCGTCGCCTTGCGCGCGGAATGGGCAGGTCTGCTCGGTTACGCCACCTTCGCCGATTACAAGCTAGACGACACGATGGCGGGCAAGCCTGGCGCGGCGCTCGATCTGTTGCATCGCGTCTGGACGCCCGCGCGCGCGGCGGCGCTGGAGGAGGCCAGGGCGCTGCAAGCGATGATCGCGGCCGAGGGCGACAATTTCGAGCTGAAACCCTGGGACTGGCGCTATTACGCGGAGCAGCGGCGGCAAGCCTTGTACGATTTCGATGAGAGCGCGATCCGCGCCCATCTGTCCCTCGACAATGTGCTGGCCGCCGCCTTCCATGTCGCGGGGCGCCTGTTCGGGCTGACGTTCGCGGAGCGTCACGACGTTGATCTGCCGCACGCCGACGCCCGCGCCTTCGAGGTGAAAGACAGCGCGGGGCGTCATGTCGCGTTGTTCATCGGCGATTTCTTCGCCCGGCCGGAAAAGCACAGCGGCGCCTGGATGAGCGCGTTCCGCGATCAGCACCGGCTCGACGGCGGCGCGACCCCGATCGTCGTCAACGTGCTCAACGCCGCCCGAAGCGGCGAGGGCGCGCCGGCGCTGCTCAGCCACGACGAGGCGCGCACCCTGTTCCACGAATTCGGCCACGGCCTGCACGGCATGTTGTCGGACGTGACCTATCCCTACCTGTCGGGCACGGCCGTCGCGCGCGATTTCGTGGAGCTGCCCTCCCAGCTCTACGAGCATTGGCTTGACCGGCCCGAGGTGCTGTCGCAATTCGCCCGCCACCACGCGACCGGCGCGCCGATCCCGGCCGAGCTGATCGAGCGCATGACGCGCGCCCGCGCCTATGGGCAGGCGCATACGACGGTGGAGTTCCTCGCCTCCGCCTTCACCGACATGAAGGCGCACGGGTTGCGCCAAGCGTACGACATCGACGTCAGCGCGCTGGAGGCGGCGGGGCTGGCCGCGCTGGATATGCCCTCGGCAATCGTCCCCCGCCACGCGGCGCCGCATTTCCAGCATGTGTTCTCGGGCGATGGCTATAGCGCGGGCTATTACAGCTATCTCTGGTCGGAGGTGCTCGACGCCGACGCGTTCGAGGCTTTTGTCGAGAGCGGCGACGTGTTCGATCCCGCGCTGGCCGAGCGGCTGCGCCGCTACATCTATGCTTCCGGGGGAACATTGGAGCCGGACAAGGCCTATGCGGCGTTCAGGGGGCGGGCGCCGGACCCGTCGGCGCTGCTGCGGAAGCGGGGTTTGGAGTGAGCGCGCCTCACGTCACCCAATACCACGCCGCCAACCCCTTCGCTCGCCGCTCCGGCGAGGCGGAGGCGAGCGGCCATTTGCCGGGGATGTCGGCGACGAAGGCGGCGTGCAGCGTCTTGCCCGGACCGATCAGCAGCGCGTC
>JANLPL010000227.1:0-4402 GCA_031367195.1 Bradyrhizobium sp.
TTGACAAGGCCGCGGCGGCGGCGACCGAGCGCGGCCCTCCTGGCGTCGATGGCGTCATAGCCGCCCGCCTCGTCGCCATTGCGCGACACTTCTCTGGAGATCGCCGAAGCCGGACGGCCCAGTTCCGTCGCGATCCAGCGATAGCTGCGACCCTCGATCAGACGCCGGTGAATGAAATCCCGCTCGACCGCGTCGAACTGCTTATAAGCCTGTCCCATGCAACCACCCGCTAAACCGCCGGGTGTTGCACTTCAAATTTGAGACCGCCGATACAATTTATAATTCTATTCATTTCTGCATTACTTGAACATTCAATTATGACAAACTATATCGGTTTCAATTATCGCCAATTTTGGTTTATCGTAAAGATCTGATTTCTAAAGCTGTGCATCCGGGTGCGGCGGGGGTGCTGCCACCAATGCTCGCCCATCGCCTGCAGAACTTGCCTGACTTGAACGGGTAAATAACAGATGTTCTCGTAAAAACCCCGCCGCCGCTGGCTCTCCGTCCGGATGCGCAAGGCCCTTGGCGACCTGTTCCTTGGTAGCTATTCGGAATTCAGCTGAGGAGCCGGGCCGATGGTGGAGATCTCCGACGGGTTGGAGGCGCTGCGCGCCGTGATGAGCCTGCGCGAAGTAGGCTCATACATTGAGCGCACGGCGCGGTGGGTGTCGCCGGAGACATTCAAGCTGCTGCCGCTCTGGTTCCCCGAGCATGCGCGGCGCAGCCCGTTTTACAAGGGCAACTGGTCGGAACCCCAAATGAACAAAAGCCGGGCGACCGGCAGCTCGGTTCACAAATCCGAGGGGAACGTCAACGCCAATGAGGCCCTGACGCTCGCCCTGGGCTTGAGGAAGAAGCTCAGGCCTAACTGGTCATGCTGCCATATCTGGGGCGTCGATGACGCTCGTTACCAGCTCTCAAACCTCGTCGTCATGGACCGCCGCTTCTTCTCCTGCGTCGGCAACATGGTGCTGCTGCCAACGCCGCTGAAGGCCTTCACCGACACCATGCCGGAAATCAAAGCGATGCTCCGGATCTGCGCCCGCAATCTCTACGGATGGCAGTGCGATCACGACAATCTGCTGGCGACCAATACTGCGCTCGATAGCTGGGAAGACTGGGAATCCTACCCGGAAAGCTGGCCTCGAACGCCGCATGAAAAGCTGCCGCACGGAGTGGTGGCTCTCACACCAACCATTCGCGCTTCGGCGCAAAAACGAATAGCGGCGATCCGGCACGACTTTGAGCATGCCGGTCCTCACTATCCGCGCGACGAAGTGCGCAAGGCGCTTGCCTATTGGAAGATCGAGCTCTGAAAACGGATGATAGCGGGATGGCAGACAAAGCCTCGCCGAACGCGTTGTTCCGCGTTGTTCCTGACCGCTTGACTCCTCCAGGAAGCTCGGGTTATAGGCCTGGACACAACGCGGAACAACGGAGGTTGTCTTGGAAGAAGGCTACTCGGCGACAAAAACCCGGTCGGGCCGGCCGGGGTGGAGCGTCATATTTCGCCATCCGCTGCGCCGGGACGCGCGCGGCAAGCCCGGCCTGAAGATCCGGCGCGGTCTCAATACGACCGATGACGGCCAGGCCGACGAATATGTGGCCCAACTCAACCGGCTGCTGTCCGACCGCCAGTGGTGGAGCGCCGACCGGCGCGGCGACGCTGAGCGGGAATTCGCGCCGCAGATCGTCTCGGCCTTCTTCGACGGAATGGAAGCCGGCCGCGTGGACACCGCGCAGCTGCGGGATTTTCACATTCCGCTGCCCGGGCGTGACGAGGGATATGCGCGGGTGCTCCTGGTCGGCACGACAGGGGCGGGCAAGACAACTCTCCTGCGCCACATCATCGGCTCCAGCCATGAGCATGACCGGTTTCCGTCGACTTCGACCGCCAAGACCACGATAGCCGATACCGAGATCGTCACTGCCGATGGTCCGTTCAAAGCGGCCGTCACCTTCATGTCGGAGTTTGAAGTCCGCGCCCATATTGACGAGTGCATCGAGGCGGCCAGCCTGGCCGTGATCGAGGGTCAAAGCGACGCGAAGATTGCAGGCGCGCTCCTCATGCACCGTGAGCAGCGCTTCCGGCTATCGTACATCCTCGGGGATTGGAGCGCTGATGAGCCGGAGGACGAAGACGATTTTTCCTTCGATGCAGCGACCCCGGCGGCGACCGGCAATCCCGACGAAGAGGACACGGTTTCGGAGTTAGAGCGCCGCGCGAACGGCGAGCGGCTCGTTGCCTATGTCCGCCGGGTGCAGGCGCTTGCAACGCAGATCAACAAACAGAATGCCGCCGATCTTGGCGCGCTCGCGATGCAATCGACGCCGGATGACAAGGCGGCGTGGATGGAACTCTACAGCGACCGCCTCTTCGAGAGCGAAGATTTCGCGAAGCTCGCCCTCGATATCAGGGATGACGTTGAGAGCAGGTTCGACCTGCTCGATCCGGCCAATCTCGAACGCTCGCCTACCGGTTGGCCCGTGATATGGACGTTTGAAACCGCCGATCGGGAAGCGTTCCTGCGCCAGGTTCGGTGGTTTTCGAGCAACCACTTCCGCCAGTTCGGTAAGCTGCTCACGCCGCTCGTCGATGGCATTCGCGTGCGCGGCCCGTTCCGGCCGATACGCAAGGAATTGCTGGTCGCCGACAAGCTGGTTTTGCTCGATGGCCAGGGGCTCGGCCATACCGCCGAGTCCGTTTCGAGCATCTCGACCAAAGTGACGAAACGGTTCGCGGATGTGGACCTGATACTGCTGGTGGACAGCGCACAGCAACCCATGCAGGCCGCTCCGCTTGCATTGCTGCGCGCGGCGGGCAGCGCCGGGTACGCCGACAAACTCGCGCTGGCGTTTTCGCATTTCGACCTCGTCAAAGGCGACGATCTGCAAAGCCTTGGACAGAAGCGGGCGCATGTCGTGGCCAGCATCACGAACGCGGTTGCGGGGCTGCGCCAGTTGCTCGGCGCGCCGGTCGCCGCCGCGCTGGAGCGGCGGCTGGAAGAGCGCGTCTTCCTGTTTGGCGGACTGGACCGCGAGATCGAGACGGTTCCGGGCGGCGTCATCAAGGAATTGGGCCGGATGCTAGTCCTGCTGCAATCCGCCGCTGCGCCTGAAAAGCCGGCAGAGGCCGCGCCGGTTTACGCGACTGGCGGCCTTGAACTTGCCCTGCGCGACGCGGTGGAGAGCTTCCTGCGGCCATGGGAGGCAAGGCTCGGGCTTGTCTACCGCGACGGAATTCGGACCGAACACTGGACGCGCCTGAAAGCGCTCTCGCGCCGGTTCGCGAACGCCTGGGGCGACGAATACGACAATCTGCGCCCGGCGAGCGACCTTATCGGGCGGCTGCAAGAGGAAATTTCCCGATGGCTCGATAGCCCTGCCGGCTGGACGCGACAGCCTGCGGACGAGGAGGAGCGCATGGCGGCGCTCAACCCGGTGCGCAGCACGGTGTTCAATGCCCTGCATGAACTCGTGAAAGAGCGGCTCGCTGACCGGCATCGGGATGATTGGCTGAGCGCCTACACCTATTCGGGTCCTGGCTCCGGCTCCCGCCGCGCCGGTGAAATCCGGCGCATCTATGAGAATAGCGCGCCTCCCATCAGCTCGGCGATGAAACCGCCGGCGCGCGCCTTCCTCGCCGATGTGGTGGGCATCGTTAGACTGGCTGTCGAGAAATCCGGCGGCCATTTCGAGGTGCCGAAGGCCGCATAGTTTTCGCATCCCCCGCAGCAGGAAAGGACTTGGATCATGGCTTCCGCGACGCGCAGCACGTATTGTCTATGGGTCGCAAATGCTCTGAAATCTCACGGCTGCGGCTCGCCGCAGCAGGTGTATCGCTGGATCAGGGCCAATGAACTGGTCCCGGCCGCTGACCTTGCGGGCGCGACTCCGGACGGCGAAAATCTGTTCGAGAAGAACGTGCGCTGGGCGCGCTTCACCTTGTTCAAGGCGAAAATCGTCAGCAACCGCGAGGGTCGCGGCAACTGGCTGCTCAATCCCGGAATCTGATCAAAGGAAAAAAGTTGCGGTAGCCCCCCTTTGGACGGTCGAGATGCTCGCGAAGCGCTCGGCCGTCCTCCGTTTTATAGGGTCAGGCTGCGGTTCTCTGATAATCGTCGGCGAGTTCGCGAACGACGTGAGCGAAACGCTCCGGTTCACGAAGCGCAGCAATTATCCTATCTCCCCCGAAATCGCCGACAGTGACTACGCTAGAGCACTCTCCGATCAATCTGTATCATATCCGCAGGCTTTGAAATAATTCGCACATTCGTTGGGTTTGAAGATTTCGGCGCAGGTTTCGAGGGCGTTCATCAGGCCTGCGACGGTCCGCTCGGCGAGCTTGCGTAGGAAGGCTTTCAGTTTGGAATAGGCCTTTTCGATCGGGTTCATGTCA
>JANLPL010000228.1:0-12897 GCA_031367195.1 Bradyrhizobium sp.
GCGCTGCTGGGTGCGGTCGAGTTTTCGGTGCAGCGGGCGCATTGAGGGGGCGACGCCGGGAATCGATGATCGAAGACATACTGCCCGCATTCGGCGGCGTGCGTGTGTATTTTCCGCTCTGAGCATTGCGAGCGTCAGGACGTTAATCCGTCGAGGCCCGTCCACGGTCCCGCCCGCGCGCGAAAGGCGGCGCGGTGGTGCGCCCGACCCTTATCCCGTTGAAGGCCGCAGGGCGAAAGCCCGCAACTACGGGCGTCCGCGCTGCGCCGCCGCGGCGGATGCCGTTGGATCGCTCCGCGAGTTGCATAAACAGATTTGTGAAAATTGCACATATTTGCAATGTATCCACTTTCCGTCGAAGCAACTATGTTACGTTTCGCAGTCAATGCATGGGCGCTGATTTCTACGGCGCCGCGCTTTCGAAGCGACTGGTTTCGATCAATAGTGGAATACTACGGGCTGGAAACGGGCATTTTCGAACGATGTAACGCAAATAAACAAGGGAGCAGGTCGATGACATCGACGAATTCCGCCAACTGGAATTTGGGGACGCTTGCTCCGCTGGCGCTTGCCGCCGTGTTTTGGAATTCCCCATCCGTCCATGCCCAGAGCTGCCCTGCTTCGCCCAGCGTGGACATTACTTCCCCTGCTGCGCCGACAGACGTTTGCGTCCCCTCGGGGTTCGGCGGCAATCCTATCGCGTTCTTCGACGATTTCTCCTGGCGAAGCTTTGTCGCGCTGGTGTGGCCGGCGAAGACGGGGCAGCGCGGTGATCCCGACACATCCCAACAGGTTGGCGGCGCCGGCCCGCGCGTGTTCGAGACCTATAAAATGCTGCATGAAGTGTTCCTCACGAACGGATCGGCGCCGGGCGCATGGAACAGCTACGACGCGCCGGCCTTCAACGCCTGCGGCGTTCAGATGGCTTTCGGCGACCTCACCCTGGCCTCGTTCTCGAAATTCGCCAACCTCGGGCAGGCCGGTTTGGGCAGGCTGGTCGGACCGATCGTAGCACAAAACAAAACATACGTTCGCTACGAAACCGGCTTCAACCAATCGTTGTTCAACCAGATCGTTGCGCCGCAATGGTATCTGCGCGCGAAATTGCCAAAGAGCATCACATTCGCGAACGGATCCATTGATATCAAGTCGTCCTGGGTCGACATGACGAATCTGCCCAATCCCAACCGATACTACACGCGCGATGCTCTGCTGGCCGACCCGATAACGGGCAAATGCGTGACGAGCAAAGTGGGGTTGGTTGGACTCCATATCGTGCAAAAAACACCGTCTCGGCCGCAGTGGATTTGGAGCACGTTCGAGCAGGTCGACAACGTGCCGCCCGCGCATAAAGGAGCGCCCGGCGCATTTGGTTTCAACGACGGCAGCGGCGCCGCGATGCCTATAGCGAATCCATATACGCTGAACTCGCTGACGGCTTCCCCCGCGCCGTTCAATATAACGCGCAAATTCCCCGTGGATCCATCAACCCAGAAGACCAATTCCGCCTATCAGGCCGCTCTGGCGGGGACGCCGTGGCAATTCTACCAGCTTACCATGACGCAATGGCCGTTGGTCGCCGGCGATCCCACAATTCCCGGTACGCCGGGCAACACTTTCCCCGGCACGGGAGCGACCACTGCCTTCGCCAACACGACGCTGGAAACCTTTGACCAGGACCGCATTCAGACCGGGTGCATGAATTGTCACAATTCCACCCGGTTGGAAACGGACTTCCTGTGGTCGTTAAAGGACCACGCCTTCCCCTCAAACGTTCCCAATCTGTTGCTTTCGGCCGACCTGCCGACCAGGGCGCTCCTGGGTTTGATCCTTGGCAATCCGCACACCGAGGCCATGGAGACGGAGCGGAAACTGATCGAGATGCAGAACACCAAATAGAGATGAATCCTGGTAACAAAAGCTGTGGGTAAAACAACGCGGAGACTCTATATGTCAACCGGTGATAAACACAACCACGATCATGGCAAGCCTAAACATGCTCCGCACGTTCAGGCCAATGTGCCAGGCGCCGATAATTGGCCGCAAATACAAGCATTTCTAGTTCAAATATTCACCGCGGACGTTGTGGGCGGAACGAACGCGGAAGATGACGCAGCGCAAAACGCGCCGCATGCCGATTTTTGGAAGACGATGACCTATAGTCAGTTCGTGAAGGGGAACGTCCCCGGCGTAAATGATCCCACGGGGGCCGCGCTGCCGATCCTCGTCGTAGGCAATTCGCAAAAATCGAACATCGTCATGGCGTTACTCGGCTCGTCCGGATCAATTTTCGACCCGAACAGTGGCGCTATCGGCCAGATGCCCGCGAATTTTCCCGCGATCACGCCCGCGGCGGTCCAACGTCTCGCGAAATGGATAGACGCCGGATGCCCGCAATAACCTTCAATTTCTGCTGCGTCAGGATCAGTTGACGGGCGCTCAGCGTTAGTCTTTCGAGCCCGTGTGACAGGAAACAGGTATGTGACGCCCGCGGCGCGAAAGCCTCGGCGTCCCATTGGCCCTCAAGTTTCCAGTCCAGGATCGGCGCCATCATTTAGACAGCGCCGATCTCAAAACCCCGCCGGCGCCACCCTTGGCCCCACAATCCCAGGCACGCGCGGCGCCTGCGATCTCGGCGGCCAGGCGAGGCCCGCGTAGGGCGTGTCGAGGCCCAGCATCGGGCTGTAGAACGGGTCGTCGGCCAAAACCTCGGCCCAGGCCATGCGCAGATGGTCGAGATCGCGCTGGTGGCGGTGGCGACCTTCGAAGGCGCGCTCGCGGCCCCGGCTCGCGCCGGCCTTGTGCATCAGCCGCGCGTGGGGCGTCATCACCACGCGGCGTCCGCTGGCGCGCAGCCGCAGGCAGTAATCGACGTCGTTGAACAGCACGGGAAAGCGCGTACCGTCGAAGCCGCCGAGCGCCCGGAACAGCCGGCGCGGCGTCAACAGGCAGGCCGCCGTCACCGCGCTCGTCTCATGCGCGACCCGCATCAACTCGCCATAGCCGGGGTCGCTGTCCTGCCGCTCGTCGAACGCGTGCGCAGCCGCGAGATCGGGGCCGAGCACCACGCCGCCGTGCTGGATGCCGCCGCTGGGAAAGGTCAGTTTCGCGCCGACCGCGCCGACGTCGGGCTCGGCCAGGCGCGAAAGCATCTCGTCGAGCCAGCCCTCCCGCAACGCCTCGACGTCGTTGTTGAGCAGCAGCAGAAATTCGCCGCTCGCAATGGACGCGCCCGCATTGACCGCGCGGGCGAAATTGAACGGCCCGCTCACCCTGGCGATGCGCGCGCCCTCGTGCGCGATTTCCTCGAAATAGGCCAGCGTCTCGGGATCGGCGCTGTCGTTGTCGATGACAAGGATTTCATGCGTGGCGGCGCCCAGCGTGCGCTTCAGCGAGTCCACGCAGGGTCGCAGTAGATCGACGCGGTTGCGGGTCGGGATCAGAATCGACACCTTGCCTGTCGGCGCGATCCGTTTCACCCGCGCGGCGGGCAACAGGTCCGATGCGCGCGGCTCCACGACAAAATTGAGCTGGCGCGCCTCCAGATGCGCCCGCGTCGCGCTGAGCAGCGTCGTCCCGGCGCGCGTGCGGTCCGCCGGCGGCAGCCGCGCGAGAAAACCCGGCGCGTGGACCGCCGGGGACGCGCCGGACGGTCCGGCCGCGTCGAAGGCGCAATTGAACAAACGAAACAGGTCTTTGGCGCCGCGTTCGAGCGCGGCACGCACATGGCCGGCCCGGGCGGCGAAGAAGAAGGCGCAATAGCCCTGCTCCAGCATCCGCTCATAGTCGAAGGCGGGGAAGGCCAGCGGCCATTCGCGCTCCTCGCCGTCGGCCAGCACGATGTCGCCATAGGCCAGCGCACTTCCCGGAAAGGCCGCCAGCGCCTCCGCCAGCCGTCCGAGCGCGTGACGGTGCAGCCGCGCCCCCGCCGGCGCGAACACCACGATGTCAGCGCCCTCGGCCTCCGTGGCGAGAAAGGCCGCGAGATCGGCCGGCTCGAAACGCATCGGCTCGGCGCCGGCGGGCAGGGCGCCGATCATTTCGGCCGGCGTGGTCTGTCGTTCCAGGCTTTCCAGCGTCTCGTCGAGCCCTTCCTCGCCGATCAGCGCCACCGCTACTCGGGCGGCCGGCGCATGGAACGGGGGCGCGGGCGGAAACGCATGCGCCCAGGCGGCATAGTCGGTCGCCGGCAGCGATTGCGGCAGCAGCCGGTCGAACAGCCCCGCCCGCAGCCGCTCGCCGCCGAGTTCGGCGCGTCCCTCCAGAAATTGTTCGAGCCCGCGCGGAAAGGCGACCACGGGGCAGGGGCTGCCCGGCAATTCGCGGTCGTTCTCGTCGAGCACGCGAACGCGCCGCAGCCTTCCGTCGCCGAAAGAGGGGGGAAGCGACAGTTCGAACGCACGCGCCACGCCGCCCGTGACGGCTTGCCCGACATGGGAGAAATATTGCGCCCGCGCCTGCGCGACCTGATCGCCATCGACGAAGGCGCGCACGAGGCCCGCCGTGCGCGGATCCCAGGCGATCCAGCCCTGCAGCCGCAAGCCGCCGATCCAGCGCGCCTCGCCCCGTCGGCCCGAGGTCGCCGCGATCTCCGCCTGCGCCAATATCAGCGGCGCCCCGACCAACTCATCGCTATTGGCGAGCCGCACCTCGGCGACCCGCGCGCCCTCAAAACTCTCCGAATCAAGCGCGAATACGTAGGCGTAGCAACCATCGCCCTGTCCCGCCGCCAGCCGCTCGGGGTCGAACAGTTCGGCGCGGGCGAGCCGAACGGGACAGCCGTCGAGCCATAGTTCGACAACGAAACGGCGCTCCGGCGCGGCGGAATCGTAAACGAAACCCGCGATCTCACGCGGCGAGACGAGGCGCGCCTCGCCCTCCCGGGCCGTCACGGCGTCAGGCGCGGCTTTCAGCGTCGTTGCAATGCTCATCCCGCGCCAGCCTGCTCCCCGTTGATCCAGCGCGCGATCCGCGCCGCCGCCTTGTCTTCGCAAATCCTGGGATCGAGCGATAGATCGCCCCATTCCACCGCGAAAGCGCCGAACGACCAGTCGAAATAGGCTTTGGGCGCCCCAATCGCGCTCGCTTCGAGATCGCCATAGCCGCCGCCGCGATCCGGCGCGAGCCAGCCGTCCACGCGAAAATGCTCGCCAAGCGCGACGTAATCCTCGGGGTTCGCGCGCCCCGTCACGAAAATCCGCCCCGTCGCCATCGCCGCATTGTCGTCGAGCGTCGCGCCGAACACCACGATGTCGCTCTCCGCGCCCGAGCCGGCGAGGCGGCGGCCGAGCCGCAGCAGCAGCCGGTCCGTCTCGGGCTTGCGATGGGGATAGAGCACGCCGAGCCGGGCGATCGGCCCCGCGCGGCTCGTCGCCGCCGCCCGTGCGCCCTCGAACGCCGCCGCGCGCGACTTGAACACGCGCTGGGCGAAACTCTCCGCCAGACGGTCGAGCGGGATCACGCGGCCGGCCCGCTCCA
Source organism: Bradyrhizobium sp. (assembly GCA_031367195.1). Lineage (GTDB taxonomy): Bacteria > Pseudomonadota > Alphaproteobacteria > Rhizobiales > Beijerinckiaceae > Roseiarcus. The sequence continues at coordinate 5,479 of JANLPL010000228.1, forward strand.
GCGCGCGGCCCAGTTTGAACCGGCGCAGCGAATGCTCCCGACCCTCCTCCTGCCGCGCCGCCGTCTGCGCGCGACAGGAGTCGCAGGGCTCGTGCGAATCGAGCGAGCGACAGCTTCCCCGCGGCGGCGGCGCGGCGGTGGAGAACCAGCCGAAATCGCCGCACAGCAGGTCGATCTCCGCCTCGCGGGCGATGAGTTGCGCCAGAGCCTCGTCCGGCAGCGCGGCGGGGTCGAGCAGTTCGATCCGCCGCACGTCGAGCCGATCGAGATAATCGCGAAACCCCTCCGCGCCCGCCGCCGTCGCGAAGTCGAACGAGAGCGACTGCGGCGCGCCCTCGCCCACGGCGGCGACCGCCAGCACCCGCCCCCTCGCGCTGGCGGTCATGACCGCGCGCTCCGGCGTTTGCGCCTGCAACGCGCGCGCCCGCCGCTCGCCCCAGGCCGCCGCCGCGCCGGGCCCGCCGGCGATGAGCGTCACCGGCCCCGGCGGCGGGCAGGCCGCGTCGAGCGCGGCGCGATAGGGTTGCAGCGGATCGAGCGCGACAAAGGCGGCCGTCTCCAGCCGATAGCCGGGAAAGCGCGCCTCGATCAGTTGCAGATTGCGCATCACCAGCGCGCGCTTGCGCGGCCCGAACGAGCGCGATCCGGCGTGGCCGACATAGACGCCGGGCGCCGCGACATTGCGGAACCCTTGTTCGCGCGCCGTCAGACAAAACTCGACGTCCTCGTAATAGCCCTGCGCGTAAAGTTCCGGCAGGCCGCCGACGGCGTCGAGACAGGCCTCGGTCACATAGAGGCAGAAGCCGATTCCATTGGGAATATCGACTAGCGCGTCGCCGTTCGCCGCCCGCGCCCGCGCGTCCAGCGCGGCGATGTCAGCGCTCGCTGGCATCGGATTGGCCTCGTTGCGGCGGGGGTAGCTCGTCAACTCGCCATTGTTGGAGAACGGCGTCACCGCGCCGATGTCGGGGCTCGACCGGCTGAGGTCGCGCAGCCGGTCGATGGCGCCGGGCGGCAGCACGGCGTCGGCGTTCAACAGCAGCGCGTCGCCGCGCTCGCGTCGCGCCAGCGCCTTGTTGACGGAGGCTGCGAAGCCGAGATTGGCCTCGTTGCGGATCAGTTCGAACGCCCCGCGCGCCGCCTGTTCGTCGAGATAGTCGGCCAGATCGGCGTTGGGCGAAGCGTCGTCGATAACGAGAATTCGGTAGCCGAACTTAGGCCGCGCCGCGCTGAGCGCCTCCAGACAGGCGCGCGTGGCGTCAAAATCCTCATAGACCGGCACGACGATGGTGACGAACGGGGTCTGCGAAGCCGCCGCTGTGTTGCGCGGCGCCGGCGGGCGCGGCCTGGGCCGCGCCGCGCGGGCCGGCGCGACGCGCTCGAAGGCGCCGTCGGGTCCGGTAAGCTCCAGCGTCAGCCGCTCGACCTCCGGCGCCTCGATCTCGATGTTGGCGGCGCAAATCCCCGCCGCCGCCAGCGGGTGATCGGGATCGGGATCGAGCAGGAACGCCTCCCGGCCGCCCGCGTGACTCATCTCGATCCGCAACGCCGCCTCGCCGACCCAGACGATCCAACCCGAAACGCCGTATTGCGTATGCTCTAGCCGATGCCCCAGCGCCCCCCCCGCCTCGAACAGCGCCGCCGCCGCCTTGCGCCGCAGCCCCCAATCCGAAGACGGCCGCGCCATGATGCGCGCCGCCGCCTCGGCCCGCGCCTCGGCCGAACCCCAATGCAGCGCGGCGCGGTCGATCGCCGCATCGGTCGGGTCGAGCGCCAGCGCCGCGCTCAAATCGCGCTGCGCCGCATCAAGCCGACCCGCCGCCTTGTGTGTCTGCGCGCGCAGGTACAGATCGCGCGCCGACGGCACGATCAGCCGGCAGCGCCGGTCCGCGAGGGCGAAGGCGGCGTCGAAATCGCCGCGCGCCATCCGCTCGCCCGCGCCCAACATCAGCGCGTCGATGTCCCAATTTGGGCCGGCGCCGAACTTGCCGGGCTTGGCCGGGGCGTGTCGAATAGCCTTCCCTTCCCTAACGACAGAAATAGGTTGCAGACGGGCGCCTCATTGCGACGCCGCTCCGGGGCGTCTCTATGATACGAGAGGCGCGTTGAAAAGGGCGCCGCTATGTCAAGTTAATTCTTGCGAAAGCAGGAATACCCGGCCGAACAACGGCTGCAACGGTCCTTGTTGCGATGCGGCAGAATTAAGCAAACGTGGCGAAAAAAATCGCGCGACGCACAACTTTCTAGGTTGCAATCCGGCGCGTTTGGATGTTAACGTTCAGTTAGGCATGACGGCGGTTATGTTTTTGAACGTAGGAGCGCGGTGTGGCTGAGGCGGAGGACAGGTTCGATCGAGGCTCCACCCTTTCGGTGGCCTGCGGTCTGCACATCTTCCGCTACGTGAGCTTTCAGGGCTCCGGCGTTCCCGCGGTGGCGCGCGTCATTCCCCCCGCCTCCGGCGTGACGTTGGTCGATATGCCTGGAAGAGAGCGCGGCGCCTTGCAGCGTCCGGGCGATTGCCTGGTGGTTCGCGCCGAGCGCAATTCCGAAGTGGTGGTTGGTCTGCGCCGCGGCGCGGCGGACGGTTCGCTGGACGCTTCGTTCCGACTGGAGCCGATCGTGCTCGTCGAGGACGTCTCCCTCCCGCAAGTCGAACCTGAAGTCGCTCCTGTCGTGGCCCCCGCCGTGTCGGCGCCTTTCTCGTTTCTGGCGCATCTCGCCAATCGCGGCGACACGGTTTTCGCGCAGAATGTTTGGGCGGGCGGGCCGGATTCGCCGGCCGCCGTCGAAGGCGTCGAGATCGTCTCCGAGACGGGCGCCGCGGCGATCGAATTGCAGGCGCTTGTCGGCAGCCGGCCGCCGCGCTGGTCCGAATGGGTCGGCGCCGGCCAATATGCGGGCACGCGGGGCCACGGCCTCCCGCTCGTGGGCTTGCGGCTGCGCGTGAAGCCGGAATTCGCAGGCATGGAAATTGCTGCGGAAGCGCTGTTTCTCGGCGCGCTGGTGGCGTCGCAGCGCGGTCGCCAAATCGAGTTTGTCAGTGGTTCAGGCGTCGATCCCCTGGTTGGCGTGAAAATCGGACTTCAAAGCGTGCAGGAAGCAGGAGCGACCCGGGCGACTTCCGCCCCGGATGCGCAAGTCAAAGACAGGGAGCCGCGTGTTCGCGTCTTCCGCGCCTCCGCCGCCCGTTAGCGCGGCGTAGGTTTGTGTAGGGATCGGAAACGTTAAAAGGATCGTGTAACATGGCGACATATCAACTTAACGCGGCAGACCTCATAACGCTGCTGGCCAGCACTGTGCAGTCGAACACGGGCAGCGAGATTATTAACACGCTGCTTCACAACGGAACTTTCCCATTCGCGAGTACCGTTGGCGTCGAGCGAGCGACTGGTCCGGCGAGCGGATCGTCTTTGCCGACGCAGGATGACGTGATCACCGGGGGCACCATACTCGAGCTGATCGATCTGCCGACTTCGACCGCTGTCACCGGCTCCTCCTTCCCACTCCCGACGGTCGGGCCGGCGACTCCGGTGACCACCTTCAACTTCTTGTCCTCGGGCGGCGTGGTGATCGCGGCGGGCGACCAGGCCGTGCACGTCATCGACACGGGTCCGGGCGGCGATACGCTGATCGGCGGCGCGGGATTCGAGCGCCTCAGGACCGTCACGGGCGCCAATGTTCTTATCGCGGGTTCCGGCCTCAATACGCTGCTCGGCGGCTCGGGCGCCGACACGCTGATCGGCGCGGGCAACTCTCGCCTGGTCGCCGGCACTGGCGATCAGACGCTAATCGGCGGTACGATCGCCGGCGCGCACGACACGCTGCTTGGCGGCTCGGGCGCCGACGTGTTGCAGGTCAGCATGGGCGCCAATCGGCTCTCCGCCGGAACGGGTTTCAACACCCTGTACGGCGGCACGGGCCACGACACGTTGCTCGGCGGCGGCCAAAGCTCGTTGGTGGCCGGCACCGGCGACAACGTCCTGAAAGGCGGCGTGAATCACGGTTCCGACACCCTGATCGGCGGCGTGGGCCACGACACCTTGCAGGGTTTTGGCGGCACGACCAGCATCGTGGCCGGTTCGGGCGATACCCGCATGCTTTCGGCCGGCGGCGCCAACACCCTCATCGCCGCTTCGGGCGCCGATACGCTGCTGGCCGTCGGCGGCACGTCCGCCAGCATGGTCGGCGGGTCGGGCTCTAATCGCTTCGTCGATGTGGCTGGCGTCAACGCGACGATCATCGGCGGTTCAGGCGACGATCGTGTCTTGCTGGGCATCAATGGCAATGATTCGATCATGAGCGGCGGCGGCGCGATGAGCATCGCCTCGTTGCAGACGGCCCTCAATCTCGTCAGCAACTCCAGCACCGCCGTCGGCGGGCTGCATACCTTGACGTTCAGCGACGGTCAGACCATCACCATCAACGACGTCAATTCCAACATCACCATCCACTTCGCGGGCGGCGGCACCACCACCGTCTGACGCGAACAAACGCATTAACTCTGTGACGCGAGAATCGATGGATTCTCGCGTCATTTCGTTTAAGGACTTGCCGGCGGCCGACGCGCATTGGCCGTTTCATGTGCGTCCAGCGAGGGGTGGCCTTAAGTTGATCGCGGCGAAGGCGCCCGCGCCCGCGCGGATCGCGCCATGAACGTCCTGTTCGTTCACAACAATTTCCCCGCGCAATTCAAGCACGTCGCCGCCAGCCTGCATCGCGGCGGCGTGACGCGGATGGCGGCGATCGGTTCGGAAACCTCGGGCGACGTCGAGGGCGTGGATCTCAGGCGCTACTCTTCGCCTGGCGCTTTGCCTGCCGCGCATACGTTCTCCCGGCGGTTCGAGGTGGAGTGCCGCCGCGCCGAGCAGGTCATGTTCGCGGCGCTGAAACTGAGGGAGGATGGTTTCGTCCCCGACCTGATCGTCGCGCATTGCGGCTGGGGCGAAACATTGCCTTTGCGTTCGGTGTTTCCCAGAGCGCGACTGGCGATCTACTGCGAATTCTACTATCGTCCCGAGGGACAGGACGTCGGCTTCGACCTTGAAACGGGCCAATTCGGACTGGATGGTCTTGTGGGACTGAACGCCAAAAACGCCAGTTCGCTGATCGCTTTGGCCGAGTGCGACCTCGGCCTGTCGCCGACGCCGTGGCAGCGTTCCACCTTCCCGCGCGAGTTCCAGTCCAAAATCCACGTCGTCCACGAGGGGGTCGACACGAAGTGGATCGCGCCCGACCCGGCCGCCAAGTTCCGGCTGCCCGGCGGCCCGCGCATCGATCGCACCGACGAGGTCGTCACCTATTTCGCACGCGGGCTTGAGCCGATGCGCGGGTTTCACATTTTCATGCGCGCCATCCCCGAGATATTGCGGCTGCGTCCGCAGGCGCAGATCGTCATCGTCGGCGCGGAAGAAGTCTCCTACGGGAATTGGGCGCCGGACGGGGGCAGCTGGAAACAATATTGCCTGGCCGAAATCCTGGCCGAGATTGATCTCACCCGCGTGCACTTCCTGGAGCGGCTGCCGCACTCGGGCCTGCGCGCGTTGATGCAGGTGTCGCGCGTCCACGTCTATCTGACCTATCCGTTCGTGCTGTCGTGGTCATGCATCGAGGCGCTGTCGGCGGGTTGCGCCATCGTCGCTTCCGACACGGCGCCCGTCCGCGACGTGATCGTCGATGGCGAGAACGGCGTCCTCACCCCGTTCCACGATCCTGTTGCGTTGGCGGGTGCGATCTGCGACCTGCTCGCCGATCCCGGGCGACGCGCGCGAATGTCCGCGCAGGCGCGCGAGACGGCGCTGAGGGCGTTCGACGTCGGCGCCTGCGTGCGCCGAACGCTTGATATCCTCGGACTGCCGGGAGACAACGAAGCTCAGGCGAGCTCCGGTCATTTTCCCGCCGCGGTCGGCGCATAATTCTGCGGGGCGCACGGCCGACCTGATTGCATTGCGGAGCGCGAGTGTTGGAGGCGAAGTCGAAAATGAAGGCGCTATCGTTCGCCGCAGGCGCCGAACAGGCGAATGGCCGTTCGCCGACCTGGTTGCGGTGCCTCGCCATCGTCGGGCGTTCGCACGGCCTCAACCTGACCGTTCCGCAGCTGGTCAAAGACAATTTGTTGAGCGGCGACAGCGTCGATGCGCAGGAGATGATCGTTTGCGCCAAACAGGCGGGGCTCAAGTCCCGCCTCGTCCGCCTCGATTGGGACAATCTCCAGCAGCTCGGCAAGGCGCTCCCCGCCATCGTTCGGCTGAAGACCGGCGAGGCGATGATTCTCTCCGAGGTCGAAATCAGCGGCAGGATTCCCCACGTCAAATTGCGTGACCCCGACGCAGAGGAAGGGTCGATCATGGCGATCGACCGCATCCGGATGGAGGAAATCTGGACCGGCGAGATCGTGATCCTTCGGCGCAGCTACAAAGTGCTCGACGAGGAAAAGCCGTTCGGCTGGCCGCTGATTTTCGCCCTGTTCCTGCGCGAACGCCGCATTCTCAGGGATCTCGTGCTGGGCGCGATCGCGCTTAGCGTGCTGGCGCTGACGCCGATGATCTTCTGGCGCATCATAACGGGAAGCGTGCTGCAATATCACGCGTTCAACACCTTCACCGTGTTATGCGTCGGCGTGTTTGTGTTGTTCATGTTCGAAGCCGTATTGCTATACATGCGATACTATCTGTTGCAGATTGTCACCGCGCGCGTCGATACGCGCCTGTCGGAATATATCTTCGACCGGCTGCTCGATATTCAGATCGACTTCTTCGAACGCCAGCCCGTCGGCCAGATCGCGCACGATATGCACGAAGCCAGCAAGATCCGCCGCTTCATCGCCGATCAGGGGTTCGGAACGCTGCTCGATTCGCTCAGCCTGCTGATTCTGCTGCCGGTGATGTTCGCCTTCAGCGCTCTGTTGACGTTCATCGTGCTGGGCTTCAGCGGGCTGATGGTGTTGTTTCTGGTGGTGATGCTGCCGGCCATCCGCCGCGCCACCGGCGCAGTTGTTGTCGCCGAGACCGCCAAAGGCACGTTTCTCTATCAGAATCTCGCCGGCATCCGCACCGTCAAGTCGCTGGCGCTGGAGACGCGTCAGCGCGCGATGTGGGACGTGCTCACGGTGCGCGTCACCGACGCCTTGTTTCACGCCGGTCATATTTCAGCGATCGTCCAGTCCGCGATCCGCCCGTTGTCGCAGATCTCCACCTCGGGCGCGCTGGCCGTCGGCGTCTATATCGCGATGACGAGCAACAATCCTGTCGCGATCGGCGACCTGTTCGCCTTCATGATCCTGTCCAGCCGCGTCCAGGGGCCGCTGATGCAGATGGCGCAACTGATCACCCAATATGACGAGGCGCGCGCCGCCGTCGGCATTGTCAGCAGTCTGATGGCGCAGCCGCTGGAGGAAGGGCGCGGCGGCCAGGGCGTGCGCAG
>JANLPL010000117.1:0-7987 GCA_031367195.1 Bradyrhizobium sp.
TCGAGCGCGGCGAGCGCATTGCGGTCCCACGCGGGACCGTGCAGCTTAGGCGCCCCCGCACGATAAAGCTCCAGGGCGCCGAGCGCGCCTTCGTCGAACGCATCAATCGCAGGATCGTCCGCTGAGAGCCCAAACAATAGCGTCACCGCCGCGTCGCCGGGTTCGGCGCGACCGAGCGGATGGACGTAGGCGCCGCCTTCCACCAGCGCGCGCACCTCCTCGACGGGCGCGGCGACCAACCGCTCCAGCCAGGGATGACGTATCCTCGCGATCGCTCCCATGTTAGTCGTCCACTTCGCCCGACATATAGGCCCCGAGATCGGCGCGGCCCGAAGCGCTTCGCAACCGGTCCAGATGCGTGTCGCGCGCCGCCGAAAGACGTACGGGCGGCAAAGGCCCGACGAGTTGCCCGGCGCGAACCAGATGTTCGGCGCGATAGCTTATCCGAACGTGAAGAAGTTCGCGAATCGACGCCAGGGCGCGGCCAGCTTCGCTCAGATCGACGGCGAAACTCGACGCCAAACCCGCCGGCGATGGAAAGAAATGCGGACTCCCGGGCGCTTCCAAAACCGTGGGATAAGCGAACGCTCGCTCGGCGCCGCCGGTTTTCAAGCGCTCCCATTCGCTCAATACGTCGCTGACCTTGTATTCCAGCAGGACGAAGGACTGCCGCTCCCCCGGAGCGGGCGAAAAATGTCCGAGTCCGAGGCGGTTGCGCAGACGCATCAGCCAATCCGTCGCTTTGAGGTCATCCGCGACTTCGGATTTGAAGGCGACGAACGAAGGGCGCGCTCCGGGGTAAACCTTCCATTGTTCGGCAAGGACCGCTTTCAACGCTTCGTCCGGGGAGCGCGGCTGCAATGCTTGATGCAGCGTCTCAAAGTCGCAGCCGGCGCCGACCAGGATTTCGTCCACACGTTCGAGCCGGATCAATTTCTCGTTCGGTTCGATTTCGGCGCCATAAAGCGCCAAAGAATTTATCGCGCGAAAGGTCGTCGGAATATGCGTGTGGCGGGCACCCTGAACTTCGGTCTTGAAGTAATCGCTTTGCAATTTCCGAATTGAGATCGTTGCTGCGTCAAATCCCTCGAAATCGGTGCGTCGCATCTCGGTGACTCGTTCTTCGAAGACAAAGTTGTCCGCCAAGGCGCGATCGGCGGAGCTTCGCGAATTTCTTAACGTAGTCAGTTTCTGAGCCAAGTGTTCGCTTGAAAATTGCATAAACGTCCTCAAATTGAAAGCGAACCAAGCCCTGCAATTCGACTCTCGCAAGCGATGCGCCAGCCCTAGCAGGGCGCTCCCAATGCTTTGCGCCCTAGCTTCGGCTTACCTGCAATCGTTGCGCAATTCCGCGTCGTTGACAAGCTTTTCACAATTGTCGTGTCTGGATCACCGGGCACGATGTCCACTTCAAGGTCGTCGCCTGTGCGCGGCTTCTGCACCGCTCACCCCACCCGCAAAATCACCGCCCCCTGTTCCACCGTATCGCCCACTTTCGGCCCGGCCAAGGTCACCCGCCCCGCAAGCGGCGCGGTCAGCGCGTGTTCCATCTTCATCGCCTCCAGCACGGCGAGACGCTGGCCTGGCTGTACCTCGTCCCCTTCCGCCACAGCGAGCGCGATCAGCCGGCCGTGCATCGGCGCGATCACGGCGCCGTCGGTGGCGCCTGCCCGCGCCCCGTCGCCTTCGTCGGCGGAGGCGACGGCGACGGCGGTCTGGCGGCCGCCGTTCATCACCAGCACGCCGTCTTCAACCGCGAGCACGGTCGGCGGAAACGCGGCGGCGGGCGCGGCGCGGCCGTCGGCGAAGGCGATCTCCTGCCCGTCCGCGCGCACGATGGCGACGAAGCGCTCGGCCTTGCCGTTGACCTGCGCCTCGAAGGGCACGCGGCGCGGGCCCATCAACTCGAATACGTCCGTGACCGACCACGGATCGCCGTCGGCGGCGGGCGCGGGCGCGGCCAGGATTTGCGGCAGCAGCGCCGCGACGCCCGCGAGCGCTGCGCAGGCGTCGGCGGGTTGCGGCGTCGCGCCGAGCCGTTCCAGATTGGCGTCGATGAAGCCGGTGTCATGCACGCCGGCCTGGAACTCCGGCGCTGATATCAAAGCGCGCAGGAAGGCGATGTTGGTCTTCGGCCCCAGCGCCACTGCGTTGGCGAGCGCCGCATCGAGCTTGGCCAGCGCCTCGTCGCGCGTCTCGGCGTGGGCGATCAGCTTGGCGATCAGCGAATCATAATGCGGCGAAATCTCGTCGCCTTCCTCCACGCCGGAATCGACCCGCACCCCTTCGAGCCGCAAAGCGCGCAGGCGGCCGGGCGAGGGGAGGAAGCCGGTCTCGGGATCTTCGGCGTTGACGCGCGCCTCGACCGCCGCGCCGCGGGGCACGATTTCCTCTTGGCGCAACGGCAACTTCTCGCCCGCCGCGACGCGCAACTGCCATTCCACGAGATCGAGCCCAAGCAGCGCCTCGGTGACGGGGTGCTCGACTTGCAGCCGCGTGTTCATCTCCAAAAAGAAGAAGCAGTCGCGCCCGAGGCCCTTGCTGGCGTCGACGATGAATTCGACCGTGCCCGCCCCGACATAGCCGACCGATTTGGCCGCCGCGACCGCCGCATCCGTCATCGCGCGCCGGGTCGGCGCGGGCAGGCCCGGCGCCGGGCTCTCCTCGATCAGCTTTTGCCGCCGGCGTTGCAGCGAGCAATCGCGCTCGTAGAGGTGAACGACATTGCCGTGGGTATCGCCAAAAATCTGCACCTCGATGTGGCGCGGCGCTAGTATCAACTTCTCGATCAGCACGCGGGAATCGCCGAACGCGGCCTGCGCCTCGCGCTGCGCGGATTCCAGCGCGGTTTCGAACTCGACGTGGTTGTCGACGCGGCGGATGCCACGCCCGCCGCCGCCCGCGATCGCCTTGATGAGGACGGGATAGCCGACCTGATAGGCGCGTTCCTTGAGGAATTTCGGCGTCTGGTTGTCGCCATGATAGCCCGGCAGCACCGGCGCGCCCGTGCGCGCCATCAGCGCCTTGGCGGTGCTTTTGAGACCCATCGCCCGCATCGCCTCAGGCGAAGGCCCGACGAAGACGATGCCCTCCAGCGCGCAATATTCGGCGAAGTCAGCGTTCTCGCTCAGGAAGCCATAGCCGGGATGCAGCGCCTCGGCGCCGGCCGCCTTCGCGGCGGCGACGATGGCGGCCGCGTCGAGATAGCTCGGCGTCTCCACAGTTTCGTCGGCGATCCGCGTGAACAGCGCGCCGCGATCAGTGGGCGTATGCAGCGCGATGGTCTTCAGGCCCATCCGACGCGCGGTCGCGATGATGCGGCAAGCAATCTCGCCGCGATTGGCGATCAGCACGTTGGCGAACAGGCGAGCCTCCATATCAGGGCAATGGTCTGGGATTACAGGGCTACAGCGTCGCCGTCACGAAAAACCCGCTCTGCGCCGCCGCCGCGCCGCGCGCGACGATTGCGAGACCGCTTACATGGCCATGCGGCGGTCCACGGCGAAGATCGGCCAGCATCGCCTCCAGCGAGGCGGGAACGCCGACCAGCCGCGCCTCGACGGTTCCATCTGAACGGTTGCGCACGAAGCCGGCCACGCCGCGCCGTTCGGCCGCTCGGCGCGCGAATTCGCGGTAGCCGACGCCCTGCACGCTGCCGGAGACGATCACCTCGGCGAATTCGACCTCCATCGGCCCTCGTTTGTCTGGGATCGGCGGGGAAATCGCGCCCCCACGTCGTAGTCGAGCCGCCCCGCACCCTTGCCCTCTCCCCGCTCTGCGGGGCGAGGGCAAGGGCGAGGGGACGGCAAGCCGGGCGTCACGCAGCGCCCGCCAAGCGCGCGCGAGCTCACGCGAACCGCACAGCCTGCCCGCCGCCATCCGCGAGCAGTTCGCCCTCCCACATCGCCCGAACGCCGCGCACCACCGTGCCGACGGGCCAGCCGGTGACGGTCTTGCCGTCATAGGGCGTCCAGCGGCTGCGCGAGGCGATCCAGCTATCGCTGATCGTCATTCGGCGTTTGAGATCGACCACAGTGAGGTCGGCGTCGTAGCCGACAGCGATCCGGCCCTTGCAAGTGACGCCGAACAACCGCTGCGGGCCGGCGCTGGTAAGATCGACCAAGCGAGCGAGGCTCAACCGCCCCGCCGCGACATGATCGAGCATGATCGGCACCAGCGTCTGCACGCCGGTCATGCCGGAGGGGCTGTCGGGGTAAGGCTTCGCCTTCTCCTCCAGCGTATGGGGCGCGTGATCGGAGCCCAGGACGTCGACGATCCCCTGCGCGATCCCGCGCCAGACGCCGTCGCGGTGTTCGGGGCCGCGCACCGGCGGATTCATCTGCAATTTGGTCCCCAGCCGCGCGTAATCCTCGCTCGACAGCGTCAGGTGATGCGGCGTCGCCTCGCAGCTCGCGACATCCTTGGCCTGCGCCAAGAACTCGATCTCCTCCCGTGTCGAGATATGCAGCACATGCACCTGCGCGCGGGCCTCGCGCGCCAGCCGCACGAGGCGCTGGGTGCAGGTCAGCGCGGCGATTGCGTCGCGCCAGACCGGGTGCGAGGCGGGATCGCCGGGGATGCGCTCGCCCTTGCGGGCGTTGAGCCGCGCCTCGTCCTCGCTGTGGAACGCTGCGCGGCGGCGAACGCGTTTCAGGATTTCCCTGACGCCGGCATCGTCGGCCACCAGCAGCGAGCCGGTCGAGGAACCCATGAACACCTTGATCCCCGCCGCGCCCGGCAGCCGCTCCAGTTCGGGCAGGTCGGCGACATTCTCGTGCGTGCCTCCGACCCAGAACGCGTAATCGCAGGCCATCCGGCCGCGCGCGCGCGCGAGCTTGTCCTCCAGCGCGGCCGCGCTGGTGGTCTGCGGGTTGGTGTTGGGCATTTCGAACACCGCCGTCACGCCGCCCATCACGGCCGCGCGGGCGCCGGTGGCCAGATCCTCCTTGTGGGTGAGCCCCGGCTCGCGGAAATGCACTTGGGCGTCGATCACGCCGGGCAGGATGTGCAGGCCGAGGCAATCGACGCGTTCGCCCGCGGAGCTTCGCGCGAGATCGCCGATCTCGGCGATGCGGCCGTCGCGCACGCCGATGTCGCGTAGGCCGGTCCCGTCCTGATTGACGACGATGGCGCCGGCGAAGACGACGTCGAACGAGGCCATGAACACTCCTTGCCTGCGGCGGTTTTCGGCTTACCTCTATCACGGACATGGCCAAAGGGCGGATGGAATGGTTTTGCTTTGGGACAGAGGCGTCGTGCGGGTCGCCGGCCGGGACGCGGGAACCCTGTTGCAGGGGCTGCTGACCAACGACGTGCTGAAACTGGTCGCGGGACAATCGCGTTACGCCGCCCTGTTGAGCCCGCAAGGCAAGATCCTGTTCGATTTTATCGTTTTTCGCATCGCAGAGGACGAATTTCTGCTCGACGCGCCGGCGGCCAGGACCGCCGAACTGGCCAAGCGGCTCGGCTTCTACAAGCTGCGCGCCGAAGCTGACATCGCCGACGTCAGCGCGGACTGGGCGGTGGTCGGCCAGGCCGACGGGGCGCCGGCGGACCCGCGCGCCGAGGCGCTTGGCGGGCGCGGGCTCGTTCCCCGCACGATAGCCCCTGCGCCCGACGCCGCGGCCCTTGCGGCCTATGAGACGGCGCGCATCGCGGCCGGCGTGCCCGAGGGCGGGCGCGATTTCACCTATGGCGAGATCTTCCCGCACGACGCCAATTTGGACCTGCTCAATGGCGTCGATTTCGCCAAGGGCTGCTATGTCGGCCAGGAAGTCGTGTCGCGGATGAAGCATCGCGGCGAGGTCCGCAAGCGAATAGCCCGCGTGGCGCTTGATGGCCCGGCCCCGGCGACCGGCTCCCCGGTGCTCGACGGCGATTTACCCGTTGGCGCGTTGGGAACCGCGGCGGGGTCACAGGGGTTGGCCCTGTTGCGTCTCGACCGGGTCGAAGCGGCCGAACAGGTCGGTCGGCCACTGAGCGTGCAGGGCGTTCGCGTTTCCCGAGTTTTGTGAGCAAAAATTTGCGCGCTATGAGCGCGCCGGTTCTATAGACGCGAGGCCGCATCGCGGCGAATCATCGGGGGTATCCATGCGCTCCATTCTTGCCGCTTTCGCCCTGAGCCTTGGCTTGTCGGCTCTCCCCGCAATCGCCGAAGACGCGGCCCCGCCGAAAACGGTGTACGGCGCGCTGGAGCAGGTCGCCCTCACCGAGGCGCAGGTGAAGAGCTACATCGACGCACAGGCCGACATGCAGACGGCGATGGGCGACGCGCCGACCGACGCGGCCGAGCCCGACGCCGCCACCATGAGCAAGCTGGAAGGCATCGCCAAGAAACACGGCTTCCACGATTTCAACGAGTACAACACTGTCGCCGGCAACGTCACGATGGTGCTCGACGGGATCGACCCCGACACCAAGACTTATGTCGGCGCCGACAAGCTGATCCAGCGCTCGATCGACGAAGTGAGCGCCGACAAACAGATGACGGCGGACGAAAAGCGTGCGGCGCTTGGAGATCTGCAAACGCAGCTGAAGGGCGTCACGCCGGTCAATAACAAGGGCAATATCGACCTCGTGGTGAAGAACTACGAAAAGCTGAGCGGCGACTGAGCCCCGCGGAATAGTCGCACCGGCTCAAGGACATTGCTTTAAGCGGCGACGGAGGCGTTTGCGCGCATGGATGATTCGACTTTCCTGGCCCAGGCGAAAGCCGCGCTCGAAGCCGCGCCGATTTTCGACGGCCACAACGATCTGCCCTATGTGATCCGCCAGGATGCGCGCGCCAAAGGCGATGTGATCGAATACGATCTGACCCGCGTGCACGAGCGCGGCGACACCGACATTCCGCGCCTGCGAGAGGGATATGTGGGCGCGCAGTTCTGGTCGGCGTTCCAGCCGACCAGCGCGCCCCATCCCGCCCGCACCACGCTGGAGCTGATCGACACGATCCTGCGGATCGAGCAGGCGCACCCGGATGTGTTTTTGCCCGCCCGCGCGGCGGCCGATTTCGACCGCGCGCGCGCGACCGGCAAGATCGCCTCGTTCATCGTCATTGAGGGCGGCGTCGGGCTGGAAAATTCGCTGGGGCCCCTGCGCGTGTGGTACGCGGCGGGCGCGCGAATGCTGATCCCCTGTCACAACGAGACGCTGGACTGGGTCGATTCCGCCACTGACTTGGCCCGCCACAACGGCTTCAATGCTTTCGGCCGCGCGGTGATCGCGGAATGCAACCGGCTCGGAATGATCGTCGACGGCGCGCATGTGAGCCACGCCGGTTTGCGCGCGCTGCTCGACGTCAGCGAGGCGCCTTTGTTCCTGTCGCATTCCAACGCGTTCAGCCTGTGCGATCACCCTCGTAACGCGCCCGACGACGTGCTGAAGCGCTTGAGGGCGAACGGCGGCCTCGCGATGGCGACTTTCGTGCCGGGCTTCGTCAGCCAGCCCTTGCGCGATTGGCTGAAGCGCACGCGCGACGCCTATGGCAAGGCGCCGCTTGGCCCCGACCCGAAAGCGCAACTCAACGAGGCCGAGCAGCGCCACGGCGCGGCGCCCAAGGCGACTTTGGCGGAGGTTGCCGACCACATCGTCTATCTCGTGGAAACGGCGGGTGTCGATCATGTCGGCATCGGCTCGGATTTCTTCGGCGGTCCGCAGCCGATCGGGCTCGAACATGTCGGCCGATTCCCGCATCTGATCGCGGAATTGCTGCGCCGAGGCTTTTCGCAGACCGACATCGCCAAGATCTCCAGCGGCAATGCGCTGCGCGCGATGCGCGCGGTCGAGGCGGTCGGCGAGAAGCTGCGGCGCGAACGCAAGCCTCTGGTCGGGCGGATCGAGGATTATCCCGGAGCCTAGCAGCCTGTCGGACTGAGTATCATTTTGGCCGCGTTATTGGTGAATTGGGGCGTACGCGGCGTTCTATGGCCCGCCTGCCGTGGACGGGCTCCGATAGAAGCTTTTGAAGGTCTGTCGGTCGCCCGGTCGT
>JANLPL010000298.1:0-2453 GCA_031367195.1 Bradyrhizobium sp.
CCACGTCACCCTATTGCCAAACGACACCTATGCGCGTAACTTTCTCCTCGCTACTCGACGCTCGCCCGATTTGGCCAGCTTAATTGTCGATAAGCGGCCACCGTAATTGTCGCTCTGCACAACCGACGGATCGCTCATCGCCATCCCCTATTGCCAGCATCAATCAGCCGGCAGAATAGTGGCTCGGCCGCCGCGCACGAAGCATCAGCCAGTGGTGGCTGCTACATAAGGCGCGCAGCTCCGGGCTCGTGTGATCCGTCCGAATGATCTCCAACGGCGCGCCCATCCGACCCCTCCTCAATCCGAATCACCCGTATCGAATCGGAGTTGGTCGGTCTTGGAGCCCCCCCGCGAGTCACGTTCATCAAGGACGGGTATCAGTCACGCTTTGCGGCGGCTCGCGACGCGCCTGGCGGTGCTGCATTTCGGCGCGATCATCGTCGAGGGCGAGCCCAACGAGGTCTTGGCCGACGCACGGGTCAAAGAGGTGTATCTCGGTGTCTGAAATCTCGCAGTTCGGGCCCGCGGTGGGGCCACTCGCAATAAACGAGGCGCACGGCGCCCATGCGGTTGTGCGATGAGCGCCGCGCCACTGCTCGACGTGCGCGGGTTCAGCGTCTTCTACGACCATTTCCAGGCCGTGCACGACATCGACGTCACCGTCGCGTCGGGCGAGATTGTGTCGATCATCGGCGCGAATGGCGCCGGCAAATCCTCGTTCCTCAAGGCGCTCGTCCGGCAGGCCGGACGTTCGACCGGCGCGGCGTCGTTCGAGGGGTTGGATCTTTCCCGCTATTCGACGCCCGAGATCGTGAAGCTCGGCGTCGGGTTGGCGCCGGAGGGGCGCAAGCTGTTTCCTTCGCTCACGGTGCGCGAAAACCTCTGGCTTGGCTGGGAATTGGGCCGGCGGGGCGATATCACGATGGAGACCGTGTTCGGATGGTTCCCGGTGCTCGCGGAACGCCAAAACCAGAGGGCGCGCGAACTCTCGGGCGGACAGCAGCAGATGGTGGCGCTGGGCCGTGCGCTGCTGACCAATCCGAAATTGTTGCTGTGCGACGAGATAAGCCTCGACCTCGCGCCCCGCATCGTTAACGAACGCTACGCGATCATCCCAGCGATCCGGGAACGTGGGCTCGGAATCGTCGCCGTCGAGCAGGATATCTCCAAGTCGCTCTCCGTCGCCGATCGTTTCTACTGCTTCCTGGAGGGCGCGGTGTCGCTTACCGGGCGGCCCGGGGACGTCAATCGCGAGTCCATCATGCTACATTATTTTGGCTCCTGAGCGATGATCCAGACGATCTTCAATCTTTTTGTGCAAGGCGTGCTGACTCGCGGTCGGCCTGATCGCGGGTCTAGAATTCGTGTTGTTCCGGACAGCGGTCGGCGCGCGCATCCGTGCGGTCGCCGACGATCCCGCCGCCGCGGACCTGATTGGTCTCAGCTCGGCGCGGATCTATCCGATCGTGATGCGCGTCATCGCCGTGACGATGATGATTTCCGCGACCGGCATGTCGGTCTGAACCAATTTCGATCCGACGATGGCGATCGTGTTCCGGCTCCGCACCGCCGATCTCGCTGTCGGCGCCTGGGTCGCGGCGGAAGTAATGATGCTGATCGCCGGTAAATTGCCGGGGTTCGCCGGCGGGTCCGGGATCTCGCTGCCGATCCCCATCGTCAAGCAGTTCGGCGCATCGGTGTTCGGCCGCGCCGAGACGTTCTACGCGCTCGCTCTCTCGCACGCGGCGCTGGCCTTCATCTCGATCTGGCTCTTGCTGCGTTCGCGCGTCGGGCTCGGGTTGACCGCGATGCGCGACAACGAGGAAGCGGCGGGCTCGGCGGGCGTCAATCTGACCGCGACGCGCATTCTCTGCTTCCTCTTCACCGCGCCTATTCTCGGGTTCGTTGGCGTGCTGACGACGCTTGAAAAACTTCGCGTCGCGCCGAGCGCGTCGTTCAGCATCACCGACTGGACAATCTACATTATCTTTATCGTCGTGATCGGCGGCATCGGCGGCCTTGAGGGCCCATTTATCGGCGCGGCGGTGTTCTTCCTGCTACGCGAATTCCTCGCCGACTACGGCACGTGGTATCTGATTCTTCTGGGCGCGATTTCGATCTTCGTCATACTCGTCGAGCCGCGCGGGCTCTGGGGCCTCTTCCGGCGCATCGTTCAAGTCGACCTAATTCCAATTGGTCATCCCTTGTCGTCAGTCGCGCAAGCTGAGACGCGTAGGGACCAGGCTTGAAAAGATAAGTTCGCATGACCTTCGCAAACATAAATGGCGCCGTCGTGCATTTCCGCGACGAAGGATCGCGAAATGGTCAGCCCCCGGTTTTCATAAATTCGCTCGGAACCGATTTCCGTATTTGGGATGAGCTTGTCCCTGATTTTGTGACCCAGAGCCGAGTGGTTCGCTACGACAAACGCGGTCACGGCCTCTCGGGGTTGC
>JANLPL010000056.1:0-2336 GCA_031367195.1 Bradyrhizobium sp.
GATTGAGAAGTTCGCAGAAAGAAAAATCTACGGCCGTAGTGCGAATATCTCGATCCGCCTCGTCAGTCTGAGCCACTGGCGTCCTTCTCCATGCCGCATATCCTGACGGGACACCGATTGGACGTTACCCTCAACCGCAAGGAATGGTTCTGACCGCTGAATATGAAAAGGAACCCCAGGCGACCGCTTGGGGTTCGCAATTTTTGGCAATCAGGCCTTCGGGAATTCGAACGCCACGAAGCGCGACGACTTCTCGCCCTTTATAAGCATCAGCACGGCCTTCTTGCCGTCGTGCTTGGCCGCCTCGATCTCGGCCTTCACCTGACCCGGCGTCGTCACCGCCTTGCCCGACACTTCGAGGATCACGTCGCCGGCGGTCAGGCCTTTGGAAGCGGCCTCGCCGTTGGGATCGACATTGACCACCTCGACGCCCTTGCCCTTGTCCGAGGGCGCGAGCTGCACGCCGAGCGTCAGCGATTCCTTGGCCTGCTTGTCGTCGTGGTCGGCCGCGGCGACTTTGGCGCCATCCAGCGAAGCAAGGGTAACGCTGGCGGTCTTTTCCTGACCGTCGCGGATGTAGGTCAGCTTCGACGTCTCGCCGGGCTTGACCGACCCGACCTTGCGGGTGAGGTCGCCGGCCGATTTGATCGCCTCGTCGTTGAACTTGACGATCACATCGCCGGATTTGATCCCCGCCGCCGCCGCCGGCGTATCGGGCTGCGTCTCCGCCACCAGCGCGCCTTCGGTGTTCTTCAGGCCGAGACCTTCGGCGATTTCCGGGCTCACACCCTGGATCTGCACGCCGAGATAGCCGCGCTTGACGCCGCCGTGCTGCAGATCGGTTACGATTCTGTTGACCGTCTCCGAGGGAATGGCGAAGCCGAGGCCGACGCTGCCGCCCGAGGGCGAGAAGATCGCGGTGTTGACGCCCACGACCTCGCCCTTGAGGTTGAAGGTCGGGCCGCCGGAATTGCCCTTGTTGATCGGCGCGTCGATCTGGATGAACTGGTCATAGGGGCCCGAGCCGATGTCGCGGCCTTCCGCCGAGACGATGCCGGCCGTGACCGTGCCGCCGAGGCCGAACGGATTGCCGATCGCCAGCACCCAATCGCCGATGCGCGGCAATTCCTTGGATAATTTCACATAAGGCAGGTCGGTCGCGCCCTTGATCTTGAGCAGTGCGAGATCGGTCTTCGGATCGGTTCCGATCACGTCGGCTTCCACCTCTTTGCCGTCGTCGAGCGTCACCTTCACCGTCTTGCCGCCGTGTTCGACGACATGATTGTTGGTGACGACATAACCGTCGCCGGAAATGATGAAGCCGGAGCCGAGCGCGACGCCGTGACGCGCCATCGGCTTGCCCATATGGGGGCCGGCGCCGCCGAAGCGCTTGAAGAATTCCCGCATCTGCGGCGGAAGCTGGTCGAGCCCATCGCCGTCGTCTCCCTCGGAGGCCGACGCGTCCTGAACATTGACGCGCACCGACACGACAGCCGGCTTCACGTGGGCGACGATATCGGCGAACGACGGCGGATTGGCGGCCACCGAGGCGGGCGCCTCCACTGCGCCGGCGAAGGCGGGCGAGCCCGACTGCGTCGACAGGGCAAACACGCCGGAGGCGGCGATGGCGAGCGCGGCGGCGGAGGCGAGCAGCGGGCGACGATTGGCGAAATTGGGCTTTTGCTGAGACATGATTTGACTCCGGAACGGCGGATGAGTCCGCTCTCTCGATGGAGCCAAGATAGAGGCTGGCGATGAGCGCGAGATGGCGCCAGGATTAAGGTCTGTCCATGAAGGGCGGCGACGGTTGCTTCGCCCGGCGCGGAGGATATTCTCCCCATGCCGCATTCGCCGCCCTTAACTCTGTTATTTACTGACGATTGCTGCGGCTCTCATAGACGGGGCCGGGCGGCAGTTCGGGCAGGCACATGTTGGGAGAAAGCGGTCCCTGCCCGCGCCGCTGCATTTCGCAGATCGCGTTCTTCTCGCGGATCACGGTGCTGGGATCGCCCATGCCCCCGCCGCCGGCAAACGCGGAACCCGCGCCGATCAGGCCGAGCGCGACGGTAAGCGAAGCAAGTTTGATGAGATGGCGCATAGTCGAAATCTCCTGCTGGGCGCCGCATAGTTGCGCCCATAATGCTTTTACGTTTTTCCGCCGGTTTGGTTTCCTTTGCGGCGCGAAATCGCCAAATCTAGTCGTTCGCGTCCTTGAAACTTAGGAGCATCTCTGAATCTGTGTGACTGCGCCGCTGGGGCGAGGACGGAGATGATTCGTGGCAGGGACGGGCGCGGGGGTCAAGAAGTACGTGGTGAAATTGAGTACGGAGGAGCGC
>JANLPL010000061.1:0-2807 GCA_031367195.1 Bradyrhizobium sp.
CGCTATCTCCTGGCCGGACCGGGTCAGGGCTTTTGCGTCAATCTGTCGGTCGACACCTCCTCGCTGGATCTGATGCAATATGTCCGAGAAATCGGCGCGCTCTACATCGACACCGTGGTCGAGCCGTGGCCCGGCTTCTATTTCGACAAGGGCAAGGGCAACGAGGCGCGCACCAATTACGCTTTGCGCGAAACGGTGCTGGCGGCGCGGCGCGCGAGCCCCGGAGGCACGACCGCCGTCTCCTGTTGCGGCGCCAACCCCGGCATGGTCAGTTGGTTCGTCAAACAGGCGCTGGTCAATCTCGCGCAAGACCTCGGCGATACGAGCCCGGAACCTCAGAATCGCGAGCAATGGGGAAGGTTGGCGCGGACGCTCGGGGTCAAGGGTATCCATATCGCCGAGCGCGACACCCAGCGCGCGAAAACCCCCAAACCGCGCGACGTGTTCGTCAACACCTGGTCGGTCGAGGGGTTCCTGTCGGAGGGGATGCAGCCGGCCGAACTCGGCTGGGGCACGCATGAGCGCTGGGCGCCGGCCAATGCGGGTTTCCACAAGCAGGGCTGCGGCGCGGCGATCTATCTGTTGCAGCCCGGCGCCAATACGCGGGTGCGTTCGTGGACGCCGACGGCGAAGGCGCAGTTCGGCTTTCTCGTCACGCATAACGAGTCGATCTCGATCGCGGATTATTTCACGCTGCGCGACGACCGGGGCGAGACGGTCTATCGCCCGACCTGCCACTACGCCTATCATCCCTGCGATGACGCGGTGCTGAGCCTACACGAATTGTTCGGCCGCGCCGGCAAGATGCAGCCGGCCAACCATATCCTGACCGAGACCGAGATCGTCGATGGGATCGACGAACTCGGCGTGCTGCTCTACGGCCATGCTAAGAACGCCTATTGGTACGGTTCGCAGCTTTCGGTCGAGGAAACGCGGGCGCTGGCGCCGTATCAGAACGCGACCGGGATGCAGGTGACCTCCGCCGTGCTCGCCGGCATGGTCTGGGCGCTGGAGAACCCTGATGCAGGCATTGTCGAGGCCGACGAGATGGATTACCGGCGTTGCCTGCAAGTGCAGACGCCCTATCTCGGGCCGATGGTCGGCGTCTATACCGACTGGACGCCGCTGACCGACCGGCCGGGCCTGTTTCCCGAGGAGATCGACGCCAGCGATCCCTGGCAGTTCCGCAACGTGCTGGTGAGGTGAGCGCGCCCACCTTCCTCTATATCGACTACGGCCCCTCGCCCTATATCGGGCGGGAGTTGCACTATTCGCTCGCCACGCTGCTGGCGGAAATCCCGCCCGCGCGGATCGTCGTTTATACCGACAAGCCGCGCGCCTACGAGAGCCTGCACGCGAGCGTGACGGCGCGCGAACTCGGGCCCGACCTCGGCCGCTGGACGCGCGGCGGCGCTTACAACCACCGCATAAAACCCTGCGTGCTGCTCGACGCGCTCAGCGTTCACGGCGGGCTGTGCGTGTTGCTCGACACCGATTCCTACATCGCCCCCGGTTTCGCGGCGACGCTCGACGCGGCGGTCGCGAACGGGCCGGCGATGGACCAGTTCGAGCGCCGCGATCCCTATCCCGAGATCACGGGCTGGCGCACGGGCGACTACGACTACGATTCGCAGACCGCGCTGATGTACAACAGCGGGCTGGTGGCCGCCGAGGCCGCGCGCGACGGCGCGGCGGTGGAGCGGGCGATCGCGCTGATCGACGCGCTGTGGGACGACGGCAAGCGGCTGTTCAAGATCGAGCAGATCGCGCTGAGCGAGGCGTTCCGGCTCTCAGGGCGACCGATTGGCGAGACGGCGCCGGCGTTCCAGCACTATTTTCGCCGCAGCCTCAAGCGTTACATGCACTGGCGCATCGACGTGTGGATGAAGCGCGCGCCCGTCCTCGCCCCGACGCGGCCTTGCATCGCCCATCCGCGCAATGCGGTGCGCGCGTTCAACCTCGCCAACCGGCTGTGGCGCCGCTATTGAGGGCGTTCGGCGGGGTCGAGCGGAGACAGACGTGGCGGAACGGGCCGAATATTGGCGACGCGCATTTCGCGCCCATGCGCCGTTGGCGCGCGAGGTGTTGGAGATCGGCTCGTTCGTAGGCGGCTCGGCGAGCCTGTTTCTCACGCTGCTGCCGGAGGCGCGCATCGTCTGCGTCGATCCCTTCACCGGCGATCTGCATGGCGGGGAAGCCTATAACGGCGACGTGGCGACGATCGAGCAGCGGTTCGACGAGGCGCTGGCGCCGTTCCCCGGCCGGGTCGAGAAGACAAGATCGCGATCGGTTCCCGCGCTCGACGCGCTGGTCGTGCAAGGGCGGCGGTTCGATGTGATCTATATCGACGGCAGCCATCGTCACGACGACATCCTGGTCGATTCGCTGCTGGCCTGGCCGCTGTTGCGGGTCGGCGGGTTGATGATGTGGGACGATTATCGCGGCGGGCAGAGCTGGGCGGCGAAAGATCGGCCGCGCCACGCCATCGAGACGTTTCTCGGCTTGCATCCCGAGCACCGCGTGATTCATGCGCGCTATCAACTCTACGCCGTCAAGACGGCGGCGGCGCAGCCGTTGCGCGCGCGTCTGTCGCTGGCGCGGCGGCGGTTGACGTGAGGGAGCGGATCGTCGCGCTCTACTGGGACAATATCGACCCGCGCATCGTGAAAGCGCAGGCCGACGTGTTCGCCCATTTCGGTTATGAGATCGACCAGCGCGAGCGCACGAACGTCAACCACGGCGATTTCCTCGACGCCTATATGGAGGAACTGGGGAGCGACGACGTCGCGTTGTTGATGGACATCGAT
>JANLPL010000082.1:0-1944 GCA_031367195.1 Bradyrhizobium sp.
AGTTCGGCGCGAACGGCGGCAAGACGCTCCGCGTCGATATCGACCAGCAAGACGCGCCCATTCCGTTCAAGAATGTCGCGCGCACAAAACTTGCCGATGCCGCCGGCGCCGCCGGTGACGACGAATTGCTTGCCTTCGAAGGCGCCGCTCATTTCA
This sequence comes from Bradyrhizobium sp., assembly GCA_031367195.1. Lineage (GTDB taxonomy): Bacteria > Pseudomonadota > Alphaproteobacteria > Rhizobiales > Beijerinckiaceae > Roseiarcus. Next base: position 157 of record JANLPL010000082.1, read on the forward strand.
AATCCTCACGGATCGGGTCTTATTTGCCCGGCCATTTCACTGTGCCGGCCGCCGTTTCCGTTGGGTAAACCGACACGGGCTGGCCGCCCTGCCATTGCGCCACGACCAGACCGGCGCCGCGGCGGCGGCCCTGCGCATCCCAATTCAGCGGACCGGCGAAAAAATCGGCGGCGCCATCTTTGGAATCCATCCTGCGGATTTCCTCCGCCACCTTGCGTCCGTTGGCGACGCCGGCGCGCTCCAGCGCCTCGCGATAGACCATGATCTGGCCGTAGCCGTCGAGCGACTGAGCATTCATCCAGGGCTTGCCGGTCCGCGCCTTGAAACGCTGCACTAGTGCAGCGTGTTTCTTGCCCGGCCAGTTCGAGAAGATGCCGAAGAAACCTTCGAGGCTCGCCGCGCCGGCCGCGGTCAGCAATTCCGGCGACCCGCTTGGACCGGAGACGGCGAAGGTCGGGATCACGTCGCGTCCCATGCCGAGTTCCGACAGCTTGTCGAGCATCAGCTTGAGGTCGGGCAACGCCGCGGGCAGCACGAACAGAATGTCCGGGCGGTTGCGGCGCAGGCCGGCGATCAGTTCGGTCGCGTCGGCGATCGGCGGCGTGTAGGATTGTTCGGAGAGGATCTTCAGGCCGCTTTTGTCGTAGCCGCCGTCGCGCCAGATCTTCACCATCGCCTGCAGCGCCTGATTGGTATCGGCGACAACGGCCACAGTCTTGGGGTTGGACCCGCTCGCCTTGGCCAGCGCGACCACCGTCGGCAAGGCCATGGCGCCCTGCGCGCTGGCGACCGGCACGACTTCGAAAACATATTTATAGCCGCGCGACGTCAGCACATCCGCGAAGGTTTGCGTCAGCCAGGGAATTTCAGCCTTTTCCGTCAGTTCGGTGACGACCAGCGTCATGCCCGACAGCGCGTCGCCAAGGCCGCCGATGATGTTGGGCTCCTGCGCCAGGATGCGCTGGGCGGCGTTGCGCGCCTTTTCGACCGTGTCCTCGGCGTCGGCCGCGACAATTTCGATTCTGGCGCCGCCCAGCGATTTAACGCCGCCGGCTGCGTTGACGTCTTCGACGGCGAAATCGACGCCAGCCTTGATGTTCTGCCCGATCGCGGCAAAGGGGCCGGAAAGCGGAACGACGACCGCGATTCTGACCGGCGGCGGTGTCTGTCCCAAGGACGGCCGCACGAAAGCGGCGCTGGCGGCTGAGACCGAAAGCGCAAGCATCCCACGCCGGTCGAAGAGCGAAATTGCCATATTTCTCTTTCTCCCTATCAAGCCAGATCCATTTGCGCGGCCGTGGCGCCGAGATAGGCGCTGCGGACTCGCGGGTCTTTCAGCAGGGCAGCCGGCGGCCCGTCGAGCACGCAACGGCCGGCATCCAGAACATGCGCCCAGTCGCACGGTTCGAGCGCTTCCGCGACGCGCTGCTCGACCAGCATGATCGTCAGCTTCTTGTCGCGATGGACCTGTCCGATTCGTTCAAATATCTGTTCGACGACGATCGGGGCGAGCCCCATTGACGGTTCGTCCAGCAGCAGCAGGCGCGGCGACGACGCGAGGCCGCGCGCGATGGCGAGCATCTGCTGCTGACCGCCCGACAATGTGCCGGCAAGCTGGTCGCGGCGCTCCGCGAGAATGGGAAACAGCGCATAATTGCGTTCGAGATTGCGGGTCCAGTCAGCGCGGCCTTTCGCGCTCGTGGCCCCCATCTTCAGATTCTCGAAGACGGTAAGATTGCTGAAGACCTGCCGGCCTTCGGGCACATGAGCGATGCCGAGATGGGCGCG
>JANLPL010000122.1:0-12050 GCA_031367195.1 Bradyrhizobium sp.
CGTGGAAGTGCTTGGCCGTAAAATCGAAATACCGCGTGCGAAACATCCCCGCCACCCACTCCGCTTCCGCGTCGGGAACGCGAGCCGAACTCACCCGACCGCGCCGACGATCAATCAGCCCTTCCTCGCCCCGATCCGCGCAGGCGTCCCGCAACCGACGGAAATGCCGCTCGCTCAATCCCAAAAGCTCGCCTGCCTCCACACAGCTCAACCGTCCCGCGCGATGCGACCTGATCGCATCCGACACCCGCGCCATCCGAACCTCCGGCAGCATGCGATCCTCCGGTCCAAAAACCGGACAAATCACGTGCTCCCTAAACCGGACATATCGCTTGCTACCGACACGCTTTATTGTAAGGCTTGCCAGCGGAACAGTTTGACATTAGATTACGCGCGGCCTGGACGCCGCCATAGCTCAGTTGGTTAGAGCGCTAGATTGTGGATCTAGAGGTCCCCCGTTCGAGCCGGGGTGGTGGTACCAGACGCGGCGGCGTTCGCTTTGCCCAAATCTTCGGAGGCGTGGGCCGGAGTCTGGCAACGCTCGCTTAACGGAACACCCGCTTAGTGCTATGAGCGCGCAGCGGGAGCCGGGATGAAGCGGATTTTCGACGTGAGCGCGGCGTTGGCGATGGCCGCCCTGATGGGGTCGCCTGCGGTTGCCGAGGAGCCGGCGCCGGTGGCGGCGGCCGCCCATCTCACCGACGAGGGCGAGCGCGCGCGTCTGTCGTTCGATCTATCGGCGCCGCTGACAGGCCGCGCGCGGGAAATCCAATCGCCCGACCGGATCGTTCTCGATATGCCCGAGGTCGATTTTCGCTTGAGTCCAAGCGTGGGTCGCGTCGCGGGCGTCAAGCCCGACGCGCTGGTGAAAGCGTTCCGCTACGGCTTGTTCGGCCCCGGCAAATCGCGTGTTGTCATCGATCTGGCGCGTCCCGCCTGCGTCGCCAAGGTCGATGCGCGTCGGCTGGCGCCCCGTCGCGCCGCCACGCGCCTGACGCTCGAATTGCGATCCTGCAGCCCCGAGGCTTTCGCCGCCGCCGCGCTCGATCACGTCCCGCCCCAGACCGATGCCGCGCCGCCGCCGGCGACGGCGACGCTGCAAACGGGACTGCCGGTCGTGATGCTCGATCCCGGCCACGGCGGTATCGACGGGGGGGCGTTCGGCATCGACAGCGCGGTCGAGAAAACGCTGGTTTACGCCTTTGCCGATAGGCTGCGCGCCAAGCTGGAGGCGACCGGGCGCTATCATGTCCTCATGACGCGGGTCGGCGATCAATATGTCTCGCTGGAGGACCGAGTCGCGAGGGCGCGCGCGGCCAATGCGGCGCTGTTCGTGTCGATACACGCCGACACGCTAAAAGAGACGGCGAGCGTATCCGGGACGACCGTTTACACTTGTTCCGACCGCGCCTCGGACGCGGAGGCGCAGCGCATCGCCGAGCGCGAGAACGACGCCGACCGACAATCCGGCGAGGAGCATAAGGCCGCCGACCCCGGCGTCGCTGACATTCTGTTCGATCTCAAACGTCGCGAGACGCGCGCCTATGCGCATAAATTTTCACATGGCCTGGTTGCGCGTCTCAACGAGGCCGGGGGGTTGAACCGCAATCCCGAACGCTCGGCCGGTTTCGTTGTGCTGAAGGCGCCCGATTTTCCCTCCGTGCTGGTCGAACTCGGCTATCTCTCCAATGCGCATGACGTCGCCAACTTGAAATCGCCGGATTGGCGCGACAAGACGACGGAAGCGATGCGGACGGCGATCGACGGCTTTTTCAGCAAGCCCGAAACTCCGGTCGATTCGGTGGCCGCCCGCGCGGCCGAAGTTGCGAAGCCCTCTCCTTAGTTTCGCCGCAACTGGGCTCGACACGGCTCAGAGCCGTTGTGACACTGCCTCGTCCGAGTGTTAGGCGGACCGGCGAAGACGCTCGCGCTTTGCGGTGGGCTTCGAGGAATGGGACATGCGGGCACTCGGTCGTTTTCTTGGATTCCTGTTCGCCACCGGCGCGATCGTCTTCGTCATCGCGGCGGCGGCGGCGGCGGTCGTGATCTTCAAGTTCGAGCAGGATCTGCCCGACTACAGCCATTTGAAGAATTACGAGCCGCCGGTGATGACGCGCGTGCACGCCGCCGACGGCAGCCTGTTGGCCGAATATTCGCGCGAACGCCGTCTTTACCTGCCCTCCTCGGCGATCCCCGACCTGGTCAAACGCGCCTTCATCTCGGCCGAGGACAAGAATTTCTATTCTCATCGCGGCTTCGACCCCGAGGGCATTTTGCGCGCGGGCGTGGTGTTCCTGGAGGGGCGCCGGCACATCCAGGGCGCGTCCACCATCACGCAGCAGGTCGCCAAGAATTTCCTGCTGTCGGCCGACCGCACGGTCGAGCGCAAAATCCGCGAAGTGCTGTTGAGCCTTCGCATTGAATCCGCTTATTCCAAGGACAAGATCCTCGAACTCTATCTCAACGAGATCTATCTGGGTTTGGGCAATTACGGCGTCGCGGCCGCGGCGCTGAATTATTTCAGCAAATCGGTGCACGAACTCAGCGTGGCCGAAGTCGCCTTTCTCGCCGCCCTGCCGAAAGAACCCAGCGCGCTGAACCCGTTCCGCAATCACGACCGTGCGGTCGAACGCCGCAATTACGTGATCGGCCGCATGGAGGACGATGGCTACGTCACGCACGAGCAGGGCAAAGAGGCGCGTGCCGAGCCGCTCGCCATCCATCCGCGCATTCTGACCCCTGATTCCATCGCCGGCGGCTTCTTCGCCGAGGAAGTGCGGCGTGAACTGCTCGACCGCTACGGCGAAAAAAAGCTGTATGAAGGCGGCCTGTCGGTTCGCACCACGCTCGACCCGAAAATGCAGCTGATGGCGCGCAAGGCGCTGGTCGATGGGCTGGTGCGCTACGACGAGGCGCATGGCTGGCACGGCGCCGTCAAATCCGTCGAGCTCGGCCAGGACTGGGGCGTCGCGCTCGGCCAGATCCCGGAGCTCGGCGACATCAAGCCGTGGCGACTGGCGGTTGCGCTCGACGTGACCGACAATTCGATCCGCATCGGGATTCAGCCCTCGCACGAATCCTCGGGCGAACTTTCGGCGGCGCGCCAGACCGGCACGGTGAATTTCGCGGGCAACCAGTTTCCCTATCGGCGATTCAAGCAGGTCGTGAAGCCTGGCGACGTGGTCTATGTCGAGCCGCTGGCGAAGGCGGGCGAATATCGGCTGCGCCAGATCCCGGAAGTCTCGGGCGCCTGCGTGGCGATGGACCCGTTCACCGGCCGCGTGCTGGCGATGGTGGGCGGCTTCTCGTTCGACCAATCCGAGTTCAACCGGGCGACACAGGCGCAGCGCCAGCCGGGCTCCTCGTTCAAACCGTTCGTTTACGCCGCCTCGCTCGACAACGGCTACACGCCGTCTTCGATCGTGCTCGACGAGCCGATCGAAATCGACCAGGGCAACGGCGAGATCTGGCGGCCGGAGAATTTCGAGGGCAAGTCGGGCGGGCCGCATACGCTTCGCTACGGCATCGAGCATTCAATCAACCAGATGACAGTGCGGCTCGCGCGCGACATCGGCATGCCGCTGGTGGCCGAATACGCCAAGAAGTTCGGCATCTACGACAATCTGCCGCCCTATCTCTCGATGTCGCTCGGCGCCGGCGAGACGACGGTGCTCAAGATGGTGACGGGCTATTCGATGTTCGACAACGGTGGCCTCCCGCTCAAGGCGACGCTGATCGACCGCATCCAGGATCGCTGGGGCAACACGATATACCGCCACGACGAACGCATCTGCGAGGGTTGCGACGCCGTCAAATGGGCGAACCAGGACGAACCGAAGCTGATCGACAAGCGCAAGGATCCGCGCAACCTCGTCACCGACCCGCTGACCGCCTACCAGATCACATCGATCATGGAAGGCGTGATCCAGCGCGGCACCGGCATCGCGATCAAGGAGGTCGGCAAGCATCTCGCCGGCAAGACGGGCACCACCAACGACGCCAAAGACCTGTGGTTCGTCGGTTATTCGCCCAATCTCTCGTTCGGCGTGTTCATGGGTTACGACAAGCCGCGTTCGCTCGGCGACAGCGCGCAGGCCGCGCTCTACACCGCGCCGGTGTTCCGCGATTTCATGAAAATGGCGCTGAAGGAGACGCCCGATACGCCGTTCCGTGTGCCGCCGGGAGTCAAGTTGATTTCGGTGGACGTGCATAGCGGGATGCGTGCGAGCGGCGCCGGCGCAATTCTGGAAGCGTTCAAGCCTGGCACGGCGCCCCCCGATTCGTTCGGCGGCGGCGGAGTAGCGCAAAGCAGCGGCGGCGGCGGGAACTCGGACCGGAACGTCGGCTCCGGCACCGGCGGCTTATACTGATATAGCGCAAAGTGAATCGCGGCGCCTGTGCGCGAGGTTGGGCCCGTTGGACGGCCCGCCTGACACCGGAGTTACGGCTTGCCTGAACCCAGATGCAGGTAGCCTTGCTTGCCTTCGAGAGCCGGCGCGGATCTCGGGTTCGCCGGCCCGATGTTGAAGCCGTCGCGCGACGCCCCGTCCGACCTCATGGTGCTGACATAGATATAGCCCTCGAACCGCGCACAACCTGCGGCGGCGCCGCCTGTCCTGCAGGACTCGGCGTCGCTCGCCCGCAAGACGGGACGAAACATTTCCTCAGATCTGGCAAGTTCGACTAGCGCGGCGGAATGAACCGCCAAAGTCACTGCGGTGACGATCGGAAGCGTTATTCTCATGACTAAGTCTTGTTCATCTTAACCATGGCCACATTGGGGCGATTTGCAAGAAAGCAGGGCGGCCTTTCTCTGCCGCCGCACGCCCATTCACGCCCCTTGAAGTCCCGCGAACATCGGGCGACCGTCAACCCCTCCGGTCAGGGGATCGACGAGATTTTCCGGGTGCGGCATCAGACCTAGCACATTGAAGCTGGCGTTATAGACCCCGGCGATATTATTCAGCGAACCGTTAGGATTTGCGACCTCGCTCGCGCGGCCCTCGGCGTCGCAATATCGGAAGGCGACGCGGCCGGATTGTTCGAGCGCGGCGATTTCGTCCGGCGCGGCCCTATAGGCTCCCTCGCCGTGAGCCAGCGCGAACGTGACGACGTCGCCCGTCTTATAACCGCGCGCGAACGGCGCCGATGCATTTTCGACGCGCAATGTCTGCATGCGGCAGATGAATTTGAGGCCGGCGTTGCGCATCAGGACGCCGGGAAGCAGCCCCGCTTCGCACAGGATCTGAAACCCGTTGCAAATGCCCAGGACGAGGCCGCCGCGCTCGGCATGTTCACGCACCGCATCCATCGCGCGCGCGCGCGCGGCGATCGCGCCGCAACGCAGATAGTCGCCGTAGGAGAAGCCGCCCGGGAGCACCGCTAGATCCGTGCCCGGCGGGAGCTTGTCCTCTTCGTGCCAGAGGATCTGAACTTCAGCGCCGGCCTGAGTCAGCGCGCGCGCGACGTCACGCTCCCGATTGGAGCCGGGAAACAGAATGACGGCGGCTTTCAGAGGCTTAGCCATGCTGAATCGCAAAATTCTCGACGATGACGTTGGCGAGAAGTTTCTCGCAAGCCTGTCGGATGAGCGCTTCCGCCGCGTCGCCCTCGACGCCCTCGAGCTCGATATCGAACACTTTGCCCTGGCGCACGCTGGCGAAGCCTTCAAAGCCGAGCGACTTCAGCGCGCCCTCGATCGCCTTGCCCTGGGGATCGAGCACGCTGGCCTTCAAGGTGACGACGACCCTTGTTTTCATGGCGTTCCCCGGTCAAGCCGCGTGCGAGGTCGGCGACATCGTCAAAAGCGAGTATATCGCTGACGCGTCCCGCGCGCCGCGCAACTGCGTGGCGACGTCCTGACGTCGCAGCGCGCGCGCGATCGACGCCAGCGCCTTCAGATGGTCGGCGCCGGCGGTCTCCGGCGCCACCAGCAGGAAGATCAGGTCGACGGGCAAGCCGTCAAGCGCCTCGAAGTCGATCGGCCGCTCCAGCCGGGCGAACACGCCGCAGATGCGCTCGCAGCGCGACAGCTTGCCGTGCGGAATAGCGATTCCGTCGCCGACGCCGGTGGGGCCCAGGCGCTCGCGCTGCAGAATGGCGTCGAAAATTTCTCGCGACGGTAGGCCAGAAACCGCCGCTGCACGCTCGGAAAGCTCCTGAAGCGCCTGCTTTTTGCCGTTCACGCGCAACGCGGGGATCACCGCGTCCTGCGTCAGAATTTTGTCGAGGGACATTTCGAGTAGCTCAATACCTGCCCTGATCTCGTTGCGTTTCGAAACGCCGGGAAGCGCTCAAGCATCCGCACCCGGACGCAAAAGTCGCGCCGTCGCTCAACGCGGGTCGAGCCAACCGATGGCGCCGTCGCGACGGCGATAGACGATGTTGACGCGCGCGCTCGTCGCATGCTCGAACACGACAACCGGCGAGCCGGTCAAGTCAAGTTCGGACACCGCGGACGCAACCGACATGACCTTTAGCGGCTGCGCGCCCTCGGCGACAACGACGGGGCTGTAATCGACCGCCGCTTCCTCCACATCCTCGGCAGGCGCCTCGATGACGAAATTGGCGACTTCGAGCCGTTGGCGATCGCCCGAGGCAGCTTCGTGGCCGGATCCGTGCTCTTTCAGCCGCTTGTTGTAGCGGCGCAGCCGACGCTCGATTTTGTCGGCGGCCTGGTCAAAACTTGCATAAGGCTCGTGGGCGTGTCCCTCGGACTGCAAATTCATGCCGGAGCTGAGGTGGAGCGAGCAATCGGCGCGAAACGCCGACCCTTCGGGGGAGATCACCACATGGCCTGTGATCTTGCCGTCAAAGTAGCGCGCAATCAACCCCTGCACCTTGTCGAGCACATGTGTGCGCAACGAGTCGCCAATGTCCATATTCTTGCCGGAAACCCTCAGCGGCATAGCGGCCCGACCTTGTCCCATTACGCCTGCCGTCACGCCTGCGAGCGAACTTCGTCCGCAGGGTCGGCTCGGACGCAGCCCGAAATCGCGCTTAGCCCTAGAAGCGGGGCGGCCCAATGTCAAATGTCGTCGCAATCCAACCCGTCCAAAAATGCGTAACAAGCGTTCAAACACAACGCCAATTTGCTATCGCTGGTCCGACTGTTAAACACGACTTGCCTCAAAGGTCATGGAGTTAGTCCTTGTCGAAGAAACCGCGTGGGCGGAGACCTGGAAAAGCGGGACAGCACATTGGCGCCGACGAAGACGTCTCGCTTGAATCGCTATTGGGACTCGACGACGCGGCTCTTCGTCTATTGCGCGACGGCATGCGCGCCATGCAATCGCCGCGGGAGGGCGACGAGGACGACCCCCTGGCGCTATTCGACGAATTCCTGCGCCGTTTGGCGACGTTCTCGGAGGCGAAGTCGGACAGCGACGACGCGTTCTTCGAAATCGTCGTTATGACGCTGACGCAACTCGCTATTGATGAAAATGGCGGCGATCCTCGCGCGCGGGAGATACGCGCCGCGATCTATGCACAGCTCGTAGAGGCGATCGCCGATGGGGAATTGGACCCCGTCAGCCTCGTTCTGGTCGCCAAAGTCCTCAGCGATTCGGGATGGGTTGTGCCGGACCCGCTGAAGGGGCGGCTCATTGAAGCGCTCGACGCTGGAGAATCGGCGGAGCTTGGCGGGGCCGATTTAGGAAGCGCCCTCATGGACATCGCGCAGGCCGCCGAAGGCGACCCCTTCGCCGCCTATGACGCGCTGAATTCCGTTCTGGCCGCTTTCCCCTCCGAGGCCGCCGCGCGCATGGTCGCCACATTGGGGGAAGCGCGCGCCCCCATGCTGCTGCATGCCTTGGCGGGCTTCGCGATGCACCGCGACGCGCGAATCGCGGTCGCCGCCATTCAGGAATTGAAGCGCGCAGCGACCGCGGGGCCGGTCGAGAGCCTGCTCGTCGAGCGGCTGGTGCGGATGCGCCCCTGGCTTCCCAACGACCGCCAGACTGCGCTGGATGAAGCGATTCGCGCCCTGCGCCCCCATGCGATGCCCCCCGTCGAAGCCGAGCGACTATACCCCGCCAAGGCGTTCTTGCTGGCATGCGACGGTTCGGGCGCGGGCGGGACGCTCGCGAGCCTGAAAGCCAGCGACGGCTGGCGCTTCGTCGCCGCGATGACGAAAACGGCCGGCGTCGATGAGGTCCTGAGCATGGAGCGTCTGAGCAAGGCTCAGGTCGATGCGACCGTGCGCGGCATGAACGAGAACGTGTTGGCGGCGCAGACCGACACCGCCGGAATTGCGCGCTATCTTCAACTCATGCTTGGGGAAAATCTGGCCGCCGGCGCGCCGCCGCCCTTCAATTTGATCGCCCTCGTGGAGAATCTGGGGCTCGGCCCGATCGCGCCACGCTTCATTTCTCCTGCCGAGCTCATTGCCGAGATTCTGGCCGATATGCCGGACGCGGAAAAGGATGTCGCGGCGCTTGCCCGGGCGCATGGGGCCTCCATTGGCGGCGCGATGCAGAATCCGTGGTTCGAGGCCGGCGAAGCCGTGGAGCGGCTGTTCAGGCCGATCCGAAGCGCGAAGGCGCGCGTCGCGGCGATGTTGACCTCCTATCTCCCGGAACGGCGCGCGTTCTGGACCCGCGCGCTGGCGCTGACCGCCTTTGCGCTGCGCGAGGACGGCAAGACGTTCGGAAAGCTCGGCGTCCAACTCGCGCTGGTCGGCCGCGAGGTCGCATCAGGGGCGCCGCTGGATTCGATCCCGCTGATGCGCCAGATCGCCGAGGCGAGCGTGCGCGCCTACCAAAGCCGCAGATGAAGCGCCACTTGCCGACGCGAACTTGACTAGCCGTGCGGACAATCGCGTCTTATATGAGGCTCAACGTCGCGGGATCGCCTCGCAAAGCCAAGACACGTGAAGGCCGTATGACAATTCACGCCGCACCCGCGTCCCTCGACAAAGGCCCAGACATCACCGAGCACAAGCTCGACAACGGCATGACGGTGATCGTGATCCCCGATCATCGCGCCCCCGTCGTCACGCATATGGTGTGGTACCGCAATGGCTCGGCCGACGATCCGCCGGGCAAGTCCGGCATCGCGCACTTCCTCGAACATCTCATGTTCAAAGGCACCGCCAAGAACCCCAAGGGCGCCTTTTCGGAGGCGGTGGCGGAGATCGGCGGCCAGGAAAACGCCTTCACCGGCAACGATTACACCGCCTATTTCCAGCGCGTCGCCAAGGAACATCTCGGCCTCATGATGTCCTACGAGGCCGACCGCATGACCGGCCTCATCCTTACCGACGAGATCGTGGCGCCAGAGCGCGACGTCGTGCTGGAAGAACGCCGGATGCATTGCGACGCTGATCCCAGCGCGCAGCTTAACGAAGCGATGCAGGCCGCAATCTTCACTCACCATCCCTACGGCAAGCCGGTGATCGGCTGGACCCACGAGATCGAAACGCTTGGGCGCGAGGACGCGCTCGCCTATTACGGCCGTTTCTACACGCCGGAAAACGCGATCCTCATCGTCGCCGGCGACGTCGCGCCCGACGAGGCGCTGCGTCTCGCCAGGGAGCACTACGGGCCGATCCATCCGCGCGGCGAAGCCCCCGTCCGCCGCCGTCCGCGTGAACCAAAACCTGTCGCCAAGCGCACCGTGACGGTGACCGACGACAAGGTCGAACAACCGGCGTGGCAGCGCGTCTATCTCTGCCCAAGCCATGCGACGGCGGCGCCGGGCGAGTCGGAGGCGCTCGAAGTGCTGGCCCACCTCCTCGGCGGCGGCTCGACCAGTTATCTCTATCGAAAACTGGTGGTGGAAAGCCACAAGGCGGTTGCGGCGGGCGCCTATTACGCCGGCTCCGCGCTCGACGACACGCGCTTCTTTCTCTACGCGATGCCCGCGGCCGACGTCAGCCTCGCCGAGCTGGACGCGCAGTTCGACGCGGCGGTCGACGCCTTCATCGCTCAGAGCGTCGCGGCCGACGAATTGGAGCGCTGCAAGACGCGGCTGGTCGCCGAGTCGGTTTACGCGCAGGACAATCAGGCCACGCTGGCGCGCTGGTACGGCGCTTCGCTCGCCACCGGCCAGGCGATCGCCGACGTGCAAGCCTGGCCCGCCCGAATCGAGGCGGTGACGGTGGAGGCTGTGGTCGCGGCGGCGAAGCTTTGGCTCGACCGACGCCGCGCCGTCACCGGCTTCCTGACCCATCCCGAGCCCGAAGCGACCTGAACCGGCGCTTATCGCGACAAAGAATTCGAGGAAACGCTCGCATGAACAAGCGCTTCGCGCCCGCCGCCGCTTCCGGCGCCGTCAATGTCCGCGAGATCGTCTCGCCGGGCGGGGTCGTCGCCTGGCTGGTCGAGGATTACGCCGTGCCGATCGTCGCCGTGGAGGTGGCATTCCGCGGCGGCGCAACGCAGGATCCGGCCGGCCGCTGCGGCGAAACCATGATCATGTCCGGCCTGCTCGACGAAGGCGCCGGCGATCTCGACAGCCAGGGCTTTCACCGCGCGCTCGACGAAAAGGCGATCGAGATCGGCTTCCACGCCGATTCCGACAAGGTGAGCGGCCGGATGCGCACGCTGACGCGTCATCTCGACCGCGCCGGCGCGCTGCTGGCACTGTCGCTCAACGCGCCGCGCTTCGACGAGGAGCCGTTCGATCGCGTGCGCGAACAGGTGAAGGCGCATCTTCGCCATGAAATGAACGACCCCGACACCATGGCGTGGCGCGGGTTTCGCGCGCGCGTGTTCGCGGGCCACCCCTACCAGAACGCCAGCGACGGCACGGCCGAGACGCTCGACGCGCTGCAACGCGCCGACATGCGCGCGCGGGCGCGAAAACTGCTCGCGCGCGACGCGCTGAAGATCGGCGTAGTCGGCGCGATCGACGAGGCGCGGGCGGGGCGGCTGTTGGACGAAGCGTTCGCCCATCTGCCCGCGAAAGCCGAACTTGACGACGTCGGCCCCGCGCCGTTCCATGGCGTCGGCGCCGAGCAGGTGATCGACCTCGACGTGCCGCAGACGACAATCCGGTTCGGCCGCCCCGCGCCGCGGCGCGAAGACGCCGATTACATCCCCGCCTTCGTGCTCGCTCATATCCTGGGCGGCGGCACAGGCCTGTCCTCCCGCCTGTTCCGAGAAGTGCGCGAGAAACGCGGCCTCGCCTACACCGCCTATGCCGGCCTCTCGACGCAGGACCACGTGAGCTATCTCACCGGCGGGACCACGACCAAGAACGAGCGCGCGCGCGAATCGCTCGACGTGATCCGGGGCGAGATCCTCGACATGGCGCAGAACGCCGTCACCGAGGAGGAGCTGGAAAAAGGCAAGCGCTACCTGATCGGCTCTTATCCGTTGCGGTTCGACACCTCGACCAAGATCGCCGGCCAGCTCGTGCAGATGCAGCTCGATGGCTATGCCCGCGAATGGCTGGTGGAGCGCAACGAACGCATCCGCGAGGTGACTTTGGCGGACGCCAAGCGTGCGGCCGGGGTGTTGTTTGGGGATGGGGCGTTGAGCGTGGTGATGGTGGGGCGGCCGGTGGGGTGAGAGGTTGCGCCGCCGTCCATGCGGGGATGGTGATTGAGCAAACGCCAGCGCGGGGGACGGGCTGCAATGGCGCACGCCAAGGTACAATACATTCGCCGAGACGAGTGTATTGGAGCTAACCTGCATTATGCAGCGCCGACAGGACGGCTATGAAAATGTCAGCGATTGCCTGAGTTCCTGAAAACGGCGCTTCAAACACAGCCCTTGTCTAAGGCATTGATATAACGTACGAATGGTCGTTTTTGCCGCGAACGCGTGAATAATGCGGGCTAAGTGGTTATACCCTGCTCACCCGATAATCCGGAATTCCTTCGGGTTGATGACGCGGAAATTGTCGGTGACCTGATCGCACCACTCGCGCCAGTGCGCCGGCACGTCCTCGCGTAGAAGGGACAGCATCGCGTCACTGAACTCCTTGAAGGTGGCGTAACACTTGTTGTGAGTGGTGTGTCTGTGCATCAAGCCCCACAATCGCTCGATTGGATTGAGATGAGGGCAATAGGTTGGGACGAAATGTAGCCTGATCCGGCAATCCGG
>JANLPL010000217.1:0-8287 GCA_031367195.1 Bradyrhizobium sp.
GCCTTCGGCGCTCGCCCCCGGCGGCTTGCGGCGCTGACAGGGATCTATCGCCCCGCCCTCTGGCCGCCAAGAATTCGACGGCAAAGTTTGTGTCCATTTTCGACGCCGCGCCAGACACACGCGGATTCAGACTGCCACCCAAAGATACCAAAACAGCCCTCGGAGTTTGAAACATGCCCGAATGAATAAGCCCTTGACCCGAAGCTCCCCATGTGAGGGGATTCATGAGGGCCGCGCCCCCTACCGCATATTTCCCGTATGCCCGAGCGAATAGCGCCCCGGCTGCGGCCACACCGTCAGGCCGTGCGGCATACCGCCGACGGAGATCGTCTTGACAGCGCCGTCGGCGGTGTTGAAAGCATAGACGACGCCGTCGTAGCGGCCCGACAGCCACAGCCATTTGCCGTCGGCGCTGACATTGCCCATGTCGGGACTGCCGCCGCCGGGAATGGTCCAGTTCGCCTCGATCTTTCGCGTCGCGAAATCCATCACCGAGACGCTGCCGTCCCCCTTCGTCACGCCGGCGAGATTATGGGTGCCGCGATTGGAGATATAGAGTTTTTTGCCGTCGCGGCTGGGATAGAGGCCGTGGCTTCCCACGCCGGACTTGATGAAGCCGGTCTCCTTGAAGGCGTCGCCGTCGATCACGATCAGCCCGTCCTGCAACATGTCGGCGACGAAATAGGCGGAGCCGTCGGGCGCGACGCGGATGTCCTGCGGGATGTGCCGGGGGCTCAGTTGCAACATCGCCGCGACCTTGTGATGCACGAGGTCGATCTTGGCGAGCCTGTCGCTGAATTCGCAGGTGAAGATGGCGTAGGAGCCGTCGAGCGCGAAATCGGCGTGGTTGATCCCGGCGCATTCGGGCACGACGACGTAGGTCTGCAACGCCATCGTCCTGGGATCGCGAAACTCCAGCCGCCGCTTGGCCTCGGCGACCAGGATCGCCGAGCGCCCGTCGGGGGTGAAATACATGTTGTAGGAATCGGGCACCGAGATCGGCGCGCCCATCTTGCCGGTCTTGGGATCGATCGGCGCGACCGAGGCGTGGCCGCCGGTGTAGCTGATGTCGCCCGAGACCCACAGCGTCTGCAAATCCCACGACGGCACGATATGCTGCGGGCTCGGCACCGCTTTATAGCTATCGACGATCGCGAAGGTGGCGGGATCGATCACATCGACGCGACCGCTCGTCAGATTGGGCGCATAGACGCGCGACAGCGCGCCTGATGTCGCCGGGCTGAACTTGTCGGGCGCGATTTCGGAATAGACGTTGTTGGGATCGGGCAGCGCCGGCATCGACATATTCGCGGGCGGCAAGTCCACCGCCGGCGCGGCGGTGGGCCGCCATTGCGGATGATACACCGGGCGAGCTACGCGGGGTCGCCAGGGCGCCCAGCGCGGCGCGGGGCGATGCGGGCGGGGCCCCAGCTCGTAGCGGGCGAGTTGGACGAATGCCTCGGGCTCGCGCGCGACATCAGGGGCGCCCAGGCAAGGCGGCGGGCAGGGACGCACGCCGCCGCACCAATCCGGCACGGTGAAGGATTGCGCGCCATGCTGCGCGAGAAATGCGCCCACGCCGACGCAGGCAGCCAAAGCCGCGCCCAACCCGGCCCGGCGCTTAAATCTCGAATGCAAGCCGACAACTCCCACGCGTCGGCTATGCGCCGCCAAACATGACCGGCCGATGAACGCGGCATGAACAGCCGCCGACGCCCGCCGCATTTCTTCGCCTCGCGCGCGGCTCAGCTGCGTCCCGTGCGCAGCGCACGCAGGGTCATCGACACGATGCGCTCGAACCTTTGCGCCAGCGCCGGCGCGGGCGCTGCGCGATCTAGCCGCAGCGACAGCGGGTGAATGAAACGGTGGCTGGCGTCGAACACCAGAGCCAGCCCGCGGCGCCGGTCGACCATGCCGAAGGCGCCCGAGGCGACGCCCTCCTCCACCACGCGCTGCATTTCCGATTGCACGCGCGCGCGGTGTTTTCGCGCGGCGGGGCGCTCCTTGCTGAGGGAATCGATCAGCAGGTCGAACAAAGCGGGGTCGCCGTCGAGCTTTTCGCGATAGGCGCGATGCACGGCCAGCAACATGCGCTCCAGTTTATCATAAGCCGGGTCGGCGCCGTCCGCCGCCTCGCGCAGCTTCGCCTCCAGCGGGCGCAGCCAGGCGGCGGTGATCTCCTCTAGCAGCGCGGACTTCGAGGGGAAATAGCGATAGACATTGGCGTGCGTCATGCCCGCTTCCGCCGCGACCCCGACCACGGTCACCCGCGCCGCGCCGAAGCGGCGCACATGCTCGGCGGCGATGGCGAGAATCCGGCCCTCGACCGGCTCGGGCGCGGAAAGGCGCGGCCGGATCATTCCACCAGCGCGGCGAGCACGCGTTTGTCGAGCCGGCAGGCGACGGAATAGGCGGGGTTGAACACGTTGGCGACGTCGTAGCGCACGGCCTGCCCCAGCACATGGCTGGCGGACAGCGGATCGAGCCCGTAATCCTGCCCGAGCCAGGCGATCATTTCGGTCGTGGCGTGTTGCAGCGCCTGGTCGAGCGGGCGCGCACTGCCGAGCGTGAACAACCATTGCGCCGTCTCGCCGCGCGGCCAGCCGATCTTGCGCCCTTTAAGCACAGTGACGGTGAACTCGACCTCGAACGAAGTCTCGATCCCGGTCCCGACGATCTCGCCGTCACCTTGCGCGAAATGCCCGTCGCCGAGAAAGAACAGCGCGCCGGGCGCGAACACGGGGAAATAGGCCGTCGTCCCCGGCCCGAAGCTGCGGTAGTCCATGTTGCCGCCGTATGTCCCGCTGGTCGCGGTGGAGATCGCCTGACCCAGCGGCGGCGCGACGCCGAAACAGCCCAGCATCGGCGCGAAGGCGACCTCGAACCGGGCCAGCGCGGCGGGCGGGTCGATCAGCCGCGCCGTCCCGGCCGCCCCGTCGAGCCGCCACAGCGCGCGCTCCCGTTTGGGCAGGCTGGCCGCGTAGGCGGGTTCGACGACGTTGGTCGCCACCGGGCCGAAGGTCCAGCCCTCGTCGCGATTGGCGCGCATCGCCTCGATCCGGACGGCGAGCGTATCGCCGGGCTCGGCGTCCTCGATGTAGAACGGGCCGCTCATCGGATTGGGCGGCGTCTGGCGGCGGGCCCCCGATTTATCGAAGCCCCAGGCGTCGACCGTCTCGACGATCACCCGCTCGCCATTGGCGAGGCGGGCGATGGGTTCGAGCGCGCCCAGCACATTGTGAAAACTCTCGGGCGCGAAGCGGCGGGTCGTCATGAAAGAAAATCTCCCTAACGCCCAAGCATGGCGACAGGGCGAGCCGCGCGCAAGCGGCTCAGGCCGCTTTCGGCCCCTTGGGGACGCCGACGCTGGCGGCGACCACCCGATTGCGGCCGCTGCGCTTGGCCCGGTAGAGCGCGGCGTCGGCGTCGGCGGTCAGCGCCTCGAAGCGGCAATGGCCGCTGTCGGCGCTGGCGACGCCGAAACTTGCGGTGACGACGCCAAGCTCCTCGCCGCCGGCGTGGGGAATTCGCAGCGCCGCCACCGCCGCGCGCAGCCGCTCGGCCGCGCGTCGGGCTTCGTCCGGCGGCGTGCGCGGCAACAGCAGGATGAACTCCTCGCCGCCGTAGCGCGCGGCGACGTCGTCGTCCGCGCCGAGTTCCGCCAGCGCGCAGGCGGCGACCTGGCGCAGGCATTCGTCGCCGGCCTGATGCCCGTAGAGATCGTTGTACGATTTAAAGCGATCGACGTCGTAAAGGATGATCGAGACCGGCGACACATGGCCGCTGTTTTTCGCCCACAGCGCGCCGGCCGCTTCTTCCAACCGTCGGCGGTTGGCCAGGCCCGTGAGCGGATCGTGCCGCGCTTCCGCGCCGACTTCGTCGATCCGCAGGCGGTGACGCAAGTCGAGCAGATAGGAGCGGCGGGCCTCCTGATTGCGTTGATAGGCGGAATACAGCGTCATCAATACGCAGAGGATGCTGGGAATCAGGCTGCTCGCATAGAGTTGCGTGGGGGCGCCATGCGGGGTGTTCGCGAGCAGGGCGAGCAGCGCCAGACACAGCGACGTCGTCCACAGCGAGGCCCGCGAACTCAGTGGCAAGCTGGTATTGGCGAGAATGCCGATCACCGCCAACAGATCGAGATAATGCGGCGAGCCTTCCGAGGCGCTGGCGAAATAGGTGATCGTCGTCTGCAAGGCGATCAGCGCGGGGATGGCGCAGCCCAGGAGATCGCGGCGCATCGGCGAGAGCGCATCGCGCGCAAAGGCGGCGATCGCGAGCAGCGCCGGCATCACGAGGCCGAAATGCAGCGCAGCCGCGAGCCGGAACACGTCGGGCGTAAGAGACCACTCGGCGAACAATTGAGCGTTGTAGAACAGCGCGGCGCCCAGACTGGCGCGGAACAGGGCCTGCGCCTGCCGCTCGCCGGTCTCCGCCTGAAATCTCTGTTCGAGCCAGCCCGGCAGAGTTGCGTAACCTTGCGCTCCCAGCGCCGCGTCCAACTCGCGCAATCCCGCCTCGCGCCCGGCGCCGCGGGAGGGCGCAGGGCGGGGGGAAAACAACGCAAAGGAAGAAAACTGGGTCAATGTCGCGAGCCAACCGGTTTATAAAGGACGGCGTCGACCGCCATGCAATCGTGAAAGTTATGCCGCAAAGTTATTGCGACTTAGTCAAGCGGGATGCGATGCGGCGCGCTTCAGACGGCGTCGCGCGGGCGCGCGGTCTGCGCCGCCTTGACCAGCCCGTACATGTCGCGGGTTCCCCGGCGCGCTTCCGCGAGGATGGCCGAGAGCAGGGAATCCGAATCCAGTTCGGCGTCGGCGGCGTTTGCGCGCGCGCGGCGGAAGGCCTCGCTGAGGAGGCGAGGGTCGATGTCGGCGAGCGGGTTGATGTCGGGGCGGGTCAAGCCGAGTTCCTCTAGGTTCTGTCCTAGGGGAATATATAACCGCAATTCATGGAGGACTTATCCAAGGCGGATAAGTCATTTTGAGCGATCGGATTTACTTCTAGGTAACTGCGTCACGACGCTTCGGCCAACATACCCTGGCCGCGCCGTTCCAGCTCCAGATCGGCGAGCGGGGTCGGGTAATCGCCGGTGAAGCAATGGTCGGTGAATTGCGGCGTGGCGGGATCGCGGCCGGAATATCCCATCGCACGGTAAATGCCGTCGACCGAGAGGAAGGCGAGACTGTCGGCGCCGATGAAGTCGCGCATCTCGTCGAGCGTCATCCGCGCCGCCAGCAGCTTGTCGCGTTCGGGCGTGTCGATGCCATAGAAATCGGGATGGGCGATCGGCGGCGAGGAGATGCGGAAATGCACCTCCGCCGCGCCGGCCTCACGCATCATCTGCACGATCTTCACGCTGGTCGTGCCGCGCACGATCGAATCGTCGATCAGGACGATGCGCTTGCCCTCGATCACGGCGCGGTTGGCGTTGTGCTTGAGCTTGACGCCGCTTTCGCGGATCGCCTGCGTCGGCTGGATGAAGGTGCGACCGACATAATGATTGCGGATGATGCCGAGTTCGAACGGAATTTTCAGCGCCTGGGCGTAGCCGAGCGCGGCCGGCACGCCGGAATCGGGGATCGGCACGACGACGTCGGCCAAAGCCGGCGCCTCGCGCGCGAGTTGCGCCCCCATCGCTTTGCGCGCGTCGTAAACCGAGCGGCCGTGCACAACGGAGTCGGGGCGGGCGAAATAGATATATTCGAAGATGCAGGGCCGGGCGCGGCGGGGCGCGAACGGCTTCAGACTGGTGACCCCGCCTTCCTCGATCACCACGACTTCGCCGTTCTCGACGTCGCGCACGAATTTCGCGCCGAGAATATCGAGCGCGCAGGTCTCGGAGGCCAGAATCGGGCAGCCGTCGAGTTCGCCCAGCACGAGCGGGCGAATCCCTAGGGGATCGCGCGCGCCGATCAGCTTGTTGTTGGTCAGCGCCACCAGCGCATAGGCGCCCTCGATGTCGTGCAGCGCCTCGATGAAGCGATCGACGATGCGACGCTTGCGCGAGCGGGCGGCGAGCAGCAGCACGACTTCGGTGTCGGAGGTCGATTGACAGATCGCGCCGGCGGCGATGAGTTCGCGCCGCAATGTCAATCCATTGGTGAGATTGCCATTATGCGCCACCGCCAAGCCGCCGGCGGCGAGTTCGGCGAACATCGGCTGCACGTTCCGCAGGATGGTCGCCCCTGTGGTCGCGTAGCGTACATGGCCGACCGCCGCGCTGCCCGGCAACCGCTCGATCGCGGCGGCCGAGGAGAAATGGTCGCCGACCAGCCCGAGCCGGCGCTCGGAATGGAACCGCTCGCCGTCGAACACGACGATTCCGGCCGCTTCCTGCCCGCGATGTTGCAGTGCATGTAAGCCCAGCGCCGTAAGTGCCGCGGCCTGGGGGTGGCCCAGAATGCCGAACACGCCGCATTCCTCGCGCAGCCGGTCGGCGTCGAGATCGAAGGGCTCGTTCAAGGTTTCAGCAACGAAGGCGCGGGGGCCGGGGGCGGCAGCGTGACTTTGCCGTTGATGAGCGCATCCAGCTTGTCGCGGTCGGCGGCGCCCGTCTTAGGCGAGGGTTTGGGCGCGGGCGCCGGCGTCGCGGCCGGAGCGGGCGCGACGGTCGCGGGCTTGGTCTCGTCGGCGGGCACGTCGGCGCCGCTCGGCGCCGATTTGGATTTGATCCAGGCGCCCAGCGTCGTCGCCGCATCCTCGGGCAACATGGCGATGATCTTGTCGGCGGTGTCGGTCAGCATCGGCCGCGTCTTGGCCTTCTGCACCCAGTCCGGCTGCGCCTTTTCGCCCGCCAGCCAGTTGAAGATCGCGAACGCAACCACCGCCAGCAGGAAACCGCGCACCGCGCCGAACACGAAGCCGAGCGAACGGTCGAGCGCGCCGATTTTCGAATCGAGAATCGCATCCGACACCCGCACCGTGAACAACGACACGATGATCAGGGTGATGAAAAACACGATCGCCGCCGCCACCGCCTGCAACACAATCGGCTTATGTATATAGGGCGCGAGATAGGGCATCACATGGGGATGCAAGTAATAGGCCGCCGCCGCCGCGGCGACCCAGGAGCCGATCGCCAGCACTTCGCGGGTGAACCCGCGCATGAGCGACAGAATCGCGGACACAAGCACGACGCCGATTACGCCGAGGTCGAGATAGGACGGCATCAAATGGCCTCTTTGGGGCGCGCGCCTATCGGCGCCGCGAGATCGGGTTTCCGCAACGCGGCGGCTTATAGCGAAGCCCATCCGCTTCGTCACGCCTCGTTCGCGGCCGACCCACATGGCGGCGAGCCGCCGCCTGGCCAAATGCGAGCGGGTTTCACGCGGCGGCGAGAGCGCTGCGGCTTCGGGGATGGCGTTTCGCTCGCTTGTAAACCGGATATTCGCAAAACGCCCCGGGACACAATCGCAATCTGAAAGTGCCGGCTGCTGAGAAAGAGTCCCGAAGTCACGCAACTTCGGATCGGCGAGGTGATCGCAGGAGACGAGCGCGGCGGATACAAGTGGACCATACGCCACCGACGTTACTCCGCCGATTGACTCGACGCCTACGGATTGCGAAAAGACGCGCCGGTCGCGGCGAATGAGCTCGCCGGGCCTGAAAGCGTGCCAATTCTTGCTCTTGAGAAACAGCTAAGAGATTGAAATCGCGGGTGTAGCTCAATGGTAGAGCAGCAGCCTTCCAAGCTGAATACGAGGGTTCGATTCCCTTCACCCGCTCCAATGAAAACATTGCTTTAGCGGATCGCTTGGCACGCCGTTTTCCGAAACCGACTGCGAAATTCGGAATCAAGGTCAGCTTTTGTTCCGCCGCCGCCTTCCCTCTCGCCGAGCTTCGTCTGTCTGGCGCACCTTTTCGAGATCAACGGGGTTGTAGGTTCGGAACAGGAAAGCCGAGCGGTCGATCGAGTTGCCGTACTTCTCGGAAATATCGACAGCGTTCGCCCCGCCGGTGAAGGCCTCCATCACGCCCGAGCGGCGCATGTCACGTAGCTGGCGCTTGTCGCCGGGAAAGGCGGTGTCGCGCACGCGCGCATAGTCCGCGCCCAGCCGCGACTCGCCGTAGGCGCTTCCGCCGCGCATCAGAAACAGCGTCGTCTCGGGATGGCGCTCGGCGGCGAGCTCGGCCAGGTGGCCGCGCACGAGCCAATCGCCGAATCGGCTCATGGTCCCGATCACGGCGACCCCTGTCTTGGCGCGTCCCTCGCGCGTGCGATCAAACACAAGCCGGTTCGAGCGGGGATCTTCGCACAGGTGCTTCGCCTTCAGCGTGCGCG
>JANLPL010000263.1:0-13775 GCA_031367195.1 Bradyrhizobium sp.
TGTCTCGCCCATGTTTTGCGATGCGTTTTTCAACCCCGTCCTTTGCCGACAGCCGCGTCGCCGCCCGATAGGAAGCCAAAGTCATTTTGCCGCACCGCCCCCGCGAACTCGATTCGAAAGCCAAGCGCAACATCGTCATCGCGGTTCTGCTGGCGATGTTTCTGGCGACGTTGGATTCCACCATTGTCGCGCCCGCCTTGCCGACCATCGGCGGCGAGCTCGGCGGCGCCTTCTTCCTGCCCTGGATCGTCTCCGGCTATTTCCTCACCTCGACCGCGGTGACGCCGCTCTACGGCAAACTGTCGGATATTCACGGCCGCCGCCCGGTGCTGCTGACGGCGCTGGCGCTGTTCCTGTTCGGCTCGCTCGCCTGCGCTTTGTCGCCGAACATGACGGCGCTGATCCTCGCCCGCGCGGTGCAGGGGATCGGCGGCGGCGGCCTCGTGGCGCTGGCGCAGACGGTCGTCGCCGACATCGCCTCGCCGCTGGAGCGCGCGAAATACACGGTCTATATCTCGACCATGTGGGCGGCTGCGAGCGTCGCCGGCCCGGCGCTCGGCGGCTTCCTGGCGCAACACCTGTCGTGGACGGCGATCTTCTGGCTCAATCTGCCGCTTGGGCTACCCGCCTATGTCATGTGTGACCGGCTGCTGCGCGATCTCCCGCAAATCCGCCGACCGCACCGGCTCGATTGGCTCGGCGGCGCGCTGGTGATCGGCGCAACCGCCGCCTTGATGCTGGCGCTGACGCTTGGCGGCGCCTATTTCCCGTGGCGCTCGGGAATCGTGATTGGCCTCGGGGCCACGGCGCTGGCGCTGGGGATCGGCTTCGTCGCCCATTTGCGCCGCGCCCCGGAGCCGCTGATTCCGCCGACGATTTTCGCCAATCGGGTGGTGGACAAGGCTTCGGCGTCGATGTTCCTGGCTATGTTCGTCTATGTCGCGGCGATCATCTATCTCCCGCTCTATTTCGAGGCCTGTCTCAGGCTCGATCCGACGCTCTCCGGCGTGAGCCTGATCGGCGTGCTCGGCGCAAGCGTGGTCTCCTCCAATTTTACCGGCCTGAGCATTCCGAAAATGCGGCGCTACAAGGCGCTGGGCTATTACGGCATGCCCGCCTCGGTCGCATCCCTCGCCGCGCTCGCCGCCTTCGCGCCGCAGCTGAATTTCTGGGCTGCGGAGGCGCTGATCCTGCTTTACGGCTTGGGGCTCGGCACGCTGTTTCCGGTGCTGCAAATCTCGGTGCAGAACGCGGTCGACCCGCGCGACATGGGCGCCGCGACCGCGACTTTGACCTTCGTTCGCAGCTTGGGCAGCGCGCTCGGCGTCGCTGTGTTCGGGGCCGTGGTGTTTGCTTTTGGCCTGGGCGAACCCGGCACATTCGCGCAAGCCGACCCGACCGACGCCGCGAACGCCTTCAGGGTCGCCTTCGCCCTTATGGCGCTGGCGACCGCGGGCTCGCTTCTGTTCTACGTGGCGATGGAGGAGCGCCCACTGCGCGGCCCCGCCCCGGTCAAGCCGGAGCCGGTCTGAGCCGACGCCGGTTAGACGAAATATTGCCCGCCATTGGCCGTCAGGGTCGAGCCGGTGATGAAGCCGGAATCGTCGGAGGCGAGAAACACCACCGCGCGGGCGATCTCCTCCGGCTCGCCGAGCCGGCCGACCGGAATCTGCGGCAGGATATTCTTGGCCAGCACTTCCGGATTGATCGCCTTGACCATTTCGGTGGCGATATAACCGGGGCAGATCGCGTTGACCGTGACGCCCATGCGAGCCCCCTCTTGCGCCAGCGCCTTGACGAATCCAAGATCGCCCGACTTAGCGGCAGAATAATTGACCTGCCCCGCTTGCCCCTTCTGCCCGTTAACCGAGGAAATGCAGATCACGCGGCCGAACTTGCGGTTGCGCATCCCCTCCCAAACGGGCCGGGTCATGTTGAACAGCGAATTGAGGTTGGTGTTGATGACGCCGTACCATTGCTCCGGCGTCATCTTGTGGAAGAAGCCGTCCTTGGTGATCCCGGCGTTATTGACCAGCACATCCACCGGCCCGAGATCGGCCTCGACTTTGGCGAGCCCGGCGACGCAGGCGTCGTAATCGCCGACGTCCCACTTATAGACGCTCACCCCCGTCTCGGTCTTGAACTTCGCGGCGGCCTCATCATTGCCATGATAGGTAGCGGCGACTTTGTAACCCGCCGCCTGCAACGCTTTCGAGATCGCGCCGCCAATGCCGCGCGTGCCTCCGGTGACAACCGCTACCCTGCTCATATTGAACTCCTTGAACGTTTCGCGTCCCTAAGGGCGGGAGTCTTAAGCTCCCGCGCCCTGATTATCTTGACGACGATCAGCGCTCAACGGTCAGCGCGATGCCCATGCCGCCGCCGATGCACAGCGTCGCCAGCCCCTTGTGCGCCTTGCGGCGCGCCATCTCATGCAGCAGCGTCACCAGCACGCGTGCGCCCGAGGCGCCGATGGGATGGCCGATCGCGATCGCGCCGCCGTTGACGTTGACGATGTCGGGGTTCCAACCAAGATCCTTGTTGACCGCGAGCGCCTGCGCCGCGAAGGCTTCGTTGGCCTCAACCAGATCGAGGTCTTTCACCGACCAGCCGGCCTTGGCGAGCGCCTTGCGCGAGGCGGGGATTGGCCCCGTGCCCATGATGGCGGGATCGACGCCGGCGGTCGCCCAGGAGGCGATGCGCGCCAGCGGGGTGATGCCGCGCTTCTCGGCTTCCTCGGCCGTCATCAGCACCAAAATCGCCGCGCCGTCGTTGAGGCCGGAGGCGTTGCCCGCCGTCACCGAGCCATCTTTGTTGAAAGCCGCGCGCAGTTTCGCCAGCGCCTCGTAGGTTACGCCGTGGCGGATGAACTCGTCGTCGAGGACGATCTCGTCGCCCTTCTTGGAGGCAATCGTGAAGGGCGCGATTTCGTCCTTGAACTTGCCAGCCTTCTGCGCGGCCTCCGCCTTGTTCTGCGAAGCGGTGGCGAAGCGGTCCTGCTCCTCGCGGCTGATCTGCCATTTGGCGGCGATGTTCTCCGCCGTATTACCCATGTGATAGCCGTGGAACGCGTCGGTCAGGCCGTCCTTGATCATCGTGTCGATATATTTGAAATCGCCCATCTTGACGCCATTGCGAAGATGCGCGGCGTGCGGGGCGAGCGACATCGATTCCATGCCGCCGGCGACGATCACGCTGGCGTCGCCATTGGCGATCTGCTGCAAGCCGAGAGCCACCGCGCGCAGGCCCGAGCCGCAAAGCTGGTTGAGCCCGAAGGCGGTCTTTTCCTGCGGCACGCCGGCTTTCATCGCCGCCTGCCGCGCCGGATTCTGGCCCTGCGCGCCCGAGAGAACCTGGCCCAGGATCACTTCGTCGACATCGGCGGCAGCCACATTGGCCGAAGCGAGCGCGGCGGTGATCGCGGTCGCGGCGAGGTCATGGGCGGGCGTATTGGCGAATTTGCCCGTGAACGATCCCACGGCGGTGCGCTTGGCGCTGGCGATCACAATATCCTTGGCCGACATCTGGCGTCTCCAGTTCAGGACAGGTTCCGCGCTGGGTTCTCCCGCGCGGCGCGCGCCCTCGTTATGGTTTCTCTACACGAAAGGTAGAATGTGGCTACTAGCCGTTTGACCTGCTACGAAGGGCGTTCGACTTTTCTCTTAAACCGCCGCACCGCATCGCGCTAGCCGAGACGGCGGCGGGGGAAACGAAAAAGCCCGCCGTCGCGGCGGGCCTTCATGTCGAGTTCAGGCGTCGCGAAAGCTACGCTGGATCATTTCTGCTCGTGATAGGTAATCTTGCCGTCCGCGCCCTTTTCCCAGACGTACCACACGTAGTCGACGTTGGTGCGGTCGCCTTTCTTGTCATAGGAGATGTCGCCGATCACGGTGTGAAACGACTTGCCCTCGTGCATGTAGGCGGCCATCTTCTTCGGGTCGAGCGACTTGGTCGCCTCGGCGGCGGCCTTCAGGATCTGCATGCCGGCGTAGGAATAGAGCGTATAGCCCTGCGGATCGTAGCTCTTGGCCTTGAACTCGGCGACGACAGCTTTGGCTGAAGGGTTGTTGCGCGGGTCCGGCCCGAACGACATCAGCGTGCCTTCGACGCCGGGGCCGCCGATCTGCGCGAACTCCTCGTCGGTGATGCCGTCGCCCGAGATCAATACGGTCTTCATGCCCTGGTCGCGCATCTGCCGCACGATCAGACCGCCTTCAGTGTGCAGGCCGCCCCACATCACGAAATCCGCGCCAGACGCCTTGATCTTGGAGACGATCGCCGAATAATCCTTTTCGCCGACGTTCACGCCTTCATACATCACTTCCTTCTTGCCGCCGGCGTTCATGAAGCCCTTCGCCGCGTCGGCGAGGCCCTGACCATACGGGGTCTTGTCGTGAAGGACGGCGATCTTCTTGTCCTTGAGCTTGCCAAGCGCCAGATCCGCCCACAGCTTGCCCTGCTGGTCGTCGCGGCCGCAGGTGCGGAACGCATCCCACAACTTGCGATCGGTGACCTTCGGGTTGGTCGCGGAGGGCGTGATGAACAGCGCGCCGTTGTCGGCATAGACTTCCGAGGCCGGGATGGTCACGCCGGAATTGAAGTGGCCGATCACGAGCTTGACGCCGTCGCCGACGAATTTGTTGGCGACCGAAACCCCCTGCTTGGGGTCCGAAACGTCGTCGCCCTGCTCCACTACGATCTTCTGGCCGAGGATGCCGCCGGACTTGTTGAAGTCCTCCGCCGCCTGGGCGACGCCATTGGTCAACTGCGCGCCGAACGAAGCGTTCGGGCCGGTGATCGGACCGGCGACGCCAATCTTCACGTCCGCCGACGCCACGCCCGCATAGGCGAGGCCTGCCGCGAGCAGCACGCCCGACAACCCAAGTTTTTTCATGCGATTTGACTCCCTAGTTACACACCTTCGCGAGGCATCGACCGCGGTCAGCGCCCCGATTTCAAAGCCGGGTTAAAGCGTGTTTTTTCGTCGAAGTCACGCGCCTGCGCCCCCAAAAGCCAGAATTTTTCAAGCCGCAAGGCTAATGTCGGGCGCGCTCGCTCCAGAACATGCCCTCGGTATGGAACATCCAGCGATATTGAGTGCCCATCTGCAACGCGCGTTTGGCGCGGTAGCCGAGCGCGGCGAAGATCAGCAGCGTGAGAAAGGTCACGCCGAAATAATAGGGCGACAGCAAGACCTCCTGGAACAGCGCGTAGTGCAGAAAATGCACCCCCGCCGCCAGCGCCGCCATGGCGGGGACCGTCAGCCAAAGCGGGCTCCACGACGACGCGAACGAGCGACCCGTCGCCAACGCCGCCGATATCCCAAGGAAATCGATGAACAGTCGCAGCCCGATGGCGACGCCGTCGGTTTCCGGCAGCAGCCAGTCCAGCATCAATGTCCCCCTTCGAGGTAAGCCGCGCGCACTTCCGGCCGCGCCAGCAATTCCTGGCCCGTGCCGCTCATCGTGATCGCGCCATTGACCATGACATAGCCGCGATGCGCGAGCTTGAGCGCGTGAAACGCGTTCTGCTCGACCAGAAACACCGAAAGGCCCTGCTTGCGGTTGAGATCCTGGATCGCGCCGAAAATCTGTTTGACGATCAGCGGCGCCAGACCCAGCGAGGGCTCGTCGAGCAACAACAGCTTAGGCCTGGACATCAGCGCGCGCGCAATCGCCAGCATCTGCTGCTCGCCGCCCGACAGCGTGCCACCGCGCTGCTGCGCCCGTTCCTTCAGGCGCGGGAACATCTGATAGGCGCTGGCGAGATCCTCGTCGAAATGCGCGAAATTGTCGATCGAGGCGCCCATTTGCAGGTTTTCGTACACCGTCATGCGCGGGAAAATGCGCCGCCCCTCCGGCGATTGCGCGATCGACTTGCGGGCGATCAGATGCGGCGGCAGGCCGGTGATGTCCTCGCCCTCGAACGTGACGGTCCCTTGCCTGGCGCGCGGGCTGCCGAAGATCGTCATCATGGTGGTGGATTTGCCGGCGCCGTTGGCGCCGATCAGCGTGACGATCTCGCCTTCGTTGACGTCGAGATCGACGCCCTTCAACGCCTGAATCTTGCCGTAGAACGTGTGGACGCCGCGAAGTTGCAACAGCGGTCTGGGCACGGCGCTCGGCGCGAGGCTGGCGGCGCTCATGCGTGGATCTCCGCTTCGACGTGGGCCAGTTCTTCCTCGTCGGCGACGCCGAGATAGGCCGCGATCACCTTGGGATCGTTGCGCACCTCGGTCGGCGTGCCGTCCGAGATCTTCGTGCCGTAATCGAGCACCACGACGTGATCGGAGATCTGCATCACCACCGACATGTCGTGTTCGATCAGCAGGATCGAGACGCCATGTTCGCCGCGGATGGTGTTGAGCAGCGTGTTGAGCTCCAGACTCTCGCGCGGGTTGAGGCCCGCCGCCGGCTCGTCGAGGCACAACAGCACCGGGTCGGTGCACATGGCGCGGGCGATCTCCAGCCTACGCTGCGCGCCATAGGGCAATTCGCCGGCGGGATCGTCGGCGCGGTCCATCAGGCCGATCTTGTCGAGCCAATATTTGGCGCGCTCCACCGCCCAGGCTTCCGTCGAGCGGAAATGCGGCGCGCCCAACAGGCCGAGCACCGTGAGGCCGCTCGCGCGCATCAACAGATTGTGGTGCGCCACCATGATGTTTTCGAGCACCGTCATGCCCTGGAACAACCGGATGTTCTGGAATGTGCGCGCGACCTTGGCCTGATGCGCGATCAGATGGCCGGGCATCCGTTCGAGCAGGAACAATGCGTTGGAGCCGCTTTGCGCGTGTCTGGCCGAGGAGCGGGTCAACGCCTCGATGGCGTCGATATCCACCGCCCCAGCGCGCGCGAGCGCGAGCCGGCCTTCGGTGGGCTTGTAGAAGCCGGTCACGCAGTTGAACACGGTGGTCTTGCCGGCGCCGTTGGGGCCGATCAGCGCGGTGATGTCGCCGCGCCCGACCTGAAACGACAGGTTGTTGACGGCCACGAGTCCGCCAAACCGCATCGTCAGATGCTCGACGACGAGCAGAGGATCGCTCAACCAGCGCATCAGCCGTGCCCTTCCTTGACGAGATCGGCCGAGACCGCCGTGCGCCGCTTCAGATAGATCGAAGGCGAGCGGGTCGAGACGAAGCCGCGCGGGCGCACCACCATCATCACGACCATCGCCAGACCAAACAGCAGCCCGCGATATTGCGCCGGATCGAAGTTGGTCATGCCGAAATAGTCGATCATAAACGTCTTCAGCCAGCCCAGTTCGCGCAGCATCTCGAACCCGCCGATCAGCGCCACCGCGGCGAGCGCGACGCCGATCTGCGAGCCCATGCCGCCGAGCACGACAATGGCGAGGATCGTCGCCGATTCGTTGAAAGTGAAGCTCTCCGGGCTGACAAACCCCTGCCTGACCGCGAAGAACGAACCGGCGAGCCCCGCAAAGAAGGCGCCGAGCGCGAAGGCGGTGAGTTTGGTGTTGGTGGTGTTGATGCCGAGCGACCGGCAGGCGATCTCGTCCTCGCGCAAGGCTTCCCACGCGCGGCCGATCGGCAGCCGTCTGAGCCGCAGCGTCACCAGATTGGTGATCAGCGCCAGCCCGAGGATGACGTAATAGAGGAACAGTTTGCCGTGGATCGGTGAGTAATCCATCCCGAAATAGGTATCGAAGCCGTCGTCGGCGTCGGCGAAACGCAGTCCGAAGAAGGTGATCTTCGGGATCGAGCTGATGCCCGCCGAGCCACCGGAGAACGCCGTCCAGTTGATCAGGATGGTGCGGACGATCTCTCCGAACGCGAGCGTGACGATGGCGAGATAATCGCCGCGCAGACGCAGCACGGGGAAACCGAGGATCATGCCCCACAGCGCGGCCAGCACGCCGGCGATCGGCAGACAGATCCAGAACGACAACCCGAAGCCCGTGGCGAGCAGCGTGTAGGCGTAGGCGCCGACTGCGTAGAAGGCGACATAGCCGAGATCGAGCAGGCCGGCGAGGCCGACGACGATGTTGAGGCCCCAGCCCAGCATCACGTAGATGAGGATCTGGATGCCGTAGCTGTCAACCCACTTCAACGCGCCGCTGGACCCCAGCCACCACACCACGAGGAAGGGATAGACAAACAGGAACAACAGCCCGAGCGGGCCAATGACATAGCCGAAGAAGGCGCGAATTCCCGTCGGCGGCGCGACGTCGGGAACCGCTTTCGCGCGCGCCGGGCGTAAGTTGTAGGTCAGCGCCACCAGCCGGCCGAAGAAAGCCAGCGCCATGAACACCGCCACGGGGATCCAGCGGAACTGAAGCTCCAGCGCGCCGGTGTTCTGATCCGACTCGGTGCGGAACATGATGATCGGCGTGCATAGCGCCAGCGTGATCAGCGCGGCGATCGTGGCTTCCTTCAGCGCGTAGCCCGCGCCCTTGGCGTCTGCGGAGGCGTCCATCGTCACACCTTCTCGATTTCGGGCCGGCCAAGAATACCCGAGGGCATGAAGATTAGCGTGATCGCCAGGATCGAGAACGCCGCGACGTCTTTGTATTCCGGCACGCCCTGCGTCGGTATCATCTGCCACAGGGTCTCGATCAGGCCGATCATCAGCCCGCCGAGCACCGCGCCGGGCAGCGACCCGATGCCGCCGAGCACGGCGGCGGTGAAAGCCTTCACGCCGGGCAGGAAGCCGTCGGAGAAGTTCACCACGCCATATTGCAGCACGTACATCGCGCCGGCGACCGCCGCGAGCGCCGCGCCGATCACGAAGGTGATGGAGATGGTGCGGTCAACATCGACGCCGATCAGCGCCGCCATCTTGCGATCCTGTTCGCAGGCGCGCTGCGCCCGACCGAGATTGGTGCGCTGCACCAGCCACCAGAACGCGAACAACAGCACCGCCGTCACCGCCATGATGACGATCTGCCGATATTGCACTTCAATCGAATGGCCGGCGTATTCGAGATGGATGATCTGGTTGAACATCGGCGGCACCGGCTTGTTGCGCGGGCCTTGCGCGACCTGAACGAAGTTCGACAGGAAAGTCGACATGCCGATCGCCGAAATCAGCGGCGCGAGCCGGAACGAACCGCGCAAGGGCCGATAGGCCAGTCGCTCGATGGTCCAGTTCCACACCGAAGTCAGCGTCATGCCCGCCACCAGCACGATGACCAGCGCGAGCGGGATGAAGCCCAGCCCCACGGTCTTGGTGAGGAACAGAAAGACGATGATGGCGATGAAGGACGACAGCATGAACACGTCGCCATGCGCGAAATTGACCATGCCGATGATGCCGAACACCATCGTATAACCGATGGCGATGAGACCGTAGATCGAGCCCAGCGTCAGCCCGTTGATGAGCTGCTGTAATAGTTGGTCCATGCGGCGATCGCCCCCTCTGGCCCGAGACGCCTTGTCGGCCGCGGACGTCAAGCACAAAACGCGCCAACCCGCTGATTCCAGCGGCAAGCGACGCTTCGTGTCGCGTCTTCGCTCTCTTGCCTCGTTTCTACCCCATCAACGCTGCGTTTGCGCGCGCGTCAACATCTTCGGCATTGGCGCTTTTTTGGGCTTTGTCAAGACGTTCGGACGCGGCTCGACGCAAGCTGCGCCGACGGCGCAAATCTCGATCCGCCCGGGACGCCCGTCCGCAAGCCTTCCCGCGCTGCGATCGCCGCGCGCCCTGGGAAAAATGTCGAGGCCCCGTCAGCTTGAGGAAGCGCTATACTTGACCGGACATATCGGCGCCTTTTTCCTGTTGACGCCTGTGCGGCGGGCGGGCAAGTGTCCCCACCCACGGGGGCGGCGCATGGCCGCGCCGGTCGTCCGACGTCACTGCCTCGTCTCCGCCCTCCTGCATCACACGGCGAGGCGAGAGACCGCGACGCTGACGTCGTTTGGGAGGAATTTTCGAATGGTTCAAGTTTCGATGACGGTCAACGGCAAAGCCGTGTCGGCCCCTGTCGAACCGCGCACGCTGCTGGTTCAGTTCCTCCGCGAACATCTGCGGCTGACCGGCACCCATGTCGGCTGCGACACCTCGCAATGCGGCGCCTGCGTCGTCCATATCGACGGCAAGGCGGTCAAGTCCTGCACGACGCTGGCGGCGTCCTGCGACGGCGCGCAGGTCACCACCATCGAGGGTCTGGCGCATGGCGGCAAACTGCATCCGATGCAGCAGGCGTTCCAGGACAATCACGGCCTGCAATGCGGTTATTGCACCCCGGGCATGATCATGACCGCGGTCGATATGGTCAACCGCAAGGGCCATCAACTCGACGAGGCGACGATTCGGCACGAGCTCGAAGGCAACATCTGCCGCTGCACGGGCTACCACAACATCGTCAAATCGGTCGCGCAGGGCGCGCGCGAAATGGGCGCCGCGACATAAGCGGGCCACGAAAAGGTTCAGGGAGAAACACATGAGCGCGACAGGCCTCGGCGCTTCCGTCAAGCGCACGGAAGACATTCGTTTCATCACCGGCAAGGGCCGCTACGTCGATGACATCAATCGTCCGGGCCAGGCGCACGCCTATTTCCTGCGTTCGCCGCACGCGCACGCCACGATCAACGCCATCGATTTCGCCGAAGCCGCCTCCTCGCCCGGCGTGGTCGCCATCTTTACCGGCCATGACATCGCGGCCGACAAGGTCGGCGGCCTGATCTGCGGCTGGATGATCCATTCCAAGGATGGTTCGCCGATGAAGGCGGGCGCCCATCCCGCGCTGGCGCAGGGCAAGGTGCGCTATGTCGGCGACGCCGTCGCGGTCGTCATCGCCGACAGCTATGCGAAGGCGCGCGACGCGGCCGAGAAGATCAACGTCGACTACGGCGTGCTGCCGGCCGTGATCGATCTGAAGAAGGCTGTCGGCGGCGCCAATATTCACGAAGCCGCGCCCGACAACACCTGCTATAACTGGCACCTCGGCGACAAGGCCGCCACCGACGCCGCCTTCGCCAAGGCCGCGCATGTCACCAAGCTCGACCTCGTCAACAACCGGCTGATCCCGAACGCGATGGAGCCCCGCGCGGCGGTCGGCGATTACGATTCCGGCACCGACACGATGACGCTCTACACCACGAGCCAGAACCCGCATGTCGCGCGTCTGGTGCTGTCGGCCTTCATCGGCCTCGCGCCCGAGCACAAGCTGCGCGTGGTCGCCCCCGACGTCGGCGGCGGCTTCGGCTCGAAAATCTTCATCTACGCCGAGGAGACGATCTGCGCCTGGGCGGCCAAGAAGATCGACCGCCCGGTCAAGTGGACCGCCGACCGCACCGAGGCGTTCCTCTCCGACGCGCACGGCCGCGACCACGCGACCCATGCTGAGTTGGCGATGGACGCATCTGGCAAGGTGACGGGCGTGCGCGTCCACACGCTCGCCAACATGGGCTCGTATCTCTCCACCTTCGCCTCGTCGGTGCCGACCTATCTCTACGCGCCGCTGCTGTCGGGCCAGTACAACATCCCCGCGATCTACGCCGAGGTGGATGCGATCTACACCACCACGGCGCCGGTCGACGCCTATCGCGGCGCCGGCCGTCCCGAGGCGACCTTCGTGATCGAGCGCCTGATGGAGCTTGCCGCGCGCGAAACCGGCCGCGACCCCGCCGAATTCCGCCGCCAGAACTTCGTCACCACGTTCCCGCACCAGACGCCGGTCATCATGGCCTATGACGTCGGCGACTACGCGGGCGCGCTCGACAAGGCGCTGATCCACGCCGACTACAAGGGCGTGGCTGCGCGCAAGGCGGCTTCGGCGGCCAAGGGCAAGCTGCGCGGAATCGGCTTCTCCGCCTTCATCGAGGCCTGCGGCATCGCGCCCTCGGCGGCGGTCGGCTCGCTCGGCGCGGGCGTCGGCCTGTGGGAATCAGCCGAGGTGCGGGTGAACCCGATCGGCACGGTCGAGATCCTCACCGGCTCGCACAGCCACGGCCAGGGCCACGAGACGACCTTCGCCCAGCTCGTGTCGGATCGCCTCGGCATCCCGATCGGGAACGTCGCCATCGTCCACGGCGACACCGACAAGGTGCAAATGGGCATGGGGACTTACGGCTCGCGCTCTGGCGCGGTCGGCATGTCGGCGATCTCGAAGGCGCTCGACAAGGTCGTCGCCAAAGCCAAGAAGGTCGCCGGCTACGTGCTGGAGGCCTCCGAGCACGACATCGAGTTCAAGGACGGCAAGTTCACCGTCAAGGGCACCGACAAGGCAATCGATTTCGGCTCCGTGGCGTTGCAGGCCTATATCGCCCACAAGTTCAACGGGCAGGAACTTGAGCCCGGCCTGAAGGAATGCGCGTTCTGGGACCCGACCAACTTCACCTTCCCCGCGGGCGTTCATATCTGCGAGGTCGAGATCGATCCCGAGACCGGCGTCGTCACCGTCGAGCGTTACACGGCGGTGGACGATTTCGGCAAGCTGATCAACCCGATGATCGTGCACGGCCAGGTGCACGGCGGCATTGGGCAGGGCATCGGCCAGGCGCTGATGGAAGGCGCGCAATACAACGAAGACGGCCAGCTCCTGACCGCGAGCTACATGGATTACACCATGCCGCGCGCGGACAACCTGCCCTCCTTCTCGGTGGACACGATCGAGACCGTCTGCCCGTCGAACCCGCTCGGCATCAAGGGCTGCGGCGAGGCCGGCGCGATCGCCTCGCCCCCGGCGGTGATCAACGCGATCACCGACGCTTTGGGCCACGAGGACATCGCCATGCCCGCGACGCCAAGCGCCGTCTGGAAGGCGGTTCAGAAGCGCCCGATCAAGCACGCGGCCGAATAATCCGCCGCCACCCCCAACTTTTCGGAGAACCTCCATGCACAGCTTCGAATATGCAGCCCCCGCCAGCGTCGCGGACGCGGTCGCGGCCCTCGCCAAGGACGATTCCAAACTGCTCGCCGGCGGCCAGACCTTGCTGCCGACCATGAAACAGCGCCTCGCCGCGCCCGCTCACCTCGTCGATCTGCGCAAGGTTGCGGACCTTGCCGGGATTTCGCGCGAGGGCGACATGATCGTGATCGGCGCGATGACCCGCCATGCCGACGTCGCGGCGAGCCCGCTGGTGCATGACGCGATCAAGGGCCTGGGCGCGCTCGCCGGCCTGATCGGCGATCCCGCCGTGCGCCACCGCGGCACTATCGGCGGCTCGCTCGCCAACAACGATCCCGCCGCCGACTATCCCGCCGCAGCCCTCGCCTTAGGTGCAAGCTTTAAAACGACCAAGCGGATGCTCTCGGCCGAGCAGTTTTTCAAAGGCTTGTTTACAACCGCATTGGAAGACAACGAGATCCTGACCGAGATCCACTTCCCGTTAGCCAAGCGCTTCCGCTATGCCAAGTTCTCCAATCCGGCGTCGCGCTATGCGCTTGTTGGCGTGGCCGTTGCCGAAACGGCAAGTGGCGTCCGGGTGGCGGTGACCGGTGCTGGCAACGACGGCGTGTTTCGGGTGCCAGCGATGGAAGCGGCGCTCACGCAATCGTTCGCGGCCAATGCCCTGACCGGCATCTTGGTTGATGCAAAACAGCTCGGCAGCGACATACACGCAGCCAGCGACTATCGCGCCCATTTGATTGGGGTGTTGGCCGCACGGGCCGTGGGGATGGCGGGGTGAGCCAAACCGGGAACAGGCACGCAAAGGACCTTAATGCAATTCATGTCGAAGATTATTTCGCAAATGAACTGACGGATTTCTGCAATTCGCGGCGTACTCCAGTCCATCCCGACAAAGTCCACACTTGATCAGCCATTCGACCGGAAATTCACCAACTGCCAACGCTGGTCGGATCGGGAAAAATGAC